>CALWRE010000204.1 GCA_944383835.1 uncultured Lachnospiraceae bacterium | reverse complement strand
AATAATCTGCCGGATAGAGCATCATTTAATTCGCCGTACAACAATATTGGTGTCGATGATAAACTGTTTCTTGTCCCCCCGGACACATCCCGGCAACCGGGAAAGTCGGGAAGGGTTCTTGTTCTGGGTGTCTACCTTGAGCCCATTTTTCTCACAGACTTGGTAGAGATATTCCACCCTTTTTTGATATTCTTTATAATCGGCCGCGTCTACCCGGACAATGGCATGGATGCTTTTCCCGCCAGAAAACATCAGTACCGCCACCGGCAGTTCCAGCTCTCGAATAATCGTGTTCTGTTTTTCAATCTCCAGATCATCTGATTCTACCAGGGCATACCGGTATTCCGTTACATTGCTGTTTCGGACATCTTTCCCATCTAAGGGATTAAATCGGATCCAACCTCCCGCTTTCGGATCATAATCCCCCAGCGCGGCTCCCAAATCATCTCCGTGCTTGCTGAGCTTCTCCAGCACCTCCCCAGCAGTCAGGGTATAGACCCCCTTGTTCCTAGGGATGTACTTGTTTTTTTCCTCGTCCAGCCGGGACTGCATTACATAGCCGATCACCTCACCAGGCTCAAATAGCGTTTCAATATATCTGGACACTTCTTTACCGGGATGCCAGCTTTTTGGCTCCATGACTTCCTGCCCTTCTACCCAGCCCGGCGCCACAATAACGCCCGGCGCAGTGATCTCAGCATCCCAGTCCAATCCCTGGTTGGACATCGGAACAAACCCACCCTGCACAGCCATCTGGAAAATCGTCCCGCCGGTCACGATCTCGGAAGTGTTTTCCTGAAAGCTTTTCCATTTGCGGCCGCACTCCCCCGAATGGTACCGGCCAGGATCTCGTGCACTCCAGGATTCCCAGTCTGCAGGGCTATAGCCCTCATGCTTAAGGGCCATCCCTACATTGACCCACTCCTGGTAGGAACACTGGGACGGGTCGATATATTGTAACAGTTCTTTTAAGTCTGTTTTGCGTTCCATCATTCTTTACCACTCCACTGATTTCTCTGCCGGCGGGACATATGTCCGGGGATTGATATCCCTAGGCGTACGCCAGCCATTAGCCGCAATCCGGTCGATCAGCCGTTTTGCCTGCTCCCTGCTCCACGATGCCACATCCTGAAAGCCACGCTGCTCTAACTGCCGAATTTGCCTCGGGCTCGATAAGCCAAGGGCGCCGCGTTTTGCCAGATGATCCAGCAACAGGGACGCCTTGCCGGCATTATCTACCATTTCCGGATTGATATCGTTTTTCACCAAAGCTTTCAGTTGCTGGTCGGACGGCGGTGCCATCTCCCAACCAAAAGTCGGCACATAATCCGACAGGTCTTGAGCTTGGATAGACATTTCACACTGCAGCGGGTCCACAAGCCGGCTTTTTTTATATTTTTGCTCTGCCAGGCGTTTCGCCAGCGCCTCTTCCCGCTGGCTCTGTACATCTTCAGAAGCCTCTCGTGCTGCCTCCTCAATGTCCATAGCAACGCCTGCAGAATCCTCCAGGTTCTTTGTCATCTGCTGGGCAACCTCGGGATTGCTGCAGATCAGGGCAGCCGGATGGCAAAGCTCATGCCGGTCGGTCATCCATAAAAAATCCAAAAGCAAAAGATGGTCTTTCCCTGGGGACAACCGGGTGCCGCGCCCTACCATCTGGCAGTAAAGGCTCCGCACCTTAGTGGGCCGGAGGACGATAACGCAATCCACCGACGGGCAGTCCCATCCCTCCGTTAAAAGCATAGAGTTGCACAGCACGTTATGCTCCCCACGGTCAAATGCTGCCAGGATTTCTGCCCGGTCTTCGCTGTTCCCATTGACCTCTGCAGCCCGGAACCCATGGGCGCAAAGGATCTCCCGGAATTTCTGGCTCGTCTTGACCAAGGGGAGGAACACCACCGTTTTCCGGTCCCGGCAATGCTTTTCCATTTCCACCGCGATCTGTTCCAGGTATGGGTCCAGTGCTGTCCCCAACTCCCCGCTTTTAAAATCGCCGCTTTGCATCCCCACTTGGCTGATATCGATCTTTAGGGGGATTGTCAGTGCTTTGATCGGGGAAAGGTATCCCTCTTTGATGGCCCTGGGCAGTGTATACTCGTAAGCGATATTTTCAAAATATTCACCCAGGTCACGCATATCCCCACGGTCCGGCGTTGCGGTCACCCCCAACACCTTGGCGCCCGAAAAATACTGCAGCACCTTCTGGTAGCTGTCAGAGATACAGTGGTGGGCCTCGTCAACGACGATCGTCTGGAAGTAATCTTTCGGGAAACCCGATAAACGCCGTTCCCGCATCAGGGTCTGGACAGATCCCACGACAATACGGTAAAAAGAGCCCCGGCAAGTCTGTTCTGCTTTTTCAACGGCACAGTTTAGACCGGTTGCCTTCTTGATCTTATCGGATGCCTGGTCCAGCAGCTCACCACGGTGTGCCAGGATCAGGATGCGTTCACCATGGCGGACGCAGGTTTCTGTGATAGCGGCAAAGACAATCGTTTTGCCGGTCCCGGTCGGGAGGACCAGCAGGGTGTGCTTTGTCCCCTCCGACCATTTTTCAAATACTGCGGCCTTAGCCTCTTCCTGGTATGGCCGCAAAGCCATCGCTCCCATCAGAAACCCGCGCCCCATTTCTTATCTTTCCGCGGTTTTAAAAACTCAACGATCTCCGGATGCGTTTTTGTAGCATCGTTCAGGTTGGGCTTGTGCTCAATGCGGCAGCGCCCGCGGGTACCTCCGACAAGGTTCCAGTTCATTTTCAGGGTGGCCCCCTCCTCGTCCTTCATAAGGCCGATACTGATAAAAAACTGCGCCAGTTTCCAGTCGAACGCCTTATTTAAGATCAGGTTTGACTTAAGCTGCGGGCCCTGGTCCTGGGGCACATTTTCCATAAGGATGTTGCAGTAGACAACCGCCTTATTCTGGCCGGCATACTTGCCATCGCCGCCAACCTTTGCCCTCTCATAATGGTCTACAAAAAACTCATACTCCCCTTCCGGGATATCAACAAACCCTGACCGGTTCTCGATCTCATCATCCCAGTCGTATTCGCGGTTCATCTCTTCATTCATTGCCATATCTATATCCTCCTGAAATTTTTAATTGAATGGTATTTCTTCTTTTTCTTTTATCTCTTTGATATAATCCAAAATCCTTGCCCAGTTAGGGATAATCCATTCGTTGATGAAATCCTGCGGGTAGTCCCGCACAGGCATGTCGAAGGGGAAAATCCCTGGCTGCCGGTCGTTGACTACTTCCTGGATATCCCATTCATCCACATCCCCTGCGATCATCAAGTCGCGCAAGGCCTTGGGGATCCGCTTATCCGGATCTCTTTTGCCCTTTTCCGGCCCGTTTCCTGTAAAAGGATCCGGGGCGCTGCTTTCCCCTGGGGCAGCTGGCGCGGTATCCATGGAAGTATCTGGCTCCTGCCGGATAAACTTTGCCGGTTCCGTTTTAACTGGCTTTTCAGTATCCCTCTGAAGGCTTGCAGCTGCCTGGTTTACAGGCGCTGCTTGGGGAGCCATATCTTTTTCAATGACATGGCGGATGCTGTCATACGTAAAAGGCATCTCCTCCGGGAGCCCGTAACGATTCTTTGCATCCCAAAACGGGGTATGGGTGGTATACATGACCCGCTGCCCGCCCTGGGCTTTTTTCTTCTTGTCCACCTCGATGACACGGGTCTTGTAGTTTGCAAAAAACACGGCATCCGCCCATTCGCGGATCATCGGGGCTACCTTCTTGCTGGTTTTCATCTCCCAATGGTCATAGGCCCCCATTTCTTCCGGCAGTTCTACTTTGCGCAGCTGCGCGTGGGCTGTCATGACCACATGGATTCCTTTCCGGATGACATCTTCCAGGCTGTTCAAAAAACGCCCAAAAGTTTCCGTGCTATAGGTATATCCCTTGCCATAGCCGGCGTCTTCCAGGCCTGTCCACCCTTTTTGGGCACAAAGGGATTCGATCTCCAGCTGTTCAGCCCAGTCCGCCGTGTCTATCACCAATGTCCTGCACACCTCCGGATGGGCAATAACATACTTCACCTGCTGCAGGAGCATTTCCCAAGAAGATGCCTTGTCAAACCTGGCCACATCCATGTCCTTGGTACTCCCTTCTGTATCGATGAAGACAGGGTCTGGGAAACAAGAGGCAAAGGTAGACTTGCCTATCCCCTCTGGGCCATAGACCACGATCTTTTTTGCGCCGCCAATGCGCCCTCGTGTAATGTTCATATTTTTTTACTCCTCCTCTTTAAAAATCAGTAGACCATTTCTTTACCGTACCTACTGCCGGCGCTTCCTGGCCAGCCACATATCCGTCCTCAATGATGATCGAGCACTCCCCGCCGGTCGATACTCGCGTAGCGATAGCCTGCAGCCCCTCTGCCTCCAGCCACCGGCCAAACTCCTGCAGCGTCTGCAGGTCCATCTGCTCCAGCTTGTCCAGGAGCACAAAGCCGCATTTCGGGTTCAGCTCCCGGACGACTGCCGTTGCCACTTTGAGCCGGTCTGACCCGGACATGTTGTCCCACTTCTGGCCCTGGTAGACCAGCTCGCCGTCCTCTACAGACAGGCCGGGCAGAGGCATCTTTGCACTGGACAGCAGGTCGGTCTTAGCCTTCCGGGCCGCTTCGATCTTGCCGGTCAGGGCGTTATATTGGTCTTTGTAATCCTGGGCGTCTGTCTCCGCCTTATCTTTGTCCAGGTTTGCACGGACCTTGCGGTTGATCTCCTCGATGTTGGCAATGCTGGCCTCCAGCTCTGCCGTGGATTCATCCTGCAGGTTTTCTGCCGATTTGCGGGCAACCGCCAGGTCTGCTTCTACTGCTTTCTGCTGCTGCAGGAGGTCCCGCAGCTCCTCCATGATCCGCTGGGCCTTCTGTTCCAGTTCATGGAGCCGGGCACGCTTGCGCTGGTTCTCCCCATTCCTTGCCAGGATGTCCTGCTGCCGGCGGATCAACTCCGAAGGTGATACCGGCTCTTTTGGCGCATCCGGATAGTACGGCTGCTCGTCTGCAAACTTTTTCTTCCGGTCGGCGATCTGGCCGATCGCCAATCTTTCGTTGTATAGGGATTTCTCCTCCTGTTCCAGCTGTTCCAGCCGGTCCCCCACGCCGATGATCCGCAGGAGGGTCTGTGCCTTTTCCTTCTCTGACGCCTCCATAAAGCGGGGCAGGTCCAGGGCAAGCTGCTCTACAAACTCATTGAGCAGCTGCTGGCCGGCCTTCACGCCACTCGGATCAGTGACCTTCAAGTCGCTGTTTTTCCCCTTACGCTCCACCACTATGCCGTTGTCCATGACAATGTGTAGGTAAGGCGGTATACTGGACCCTTCCCGCTGGGCCTGGGACGGCCGGTACCGGTCCCCGCCCAGGGCCCAGGCAATGGCGTCCAGTACAGAGGTTTTCCCTTGGTTGTTATTCCCTCCGATGATGGTCAGCCCATTGGCTGTCGGCTCGACCTTGACAGCCTTGATCCGCTTCACGTTCTCGATTTCAAGCTTGTTGATCTTGATTCCCACTTGTTTTTTCTCCTCCCATGCTTTAAGATAGTAGTGTAGATTTTCTTTTGCGCCGGACTTGGGTTGCCGCCCTGCCGGCGCTCATTTCTTTAGATGCGGCCATAGTGAGTTAAAAATATCCTCAGATATTTTCCAAGCGGCCTCCGCCCTGTCCTCGAATGCATGTGCGATCATGCGCGCAGCCAAACACGCCGTAAGCATATCGTAAGTGCTTATTACTCCATTTTCCCCAGGGTTCGTAAGGATGCGGGTAGCTTCGTTGCACCTTATTACTGCTTCATCTAATATTTCTTCTCCCTGAATTTCCAGTATCTCTACCAAGTTTTCTTACCTCCTTCTTTCAAGATTTCCTGGGCCAGGCGGCATATGTATCCGCAGCCGAAAATCAGTAAAACCTCCCATACTGATATCACTGTCCCACCTCCATGATCTTGTCCAGGAATTTCACAACCTCATTCATTTCATCAAAACAAATGCGATTCCCACTTACACGCCACTGTTTCACTACCTCCTCCAAGTATCCGTGCAGCTTCGATACATTCATGACCAGACGTGTCTCTCCGTCCTTGACCTGCTCTATCGTATACGGCTTAATCATTGCTTATAAACACCTCCTTATACTGTACTCCAAGCTCCAGGGCCTCCTGGTGCGTGGAGACTGCGATATCTATCCGATCGCCCTTGATCCCCCCGCCGCAATCCGCCGCCAGATACTCCTCGTCGTCGATCACGACCGTAGTCCCATACGGGATGACCTCCGGATCAACTGCAACGATACCAGGGGCGACCGGTATGCCGGTGGCTGTCAGGCCGTCTCCGTCCCCGCAGATATGCTCGTACGGCTCACAGCAGTAGTATGTAATCTTCCAGACACCCAGGCTTATCAGCTCCGACTCCTTGGGCTTGTCCGGCAGCTCCCAGATCAGGCGCTCGTCCACTCCGGCCAGATGCTGGTATCCTGTCACTGTGGGCTCCGCGGCCTGCGCCCTAAGGCCGTGGACGCAGATGCCGATGATGATGGCCAGGATGACCAGGGCCAGCAGGCAACCGGTTCTTTTTGGTTCCAATGTCTTTTTCCTCCCTTCAATACCTGCTTGTCCATCATGGGCGGTTCAACCGCCCTTCTTTTCCACAAACATCCCCGGCGGATCACCAGGTTTCCTTTTGCGCACATCGAGTACCTTGATTTCGACGCCTTCGCGTCGGCCAATGATCCGGGCAAGCGCCTCAAATACTTTGTTCATGTCAGGTTCGTTGACGCTTTCCACAATCGCTGTAATTCTTCCCATATGTATCCTCCTTTACTTTGATAATTCAGTTTATTCCTTATGGATTGTCCGACTTGCTTTGATTCTTGCTTCCCGCTTCCATTCCATCTTGTATTTTTTTATCATTTATGGTAATATTTAGGCGAAAAGGCGGTGATACTTATACCTAGTTGGATATCCACTGTTGCTGACATAACTGGAATATTTAGTTTTGTTTTGTCCATAGTTTTGCTTTGGCGATCAGAGACGCTTCGTCAAACCATTATTTATCAAAGATTGGAATACAATCGCACCCATGTCGCAACTAAAGCCAATCTAATGGCTCTATGCGAAGCTCTCCAAGAAGGCGATCCTCTCTCCCAAAAAACAATTAGTAAGCTGCGTCGATTGCTCTATGATTGCGAATTTTCGTTTCGCCACATTCTTTACTTTAAAGACCATCGCTTAATCAAGCGTCTATTAAAAAAAATAAACAAAGCTCCCAACGCAATTGATGTTGCTGAGGTTATTCGGGATTTAGATTATTTAATTTCGCGTTTTGGCAAAAAGGAGGACTCATAATGACAATCTCGCAATCTGTAGCATTTATTGACCGTTTGATAGACCAAACCAAACAAGGACTCATAACCTGGTCACCGGTAAAAAATGAGCTTATCGAATCCTGGTTTCCTAGACTGTCCTTAAAAGAATCCTATTACTGTGAAATCAAAAATGCTGTTTTGGCTGTCGGCATTCTTGCTAAAGAGTTTGTTCGGTTCACAGATGTTGATATTTTTATCCATATAAAGGATTCCAAAACTTATTCTATCCATGAATATACTGCCCTCAGCGATGGCCAGGATTTTGATCTCCTTTGTAGCAAAATTTTCCGTCTTCACAATTTGCTTAACGATTCTGACTATTCTCTTGATGAATTTGTTTCTAACTATCTGAAAGATAATCATTGATGAAATTTGCAAGCTCGTCTTCTGAGTCTTTTATCTCTTTTTCTAAAAGGCTCTCCAGACGAGCAACTTTTTGCTCTAAAAGGAAGATTCTAAAATTGTTTTTTTCTGCCTCATCAAAGATTCGTTTCATTTTCTTTTTACTTATCCACATACTCATCACCTCCTTCTAAAATTTATGCTTAGAAATATATGTGATTCACCCCACCTCCTTCTTATTCCTTTGTTCGTCAGTTACAAATAGCTCCTCCATGCTCATATTTGGATTTACGATTTTTCTTATTGCAGTGGCTTCTGGCCAAGTGAAATCTGTTTCGCCTTTCAATTTGTTTCGCAATGTTTTTTCAGACACTCCAATATCTTTAGATAAAGACGAGATAGATATTCCGGCTCTTACCATCTCTCCTCGCAAAAAACGGGTATTCCAACTTCGTGGTGGATGGGCGTCTCAGGACGCCCTCTCGCACCTGTTTTCTTTTGCCGCTTTTTCAGCCTTGATTGCTCGTACTCCAGCTGACACAAGTTCACGTATCATGTCAGATTGTGTACGGTTATAAAACATCTCCCTTTTAATTGAATTAAGCGGTTCTTCCATTTCTGGGGTAACAACAAACGTCATTCTTTTCAATTCAGTAGCCATGCAGAGACACCTCCTTTCTTTGGGTCTGAACTTCTGAACCTAACCGTATTATAGTTCATAGGTTCTGAACCTGTCAAGTGGTTTTTGCAAAAAGTTCTGCTTGACAGAACGTATGAACCTGTGCATAATATGAACTGTAAGGAGGTGGTATTGATGCCAACAGAAAAGCCACGCTATACAGTCATAGTTGATGAGGAATTGCTTAAAGAGATTGATGATTTTCGTTTTGAAAATCGCTATCCTAGCCGTTCCGCTGCAACATTAGAGTTAATCCGCCTTGGTATTGAACAGCTAAAAAAAGAGCAGGAGGAGCAAAAAAAGGCGCAAAAAAAATAAGCCCTCCAGTGAGGAGACTGAATGAGCAATCCTCTCATGGAAAAAATGCTCGACCTCCCGGAGTTTGAAGTTACCGACTTCAAACAGAATGATAATGATATGGGCTTCTACGTTCAGACAAAGAATCATTCTACCGGATATATGACTGTTCTACTCGCCGTGAAGCCGAAAAAGCGTTTCGGGAATGGCAACGCAGTATTCCAGCAAACGACTCAGACTTTAATGGTTGGTGGATGCTGGCATCTACCGTAAGGAGACACCGGAAACCTATTTTCAACTACTTTGACGCTCCATATACCAATGCCTTTGTCGAGGGGCTTAACAGCGTCATACGCTCCATATCTGATAATGGACGGGGCTACGATTTTGATATTCTCCGTGGCAAGGTACTCTTGTCAGCAGGGAGAAAGGCTGAAACACCCAAAACAGATTTTGACCACATGACGCACTGGAATCAGAGCGTTATTAAGGATTATGGGGCGGCATTTGAGGACATTTTGGGAGCAGTAAAAAGGGGGCTGATTTAGGGCTATCCACCATAAACTTGGAAGAACCCAAAAAACTATACATGAGCCTCTCCTTTCTACCGTTAACGGTTAATTTTTATTTATGATACACCCTTTAACGGTTAATGTCAATAGTTTTTTACCGTTAACGGAAAAATATTCTTGACCTCATTTATAAATGGTGGTAAAATTTTTCTATAATAAGAAGAGGAGACAAACGATGGGATTAGAAATAATTGCTGAATACAAAAAGAAAATGAACTTAACAACTGAAGAGCTCTCCGAAAAATCCGGTGTTCCCGTCGGTACTCTGAACAAGATTTTAAGTGGGGCAACTAAGGATCCTAAGCTGGAAACATTAAAAGCAATAGCAAAGGTTCTAGGCTTATCTTTAAATGATTTTGACGATAAACAAAATCCTCCAAAAACCCCCAGCACCCTTGCCGCCCACTTCGACGGCGACGACTATACCGAGGACGAACTTAAAGAAATCTACAATTTTGCTGAATTTGTCCGCGGCAAAAGAAAGTCCTGATTTTCGGACAGCTTTACTGCTATGATAATCAGGAGGAGATGATATTATTGAAGGATTTTGAACAGTTGCGGCAGACCGCCGCTGACAAGGGAATTGATGTGATCGATTGGGATTTTGAGAGCGACCGGATACAGGGGCTGTATTGCGATGGAATAATCGCCTTGAGCAAAAAGCTACCGAATAGCACTGCTGCTGCATGCGTTCTGGAGGAGGAAATAGCTCACCACGATTTGACTGCCGGCAACATCATTTACATGGAATCCGCACAGAACCGCCGCCAGGAGCGCAAAGCCCGCATGTTGGCCGCACATCGCCGCGCCGATCTGCACATGATCGCCGCAGCTCTGCGCCGAGGTCTCCGATCACAGGAAGAGATCGCGGACTATCTGGGCGTGACAGAAGAATTTTTATGCATGGCTATTGAAGGCTATCGCCAGAAGTACGGTCAGTATGTCCGTGTAGGCGATGATATCTTACTGCTGGAGCCGACGGTGGGACTGCTGAGCATGAGAGATGATTTTTAAAGCACCTTGACACCATAATATACTTACCAGGGGAGCCGATGGGGCGATTATTCCAGCTGCCGGACGTTTTTACGAAAGGGGCTGGTGCCAATGGTTACATATTCTGAACTGTTTCAGTTTGTAATTATGCTATGCGCTGTTATAACTCTTGTTGTAACTGTTACAAAACGCAAAAAATAGCGCCCCCGCTCTGGTAAAGTAGGGCGCTATTTTTAGCATACTACCCGCCGGCGGCTAGGTTTGATCTAGTCATCGGCTCTCTTGGTAAGTATATTATAAGCCAGAATAAACGATTTGTCAAACGTAGAAAGGAGACACTCTATGTCCTCTTTGCCTTCCTCCTCCCCTGCCGGCATTACCTATGCCGATATCTATATTCGTGTCAGCAGCGATGAGCAGGCCGCTTTCGGTGACTCCATCCGTAACCAGGAAGAACTCGGCCGCCGATATATCGACAGCCACGACGACATAGTCCTGAACAAAGTCTACATCGATGACGGCGTGTCCGGGCAGAAGCTGGATCGGGATGAACTGCAGCGAATGTTAGACGAAGATGTAAAGACTGGTAAAGTACAGTTGATCCTCTTCCAGCGTCTTGACCGCTGGTTTCGCAATCTGCGGCACTACCTGAATACCCAGGCTATCCTGGAAAAGCACGGAGTCAGCTGGGTTGCCATCGAACAGCCGCAGTTTGAAACAAAGACAGCCTTTGGACGCATGTTTGTGGCTCAGAGCATGATGATAGCAGAGCTGGAGGCACAAACCGGTGCGGAGCGAGTCCGTTCTGTGTTCCGCAGTAAGATTGCCAACGGCGAAGTGGTCTCCGGCAAAGTTCCGATTGGATACATGATTAAGGATAAGCACTTGGTACTCAATCCGGAAACAGCTCATATACCTGCCGATATATTTTCTTTTTACATCAGTTCTGGGAGTTTGAATAGGACGGTGCGGAGGCTATACGATGTACACGGCATTGTCCTGTCCATCCAGGGGCTCAAAGTGATGCTAAAAAATGAAACATATATTGGAAAAAAGCGAGACAATACTGCTTTCTGTGAGCCCTGCGTCAGCCAAGAAGTTTTTGACGCCGTGCAGCGCAATCTATCAAAGAACATTAAATCCAACCAACGTTATCCCTATATTTTTTCCGGGCTCCTGGTCTGCGCCACTTGCCACTATAAAATGGCAGGTAGACACATCAATGTCTCTTCCAGCCGTGGATACCGATACCGTTACTACGCCTATGAATGTTCGCATTTTAAACGCACAAAGAAGACCACGAAAGCTTGTGACAATGGCGGAGAAATCCGGGAAGTCAGAATCGAAGAATATCTTTTGACCCATTTGCGAGACGAGATTAGTGCTTATATATCCGATTACCAGTCCCGGATTGTGAAGGCCTCCAATCAAGCAGGAAAACAACGAGCTGCGATAGAGAAAAGAATCCGCAGGCTTTTGGATTTATATTTAGCTGAAGGAATTTCCTTGGATAACTATAAACTTGAAAAGGCCCGGCTCACAGCACAACTGGAATCCCTGCCGGCCGAAGAGGAAGTAAAGGAAAAAGACTTTTCCCATCTGCGGGCTATTTTAGACAGCGACTTTGAATCCGCTTATGTCGAAATGACCAATGAAGAGAAAAGAGAATTCTGGCGATCCTTTGTCTCAGAAATCCGTATCAGCAAAAGTCATGGCAGAACACGGGACTATCAGATCATTTTTTTATAATAAAGTTTTACCGGTAACTAATATTAACCGACCGGAAATTGGGCAGGGAAGACCGTGGCCTGCGCCCAGGGGATGGTCTCCTGGAAGGGGCGGGAGTATACGATCATCGATCTGCCGGGAACCTACTCCCTGCTGGCCCATTCCGCCGAAGAAGAAATTGCCCGAGATTTTATCCGCTCCGGCCAGGCAGACGCCTGCGTGGTAGTCTGCGACGCCACCTGCCTGGAGCGCAGCCTGAACCTGGTTCTGCAGGTTCTGTCCATCACCCGCCGGGTCATCGTCTGCGTCAATCTCTGCGACGAGGCCTCCCGCAAAGGAATCTCCATCGATTTTGCCCGCCTCTCCCTCCTTCTGGGCGTCCCTGTCGTCTCCGCCAGCGCAGCGCGAAAGGACGGAATCGACCGCCTGTTGGATGCAATCGAAAAAGCCTCGGCGTCCCGCCCCGGCAAAGAGCTCCCGGAAGGTTCCTCCGAAGAAGCCTCCGGGGAGACAGCATTAAAGGCGGCAGAGACGAACGGCTCATCGCAGAGCAAGGCTTTGCAAAACCGTTCACCGCAGAGCGATGCGCCGCCGTTTGACGAAGAAACCTCCCTGGCTTTTATCTCCCAGGCGGAAAAAATTGCCGCCGAGGTGGTGCGCTCTTCCGGTCAGAACAGGCGGGGACGGGACAGGCGGCTGGATCGCCTCTTTACCAGTCCGGCAACGGCCATCCCCCTGATGCTTCTCTTTCTCCTGGGCATCTTCTGGCTGACGATCTGCGGGGCAAACTATCCCTCCTCCCTGCTTTCGTCCCTTCTCTTTGGAATCGAGGCCAAGCTATTGGATCTGGCCCAGGCCGCCGGCGCCCCCGCCTGGCTGTCCGGCCTCCTGATTCAGGGAATGTACCGCGTCCTCGCCTGGGTGGTCTCCGTGATGCTCCCTCCGATGGCTATCTTCTTTCCCCTTTTTACCCTTCTCGAAGATTTCGGCTACCTGCCCCGCATCGCCTATAACCTGGATCCCTGCTTTAAGCGGTGCCGTGCCTGCGGCAAACAGGCCCTGACCATGTGCATGGGCTTTGGCTGCAATGCCTGCGGCGTCACCGGCTGCCGGATCATCGACTCCGGGCGGGAGAGACTGATTGCCATCCTGACAAACTCCTTTGTCCCCTGCAACGGTCGTTTTCCCACCCTGCTGGCCCTGCTTTCCATGTTTGTCGTCGGCCTGGGAGGCGGACTTTCCCACTCCCTCTTATCCGCCGCCGCCATGACGGGACTGATCCTTCTCAGCATCCTGATGACCTTTGCCGTATCCTCCCTGCTGTCCCATACCCTGTTAAAGGGAACGCCCTCGGCCTTTACCCTGGAGCTGCCGCCTTATCGCCGTCCCCAGTTTCTGCGGGTGCTGATCCGTTCCGTCCTGGACCGCACCCTGTTCGTCCTGGGGCGGGCCGTTATGATTGCCATTCCCGCAGGCCTTTTAATCTGGGCCCTGGCACATATCTGGGTGGACGGAAGCACCCTTCTCTCCCACCTCTGTCTGGCCCTCGATCCCCTCGGGCGGCTGATGGGGATGGACGGGGTAATCCTGGCCGCTTTTATCCTGGGCTGGCCTGCCAATGAGATCGTACTGCCCATCATCCTGATGTGCTACCTCTCTGCCGGCACCCTGACCGACTACGACAGCCTGGAGAGCCTTCGCTCCATCCTCACCGCCAATGGCTGGACCCTCACCACCGCCCTGTGCACCATGACCTTCTGCCTGTTCCACTGGCCCTGCTCCACCACCTGCCTGACAATCAAGAAGGAAACCGGGAGCCTGCGCTGGACCCTCCTTGCCGCCGCGATTCCCACCCTGGCGGGAGCGGTTCTCTGCATCGCCATCGCCTCCCTCTGCCGCCTGGCCGGCTTGTGACGGAAGACAAAAGAAAGGCTGAAATACGGTCCGCACTGGATTTTTTCTTCCTCTACAGCAAAAATCTTCTATACAGATGAAATTCTTATGGTATAATGAAGGGGAAGGCGGCAGGGGGAAATCCCCATCCGCCACCCCAAAATACCAAGAAAGGTGGAAAAACAAATGCCCTTAGTTACTTCAACCGAAATGTTCCAGAAAGCCTACAATGGCGGCTATGCCATCGGCGCTTTCAACGTCAACAACATGGAGATTATCCAGGGTATCACCGAAGCTGCAAAGGAGTGCAATTCTCCCGTAATCCTGCAGGTTTCCAAGGGCGCCCGCGCCTATGCAAACCGTACCTATCTGGTTAAGCTGGTAGAGGCTGCCGTTATTGAAACCGGCCTGCCCATCGTCCTGCACCTGGACCATGGCGACAGCTTTGAAATCTGCAAGTCCTGCATCGACGACGGCTTTACCTCCGTTATGATCGACGCCTCCTCCAAGCCCTTCGAGGAGAACATCGCCCTGACCAAGCAGGTCGTAGAGTATGCGCATGCCCACGGCGTAGTGGTCGAGGCTGAGCTGGGCGCTCTGGCCGGCATCGAGGATGACGTAAAGGTTTCCGCTGAGGAGTCCCATTATACCCGTCCCGAGGAGGTTGAGGAATTCGTGACCCGCACCGGCTGCGATTCCCTGGCTATCGCCATCGGCACCTCCCACGGCGCTTACAAGTTCACCGCCGCTCAGTGCACCCGCAATGAGAAGGGCGAGCTGGTTCCTCCGCCCCTGCGCTTCGATATCCTGGAGGAGGTTTCCAAGAGACTGCCCGGCTTCCCCATCGTTCTGCACGGCTCTTCTTCCGTACCCCAGGAGTATGTGAAGATGATCAACGAGCACGGCGGCAAGATGCCCGATGCCGTAGGTATCCCGGAGGAGCAGCTGCGTGAGGCAGCCAGAAGATCGGTCTGCAAGATCAACATCGACTCCGACCTGCGTCTGGCTATGACCGGCACGATCCGCCAGTACTTCGACGAGAACCCTTCTCACTTCGATCCTCGTCAGTATCTGAAGCCCGCCCGCGAGAACATCAAGAAGCTGGTTATGCACAAGATCGTAGACGTGCTGGGCTCCAACGACAAGATCTGAGCCTTCTCAGTCTGAGCCTTCTTAGGAGGGACAGGCTCTCGGCACAGAGAGAACGAAAGCAGAGAGAACGAAAACCAATGGGCTGCCGCAATTGCGGCAGCCCTAATCTTGTCTGCATCCGTAACACCTTGCTTGTATCCGTACCATCCTGCGCAGAGCAAGGCTTTCCTCTCCTTAAATCTGTCGGCGCACAATCTGGTATTCCTCGTCGAAACGGAAATACGGGCAGCCCGTCGTCCTTCCCTGGAGGAAACGCACCATCTCGTCCTCATCCAGAGCCCTGTCGCACACGTAGCACTCATACTCTTCATCGTATACATAATTGCTGCAGTATTCGCAGCCTTCCTGTCCAGCCATTTTTCTCCCTTCCATTTTTCTCCCGCCTTTCTTCTGCTTTTCAGCATAGCAGATATCCGTCCCCGCTTCAAGGCAGCGCCGCACCATATCCCTTAATTTTTTATGAATTCCCTCAATTGTTTTGACCTGCCGCCCGTAATGAAGTATACTGAAGTGGAGCAAGACCAACATCTCATTACTACATAAGGAGCTGTCTTTATGAATATATTGTTTTTCCTGACACCCAAAAGCGAGGTGGACTATATTTACGACGATTTTACCCTGCGGCAAGCCATCGAAAAGATGGATTACCACGGCTACACGGCCGTTCCGATCTTAGACCGGGAAGGCCGCTACGTGGGTACCCTGGCCGAGGGGGATATCCTGCGCGTGGTCAAAAAGGAATATGACCTGGATTTAAAAGAAGCAGAAAGCATCTTTGTAACCGATATTCCCAAGGGCCGTCCCGTCCACTCCGTCCACGCCAGAGCCAGGATGGAGGACCTGATCGAGAGGGCGGCCGGCCAGAATTTCGTCCCCGTGGTCGACGACCAGGAGAAATTCATCGGCATCATCACCCGCCGGGATATTATTCTTTACTGCTACAAGGAGCTCAGCCGGCTGCAGGAGCAGGTGGCGGCCCTCGAAGAAACTGCGGCGGCAAAAGAGGAATGCGCCCCGGCGAACTGCGAAACGCACTTTTAAGCGAATCCGCATCGGTTTTCAGCTAAAAAAGGCAGTCATGCCCGGTTTGGGAAATGGCTGCCTTCCTCTTTACTCTCAGGATAATTTCTCTCCATTGCTGGCAATTACCTCGCGATACCAGTCAAAGGATTTCTTTTTCTTTCGCTCCAGGGTTCCTTTCCCCTCATCATCGCAATCCACATAGACAAAGCCGTAGCGTTTTGACATTTCGCCGCCTCCGGCGCTGACCAGATCAATGATACCCCAGGTCAGATAGCCCATGCACTCCACTCCATCTTTTATAGCCTCGCCCAGCTCCTCAATATGCCGCCTGGTATAATCGATGCGGTAATCGTCTTGAATCGTTCCGTCCTCTTGCGGATAATCGGCGCATCCCAGCCCATTTTCCACAACAAACAAGGGCTTCTGATATCGATCATAAAGATCATTCATTGTAATGCGAAGACCAATCGGATCAATCTGGCGCCCCCAGTCTGTAATATCCAGATACGGATTGCGCAGGGTGGTCACCGCATTGCCGTCCGCTATATTTTTCCGCGCCTCTCCTGTTCCGGCAAGGCGAGAAGAATAGTAACTGAATGCAACATAGTCCACCGTATTATTCTGGAGAAGTTCTCTGTCTCCAGGCTCTGTCAGCAGCTTCACCCCGTTTTCGGCAAAAAGCCTTCGGGCATAACTCGGATACGATCCCCTGGCCTGTACATCAATGAACAGATAATTTTCGTGGTTTTTCTCCACACTCTCCATCACATCCTCCGGCCTGCAGCTGTAGGGATAAAAACTTCCCGCCGCCAGCATGCAGCCCACCTGATTCAGCGGGTCCGTTTCATGAGCCAGCCGGACTGCCATGGCGCTGGCCACCAGCTGATGGTGGGCTGCCTGATAAATTACTTGCCGGCGATTTTCTTCCCCCTCCAGCAAAAGACCTCCGCCCAGGAAGGGAATGTGCGTCAGCATATTGATTTCATTGAAAGTAATCCAATAGCGAACCTTTCCCTTATAACGCGCAAAAACCGTGCGGCAGTAGCGAACATAGGCGTCAATCGCTCTCCGGTTCTTCCAGCCGCCATATTTTTTTATCAGCTCCCAAGGCGTATCAAAATGACACAGCGTCACCACCGGCTCCATATGATAACGCAGGCACTCATCCAGCAGACGGTCATAGAAAGCCAGTCCCTTTTCATTCGGCTCTGCATCGTCTCCATGGGGATAGATCCGAGGCCAGCTGATAGAAATACGCAAGGCACGCAGTCCCATTCCGGCTAACAGCTTAATATCCTCCGGATAGCGGTGATAAAAATCGATGGCCTTATGGCTCGGGTAATAGGGCAGTTCCTGATCCAGATACTTCTCCGGATGATACAGCATATCCCAACGCCCGCCCGCAGCGCTGGGCAGAAGATCTACTATGGAAACACCCTTTCCGTCCGTCTGCCAGGCGCCCTCGCACTGATTGGCCGCCATGGCTCCGCCCCACATAAAATTCTCAGGAAATTTCATTTAACCTCCTCGACGCTCACACTACAGTGAACATCCGCTGCCCCGCTTTCACCGTGCCAGACTCAGCAGGAATTACGTCCAAAAACTCCTGGCTGTTGGTGACCAGTACGGTGACAACCGGATCATATCCCTCAGCCTCCACTGCCTTGCGATCAAATTCCACTAAAAGATCTCCCTTTTTCACCATATCACCGTCTTTAACATGCGCCGTAAAATGTTTTCCATCTAATTTTACGGTATCAATTCCAATATGAATCAGAAGCTCCAGCCCATTTTCATCTACGATGCCTACCGCATGGCCGGTTGGAAATACACTGGTGATCCGACCATTTACCGGGGAGATTACACGTCCGTTCTCAGGGACAACCGCCGCTCCCTTTCCCAGAATCCCGGAGGCCAGCGTTTCATCCTGCACCTCAGCCAGGGGTTCCAGCTTTCCGTCCACTGGACTTTCCACTTCGATCTTCTGCACCAAGGATTCCGCCTCTTTCTGCGCAGGCTTCATCGTGGCAGCCTCATCCTCAAAACCAAAAATCAATGTCAGGACAAAGGTAATCACAGCGCCGATCCCTACAGAAATAAAAGCATGAACAATATTCATGGGATTTTCACCGATAAATACAGCGAAAGAGGCCAGACCGGGCGTACCAGAGGTATAGCGCACAACTCCATTTAGGCCGGCATAGAGACCGCCGCAGGCACCGCCAATCATTACGGCATACAAAGGTTTTTTAAGCTTCAGCGTTACGCCGAACATGGCCGGCTCCGTAACGCCCAGCAGAGCTGTGATGCCGGCAGAGGTTGCAATCTGACGCATTTCCTTGTTCTTCGTTTTTAAAGCTACCGCCAGGGATGCAGCGCCCTGGCAGATATTGGATACAAAACTGCCAGGCCCCATAATAGCCTCATAGTTGTAACTGGCATACGACTGCACAATGACAGGGGTAAAACTCCAATGCATGCCTGTCATAACGAGCAGCGGCATAAAAGCGCCCATCAGCGTAGGCACCAGCCAGCCCACATTCTGGTTCAGGAAATCTGCCGCCACAGCCAATGCACTGCCGACGGTATAACCCAACGGCCCCAATACAATAAAGGTAATCGGTGCCACGATAATCACCGTGAGCAAGGGCTTCGATAAAAACTTGATGGGTTTGGGCGAAATCTTATCCGCAAAGGGCTCTACCACTGACATGAGCCAAATTGCCAGGATGCTGGGGATAACGCTGGAGCCGTAGGAAATCAGCGTTACCGGCAGTCCGATAAAACGCACTGGTTCAGCCGCGCTAACCAGAGCGGTAAAATTCGGATGCAGCAAAGCCGCGCCGATGACTGCAGCCAGGTACATATTGCATTTCAATTTAGACGCTGTAGAAACTGCCACCAGTACCGGCAAAAAATAAAACGGCGTATCCGCTATAAAATTGATCATATAATAGGTTTGGGAAGCCGAATCCACTATCTTAAAAAAGGTAAGCAGCGTCAGCACCGCCTTCACCATACCTCCGGCAATCAGCGCCGGTATAATCGGTGTAAAGATTCCGGCGATTGCGCTCATGATTCGGTTGACCAGGCTCTCCTTCTTCTCCTGCCCGCTGTCTTCCCCGGTAATCTTGCCCCGTTTATTTATCTCATTCATGACCTGGGCAACATCGGTTCCAATGATAATCTGGTATTGTCCTCCCTTCTTTACCGCTCCAATTACTCCCTCCACCTTCTTGACCTTCTCCAAATCCACCTTAGTCTCATCCTTAAAATTCAGGCGCAGTCTGGTGGCGCAGTGCGTCATAAAAGAAATATTTTCGATTCCTCCTATACACCCAAGAATATCCTGGGCCATCTTCTCGTAACTCATCCTCTTACCTCTCTTTCTTTATTGCTTACGTCCGGCTGCCGGGAAGGCCCGCGCGCTTGGATATCGCCCCGTCGGCCGCCGTCCGAAACGGCTCATTCCATAAAAAAGACCAGCAAAATACAGCTTGCCCTATGCAGCGTATCTTGTCTGGTCTTGCCCGCCTTATGCGGTTACAATCCGATTTTTCAATTTTTCCTGTCTGTTACACGGCTGATATGCAGCATCAAATACATTTTTTCTTCTCGCGTAATCTGCGCATGAAACTTTAGATGCATATATTCGCAAATTTTCTCCACGCACCTGTAAGAACGAGGGTAAGCAGCCTTCACTTGTTCATACAGCGTATCGTCTTCGTTTTCTACAAGTTCCCCTACAAAAAGACGATGAATAAAATAGCGCAGATGCGTAATTAACCTTTCGTAGCTTAATGTATTTTCATCCAGATGCGTATTAAAATGAATTTGTATAATCTGCAGCAGATCCTGCACCGTCTCCGTCACCATGATCGTGGTCTGCATTTCCTCCCCCTCCTGGGTGGCGTTGACAAAATGCAGGGCAATATAACCCGCCTCATCCTCCGGCAGATACACGTTCTCGTAATAGGCAATGGTTTTCAGCGCCTTTTTCGCCTGTTCGTATTCGCGAGGATAAAACCGGCGAATCTCCCACAGAAGATTATTTTTCAAAGGAAGATTCTGTTTATATCGGTAAAGGGCATAGCTAATGTGATCCGAAAGTCCTATATAAATCGCGTCGCTGAATTTTACATCCAATCCCTCTTGTGCGTCCTCAATGATGCGGCAGGCCAACTCCAGATGATTCACTGGCACTTCTTTTACCAGCTCGGCAAAACGAGAAGTCAGCTCTGGTGAGTCGATGACAAAGCGTTTCTCAGCCCTGTCCTCTGCGATCGGATCCCCCACCTTTTTCTGGAAAGCAATCCCTCGGCCGATCAGAATCATCTCCAGCTGACGCTCATCCTCCACCAGCAGAATATTGTTATTGTAAATTTTTTTGATCACCATCGGCCCCACCTTCCCCTCCAGAGCCAGGAATACGGATTTGGAAATTTACTGCCGCCGGACAAAATTCTGCAAAGCTATTTAAAAAATAAAAAGAGACCACAAACATACAGCGACATCCTTGATATCACTTACGTTCTGGTCTTGCCTGCTCTGGCAGTTACAATCCAATATCTTATGATTTCCCTCTGTTATTTATGCTTTATGCTATCACAAATTTTTTAAAAATTCAAGCCTTTTTTGTTGTATCCTAAACCTTTTTGTGCTAAGCTACGCTGTGAGGAAATGCCCTGGCAGCCAAGCGGGCGACCAGCCATTTTCCCATACTATTTCCTACGGATAAGGAGAGCTTTTAAAACGATGGAACGCAGCAAAGTGACTCAGACACTGATTGAGTACGGCATTCTGACCATTGCCACCTTGATTCTGGTGACAGGTGTCCATGTTTTCAAGTTTCCTAATAACTTTTCTTTTGGCGGCGTCACCGGCTTTGCCGTCATTCTGGGCCGTCTGGGAGCCTTAAGCGCCAGCTCCTATACCTTCATCATCAATATGGTGCTGCTGGTCTTTGGCTTTATCTTCCTGGGAAAGAGCTTTGGCATCAAAACCGTCTACGTGAGCGTCCTGACCTCCGTGGCCCTGAGCCTTGCCGATCGGTGGTTTCCCATCGCCGCCCCCATCACGAACGAGCCCATGCTGGAACTGATCTTTGCCACCATCCTTCCCGCCGTCAGCTCGGCCATCCTCTTCAACATCGGAGCGTCCAGCGGGGGAACGGACATTGTGGCCATGATCCTGAAAAAGTACAGCAGCTTCAATATCGGGATGGCCCTCTTCCTCGTCGACCTTTTCATGGTCATTGCCGCCTTCTTTGTCTTTGACGCGCAGACGGGTCTCTTTTCCCTCACCGGCCTGATGGCCAAATCCCTGGTCATCGACGGAGTTATTGAAAATATCAATCTCTGCAAGTATTTCACGATCATCAGCGAGGATCCGCAGCCGATCTGCGATTTCATTATGAAAAACCTGAACCGCAGCGCGACCGTTTACAAAGCCGAGGGAGCCTACGCCCACCACCCTAAAACGGTGATTCTCACCGTAATGAAGCGCAGCCAGGCCGTACAGCTGCGCAACTTTGTCCGCCGCCACGAACCGGGGGCCTTCATTACAATCACCAACAGCAGCGAAATCATCGGCAAGGGGTTCCGCGGGTTTAACTAAGACCTACTTCCGGATAGGATGGCAGGCATTGTCTTGAGACAGATTTCAGGAAGGAGGATTCCAATGAAAGAAAACCTTTACACGCAAATCTGCAGCTCTGCGCAGAAGCTTCAGCAGGAAATGAAGGCCCGCCGCTAGGATTTTCATAAGTATGCCTAGGGCGGATGGCTGGAGATCCGCACCAGCTCCCTGATTGCCCAGGAGCTAAGCGGCCTGGGCTACACGGTTTTGACCGGCAGGGACGTCTGCCTGGACGAGGCCAGGATGGGCCTTCCCTCCCCGGAGGTCTTGGACAGGGAATACCAGCGTGCCCTGGACCAGGGGGCGGTGCAGCCCTACGCCGAAGAAGCCAAAGGCGGCTTTACCGGGGTAATCGGTATTCTGGACTGCGGCGAGGGGCCCGTCGTGGCCCTGCGGTTTGATATCGACGCCCTGGGCGTGCGCGAATCCGCCGAAGAAAGCCACCGCCCCCGGCGGGAGGGCTTTTCCTCCGTCAACCCCGGCGTCATGCATGCCTGCGGCCACGACGGCCATGCGGCAATCGGATTGGCCGTCGCCAAAATTTTAATGGAATATAAGGATTTCCTGCACGTGAAAATCAAATTGATCTTCCAGCCAGCCGAAGAGGGGGTGCGGGGCGCGAAATCCATCGTAGCCCACGGCCACCTGGACGATGTGGATTATGTGATCGGCAATCATCTGGTTGTAAAAAACGATTCTTCTGCCGACATCCTATTGCCGCTGGGGGCAACCATGGCTACCACCAAGCTGGACGTCCGCTTCACCGGTCTGGCCTTCCATGCCGGCACCGGGCGAAACGTGATCTGCGACCAGGCGGACATCACATTGGAAGTCCGCGGCTCCACCACCGAGGCCAACCAGTATATGGAAGCCTATGCCCGCCGCATTATCGCCGCTGCCGCCGAAATGCACGGCTGCACCTATGAAATTACCGTTATGGGGGCCTCCGAATCCCTGCAAAACGATCCGGAGCTGATGGAATGGTGCCAAAAATGCTGTGAGGAAAAGCTAGGCCTGACGGTCGCTCCTCCGGAGAGGACCAACGGCGGCTGCGAAGATTTTGCCTACATGATGAACCGCGTCCGGGAAAGAGGGGGAAAGGGCTTGTTTTTCAATACCATCGTCCGCGGAACCGGCCCGGCCCACGGAAAAACCTTCGATGTGGATGAGGCCAGCTTCCCCGCCCCCGTTAAGGTATTCTGCGGTTTGGTCGTGGATCTTATGGGGTGAGGCTGGGTTTCCTGCGAACCTGCGGAATATGCGGGACTCACCGAATATACATCACAGACTATAATCACAGAATATACAAAACATCCGAAATTTTTTCCAAAAAATAATCCGCCCCCGCGCTGCGGGCTTCTTCGCTTACTGCTGCCGAATGAAAGCCTCCGGCGCGGGCCGCTTTTATCCCGGCCGCGGCGTCCTCCACCACCAGAGCCTGCGAAGGAGGAACCTCTAATTTTTTGGCCGCCAGCAAAAATACCTCCGGATCCGGCTTGGAATGCGTAATCTCCGTCCCGTCAGCCACCGCGTCGAAGAAATCTGCCAGACCCAGCCGTTCCAGAATAAAACCCGTATTGCGGCTGGATGAACCCACCGCCTGCTTGATTCCTTTCGCCCGGAGCGCATTCAGCGTTTCCTTTACTTCCCTGCTCAGATCCTGCGGCGTCATCTGGCGAAGCATCTTTCGATAGATCTGATTTTTCTCTTCCGCCAGCTGCCGTTTTTCTTCCGCCGTATAACAGCCAGCCTTTTCCCCCAGTATAATGTTCAGGCTGTCCATGCGGCTTATGCCGCGCAGCCGGCTGTTGATCTTCCGGTCGAAGGGCAGTCCTATCCGCTGCGCCAGCTTTCTCCAGGCCTGATAGTGGTATTCGTCCGTATGGCAGAGCACCCCGTCCAAATCAAAGATCACCGCCCGTATCTGCGTCCGCAGCTTGGCCCCCGTCTTTCTATCGTCTGCGTTTCGCTCTCTCATTCCCATATTTCCCATGTAACGGCGCTTCCATCCCCTCCTGTGATCTGCGCCTTTCCCCCGTCCCAGGTCACCTTCCACGCGCCGCTTCCTCCCGCGGCGTTTTCCTCCGCGCATTCCCCGCAGCCTTCCCCGCAGGTCTTTTCCTCCATCCCTGCAAAGACGGCTTCTCCGCGGGAACCGGCCAGAATGAAGTGAAGAGACGGCCTCTCCTCTTCCACAGGCGAGCCCAGAGACAGAGTCTGTCCCAGATGCAGGGCTACGCCATAGCCGCAGCGCAAAAATACCGGCAGCCTGCCGCCGCCCCCGGCCGTCACCGTCTGGCCGCCCGCGGCTCCCCGGCAGTCAAAAAGCCCGATCCACCTGCCCTGGGGCAGATAGACCTGTCTCTGCTTCGCATTTTCCTCCAAAAGAGGGGCCACCAGCAGGCTTTCCCCCAGAAGGAATTCATCCTCGCAGGCGACCGCTTCTCTGTCGTCCGGCCAGTCATACACCAGCGGGCACATCAGCGGCCTGCCGCTCTTTTTGGTGAGTTGGGCCGCATTCCACAGATAAGGCAGCAGATTTCTCCGCAGCCTGTGCCAGAACCGCATCTCATTGATAAAGCCCTCCTCTCCCCAGGCAGCCGCCAGGTTCCAGGGGCTCCTCTCATTGTTGCCCTCCCCTCCCGGCATCAAAAGCTTGAATTGGCCTCCGTCCGGTTCCGAATGCCACTGCATCACAGGACAGAAGCAGGAAAGCTGCGTCGCCCTCCGATACAGATCCAAGGTCGGCAGAAGCCCGGCAAAACCGGCGATATCAAAGCCCCAGAAGGAAATCCCGGTGAGGGCAGCCGACAGACCGGCGGTCAGCACGCTTTTCAGTTCCGCGTTCTGGGACTGCTGGTCGCCTCCCCAGTGCAGCGGCGTCGTATGCTGGCCGGAGAATCCCGCCCGGCTGAATAGAATCTGGCCTTTCTTTAAGTGACGGGTATAGGCGGCCGTATATTCCTGTGCATAGCGGTTTTTCCCGCTTCGCCCGTCCGTTCCGTCACAGAAGCGCAGATCCTCCCGGTAGACAAACTCTCCCCCGTCGGTCTTAAATCCATCCACGCCCAATTCCGTCAAATACGCCCTCTTGGCAAACCAGGTTTTTTCTGTCTCCGGATTGGTAAAATCAGGGATCATCGAGCCGGCAAACCAGTTTCCCTCCGGTATGGTGTAGGGGGTTCCGTCCGCCAGACGGACGCACAGCCCTCTCCTTACGGCGTCCTCCCGGTCCAGCTCATTCTGCCTGCAGGGCTCCTCATCCTCTCCCTGCCGCTTATAAACGGGGATCTGCCATAAAAGGACATGGATCCCCTGCCTGTGAAGGCCTTCGATCATGGCCGCCGGGTCGGGCCAGGGACTTTCGCTGTAATCAAAATCCCCTATCCCCAGGGCCTCGCCATCCGGACGCGGCCGGTACTTTGCCCCCCGGAATATGTAAAAGGTAGCCTCATCGCTCCACGCCTCTATCACCAGGGCCGACACCGGATAGCCGTACGCAGCCGCCTGTGCAGCCGCCTGCTCCACCTTGGCCTGGCTGTCCCAGTGATTCGCTGAAATCCACGGCCCGAATGCCCAGGCCGGCGGCAGGGGCGTTTCCCCAAAAAGGCCCATATACTCCCGCAGGATCTCCGCCGGCGTCCCCGCAAACAAGACGAGCCTGCAGTCTGCCGGCAGCCTCACCTCGATCTCCGACTCGCCAAAGCAAAATTGCGTCGTCTCCCCGGTATCCGCATATAGCCCGAATCCGCTGTCCGTCCAGAAAAAAGGGGCCGGGCAGTAGGTTTTTTCTCCCTGGAAACAAAACTTTTCTTCCACCTGGTTGACTACGGCATGACCTTTTTGATTCAGGGCGTCATACTTTTCTCCCATGCCATAGGCTCCCTGATAGGAGAGCCGAATCCGCAGCAGCGCCTGCCTTCCCTCCCTTTTCCAGTCGAGAACGGCCGTACCCGTCCGGTACTCCCACCGCATCCGATTCTCCTCCTCCGAAAAGAAAACCTTTTTCATCCCGCTCTCCTTCTATCCTTTAATTCCGCCGGCGATTATACCGTTCTGGAAATATTTCTGCGCAAACACATAGATCAGGACAATCGGAATCATGGAGATCAGACTGCCTGCCATCAGAACATTATACTCCGTGTTGTACTGCCCATTGAGCGTAGACAGCGCAATGGGGAGAGTCATTTTCGTCCGGTCCGTCAGCATCAGAAGCGGCCAGAGATAATCGTTCCAGGACTCCATAAAGGTAGTAACCGCCAGAGTCGCCAGGGTAGGGGCGCACAGGGGCAGCATCACCTGCCTGTAAATCCGGAACGTGGAGGCCCCATCCACCCGCGCCGCATCCAGATAGTCGCCGGGAATTGTCCGCATCTGCTGCACCAGCATAAATACGGCGAAGGGCCGGAAGATAGAAGGCAGGATAACGCTGCTGTAATGGTTGATCAGTCCTATCTGGTTCATCACTACAAACAGGGGAATCATCGTCACCTGGGTAGGGATCATCATAGTGGCCAGATAAAGGCCCAGCAGAACTCCCGAACCCCGAAACCGAATCTTTGCAAAAGCAAAGGCTGCCATGGAGGCGGAAAGAAGGGTTATGAGCGTATAGGTCACGGAGATAAAAAGGCTGTTTCCCACCGTGCGCAGGAAGGGAAAACGCTCAAAGACCGTCCGGTAGGCGTCAAGGGTTGGCTCCTCCGGAATCCATTCTATAGGGATCGACATCAGCGCTCCTCTGCTTTTCAGCGAGGTCGAAACCATCCAGACAAAGGGCACCAGGGCGACAATCGCCACCGCAATGGCCACCGCATAATACAGAAGAGTTGATCCTTTCCGTTTAAGTGTCATAATTCACCCACCTTTTCTGGCACTTCATTTGAATGAAGGTGCAGATCATAATGATAACAAAGAGAATCCAGGAAAAGGCGGAGGCATAGCCCATCCGATAATAGCGGAATCCGTATTTATAGATGCGCTCCACCATCACCTGGGTAGCCCCATTGGGTCCGCCGTCCGTCATGATCATAATCTGCGGGAACAGCTGAAACGCGTTGATCAGGCTGACAATCAACACATAAAAAATTACCGGCGACATCAGCGGCAGCGTAATCCGAAAGAATTTCGACCAGGCCCCCGCTCCATCCAGGGAGGCCGCCTCATAGTAGCTGGGATTGATGCTCACCATGCCGGATAACAGAATCAGACCGAAAAAGCCCATATCCTTCCAGACCGAGACCAGAACAATGGCCGGCATCGCCCAGGTCTCATCCAGAAGCCAGCCGGGCCCCTCTATGCCGACGAGAGCCAGAAGATTATTGAGGGCCCCGTACTGCGGCGACAGCACGCTCTTCCAAATGAGGGAGGCCGCCACCCATGAGGTGAGAACCGGAATATAGTAAATAACACGAAACACCGTTACTCCCCGTCTCTTCTTGGCCAAAAGCTGGGCGACAGCCAAGGAGGTAATCAGCATCAATGGAATATAGAGCACAATATAATAGCAGGTGTTTCGCAAAACCTGCCAAAACTCCTTGCTGGCAAAAATGTTTTTGTAATTATCCAGACCGACAAAATGCTCTTGGAACATGCCCGGCGCCAAAAGCTCATCCAGGCCGTTCCAGTCCGTCAGACTGATAAAGGCCGAGATAACCAAAGGCAGGGCGGAAAAGACCAGCAGTCCCAAAAGACTGGGCAGGAGGAAGGGGAAAGCGTGCAAAAGTCCCTCCTGTGACCGTCTGTGTTTTACTCTTTTTGTTTTGGGTACCATGAAACACCTCCTTCTCCGTATCCGGATCGAATGGGGAACGCGATACTTCGCTCGCACTCGCGCAAAAGGGGGAGGAACCTTTGTCCTCCCCTTTACCTGTCTCTATAAGGCGCAATTAAGAAAGAGGAATCTGCGCTTCGCACTCG
This sequence comes from uncultured Lachnospiraceae bacterium, assembly GCA_944383835.1. Lineage (GTDB taxonomy): Bacteria > Bacillota > Clostridia > Lachnospirales > Lachnospiraceae > RGIG7193. Next base: position 11,736 of record CALWRE010000204.1, on the reverse strand, counting down.
CTCTGCGCCTCATCCAAAGCCTCCTGCACCGTCATCGAACCGCTGGCCGCTGCGGACAGCTTCTGTCCGATGATATCGCTCATCATGCTGTAATCCTCAATGACCGGAGGCAGAACCAGATAATCCAGGGAATCGAACACCGCCTGGCGGTTTTCGGGAAGCGTAATATCCAGGTACGGGGCCAGCACCGCTTCATCGTTTACCGCAGGAAGATCCCAGCCGGCTTCGATTCTAAGGGCGGATGCCTCCGGGCTGGAAGTCAGCCAGGTAATCCAGGTCGCCGCCGCCTCTTTGTTCTCACTGTCCGCATTGATCACACAGGCATTGGAGAAGAAAGCCGTTGCCTTCTGGTCCGCCCCAGGCTCTACCACCACATCCCACGCAAAGTCGCAGCCGTCGGCGAAGGTGGTGAAAGTCCAGATACCGGTGGGCATCATCCCCAAACGTCCGCTCATAAACAGATCCCAGTCTCCCATGCCGCCCATCTGCACCTCCGTGGGCTGTACATTGCTGACCAGCACGCGATCCACCATCATCTGCGCAGCCTCCAGGTTCTCCGGCGAATTGATGGTAAAGGCCGTTTTATCCTCATTCAGAAGGCTGCCGCCGTACTGGGCCGCCACTTTATAGAATTCATTATAGGTAATCGGCTGGTAATAGCCGTAAATATCCTCTCCCAGCGCACGGATCGCCTCTGCCGCCGCCTGCACATCCTCCTGGGTCCAGTCGGCTGTAGGATAATCGATTCCAGCCTGGTCAAACAGGTCTTTGTTATAGAACAGAACCACGTTGGAGAAGTTTCCAGGCAGGCCATACTGCTTGCCGTCCACATTAAATGCGTTAAGGGCCGTCTCGTCGATGCCGCTTAAATCCACGCCGGTAATCTCCGCCAGCACGCCCCGGTTGGCGTAGGCCGCAAAGTTTTCGATGTTCAGCTCATAGCAATCCGGCGCAGTCCCGCCTGCCACCCTCGTCTGCATCTGGGTAAAATAATCGTCAAAGCCGATGGTTTCGATTTCCACCGTAATGTTGGGGTATTGCTCATGGAAGGCCTCGTACATTTTCTGAAGCGTCTCCTCATTGCCGCCGGAGGCGTTGAAATTGCAGTAGGTAATGGTCACCGGTTCTCCGGCGTCCGGCTCCGTGTCAGACGTCTGCGTCGCATCGCCCTGTTCCTGCGTCTCCTGCGGCGCAGGGTCCGTACTCTCAGAGGTATCTGCAGCGGTACAGGCCGACAATGCCAGGATAAATACCATCAGGCAGGCAATCAGCGAAATCCATTTTTTGTTGCGTCTCATGTCTTTTCCTCCTTAAATTTTAGTTGCTTTTTCGGCCCTTTTCGCTTACAATAAGGTCAGCGAAAACAGCCTTGTAAGACTTGCTTCGCTCAAAGCCTGCACGCTTTTTAGCCGATCCGTGCGGGCTTTTTTGCATATATCAGACGCGTCCTCCCAAAGGGGCGCGTTCTGGTGCGAAATGAAAGGTTTTGCCGCGGGCCCTTGCTGTCAGAGCTTTTTCACCGAGCCCCTCTCAATCAGCTGCAGCGGCAGAATCACCTCCTGCTTGGTCAGGTCCGGCTGCGCAATATGCCGCAGCAAAAGCTCCACCGCCTTCTGTCCCTTTAAGGAAATCTGCTGCCGCACTGTGGTGAGGCCCGGCGTGAGATACTGCGATATCTCCAGATCGTCAAAGCCGATGATCGACATATCCTCGGGAATCTTTACCCCCGCTTCATAGAAGCCCTTCATCGCCCCAATGGCCAGGATATCCGCTGCAGCCACCACCGCCGTAGCGGGAAGGCCGGCGGCCAAAAGCTTGCCGGACAGAAGCACACCGTTTTCATAGTCGATCTGCCCTTCAAATACGTATTCCTTGCGGTATTCCACCGAAAACTCCTCCAGAGCCCTCTGATACCCCACCAGCCTTTTCTTCATCACCCCGTTCTCATACATCTGACCGACAAAGAAGGCAATATTCCGATGCCCGCACCGCAGCAGATACTGGGTAGCCAGATAGCTCCCATAGGCGTCGTCGATGCGGACGTTGTGATAATAGTAGTCGTTGCAGTAGCTGTCCACCAGCACGATGGGAATCTGCGTTTTTTTCATCTGGCGGTAAAAGTCGCTGGGATACATCCCAATGACAATGATCCCGTCCAGGCTGCGCTGCTTGGCAAGGGTAAGGTAGCTCTCATTGGCGTCCGTGGCCGAAATTAAAATGTGATATCCTTCCTGCCGGGCGTAATACTCGATGCTCCCCAGTACCTCGCTGTAAAAGCTGTTCTGGAACATCAGCCGGTCTCCCGGCTCCGTCTGGGGCACCACGACGCCGATCAGCCTGGAATCCCGCATGCTCAGCCCTCTGGCATTCAGATCCGGAACATAATCCAGCTCCTTCACCGCATCCATGACCCTTTTCCTGGTGGTTTCGGAAATCGTGCGTTTCCCATTCAGTACGTAGGACACCGTAGCGGGAGAAACTCCGGCGCGCTGAGCCACATCTTTCAAAGTTGTCCGCATATATCTTCCCTCTCAATCTCCCTCAATTTCCATATCCATTCCCTGTTTTCCATACAGGAGCGGTTGATTTTGGATTGCTTTTTGTTTAATCGCTTAAATTCAGCTTCACCTACATAATAGCCTATGTTTCCGGATGTGTCAAGATTTTTTTCAATATTTTTAACAAAAACTTGTTGACATCGGCAATAATTTTGTTAAACTTTAATATGTAATGATTTAATCGTTTAAATACCCATTGGCATTCATTCATCCAACCATACAATACATGCAGATTCTACATGCAGATTCGGAGGTGCGCAGATGGACAAATACCTTCCTACCGGAAACGAAACCATTTCAATCCCTACGCTCAGCGAGCAGACAGCAGGAATCGAGGACATTACCTTCCTGCATATGGCCTCCCGCGGATTGATCGAAATTCGGGGCAGCGAAAAACTGCCTCTCATCCTGCCTTTTGTACGGGCGGATGAACAGGAGATTCCTCTTTCCGGATTTCTCTGGGAACGGCTGGCCTTCTGGATTCCCCGGTTCACCGTCCAGGCCGGCCCCTTCTCTCTGGAGGGAACGATCCTTCCCCCCACAGGCGAGAGAGGCTTTGCCTATCGAATGGTCCTCTGCAACCGCGATTCCCAGTCCCACCGGGCAGATTTTGGCCTGACCGGATGCTGGGACTGCGCCTGGCACTGCGTCAATGAAAACAAACCCATCGACGGCTCGATGCACTGCTATCCCAGCGCCTGGAATAACAGCCTGGTCTTTGACCTGCGCTGCGGAACTCCCCTGTTTGCCTTCGCGCCCATGTCCGACGACCCGGACTGCCGTTCCAGCTTTCAACCCCTTGCAAAGGATCCGGCGGATATGCACAGCCAGGGTTATTCCTACCGTCTCAGCCACTCTGCCGTCCTGGAGCCGGGAGAGAGCCGGGAAACCGTTATCTACTGGGGCTTTGGCTTTGAGGAGGTAGCCGCAGCCACCAGCGCCAAGGAAATGCTCCGCCAGGGTTATTCCTGGGAAGAGGAAAACACCCTTAGGCGGCTGCGCCAGATGGCCCTGCATATCGCCGATCCGAAGCTTAGCGAGGTGTACCATACCAATCTGTATTTCTGCCTGTTTTTCTCCACAGGGATCACCCTGGATACGGAAGAACTGGTCCTGGTTACCAGCCGCAGTCCCCGCTATTACGTCAGCGCAGCCTACTGGGACAGAGACAGCCTTTTCTGGAGTTTCCCTGCCATACTGAGGGCGGATCCCCGCCTGGCCCGGCGGATGCTCGCCTATGTCTTTGGACGTCAGCGCCGCAATATCGGCATTCACTCCCGCTATATTGACGGCACGGTATTGGAGCCCGGCTTTGAACTGGATGAGCTGATGGCCCCCGTCATCGCCCTGGGCCGCTACACGGAAGCCACCGGAGACCGGAGCTTATGGGAGGAAGATAACGTCCGCCGGGGTCTGGCGGAGATTTTAGATAAGCTCGAGACCCGCAGGCATCCCGATATCCGGCTGTACTCCACCTTCCTTCAGCCTACGGATGACGAACACGTCTATCCCTATCTGACCTATGACAATGTTCTGGTCTGGCTGGCATACCGAACCCTCGCTCTTTTCTCCGACAGCGAGAGCCGGCGCAGAGAGTTCAGTGAGGCGGCCGCGCAGGTAAAAAATGCCGTCTATGCCCACTGCGTCCGCACAGGCGCCCAAGGCCCTTACTTCGCCTGGTCCGTGGATCTAAAGGGAAACCATGACGTATACGACGAGCCGCCGGGCAGCCTGCAGCTTTTGCCTTATCTCGGCTTCTGCAGCCCGCAGGAACCGGTATACGAAAACACGGTGCGCCAGATCCGCTCTGCCGCTTATCCCTACAGCTTCGCCGGCTGCCCCATCGCTGAGATCGGCTGCCCGCACGCTCCGCATCCCTGGCTTCTTTCCGTAGCCAACAGCCTGCTGTGCGGCAGGGTGGAACCGTCTCTTGCCATACTAAAAAAAGCCCCCATGGACAACGGCATCGTCTGCGAGAGCATCGATGAAAACACCGGCGTCTGCACGACAGGAGAGGCCTTCGCCACCTGCGCAGGCTTTGTCTGTCATGCTATCTGGTGGGCACTGGAGGGAAAATATGAGAAATGATATCCGACTTGACGGCTGGCATATAAAAGCCGAAACCGACGCCTTTGCCGACGCCTTTGCAGAAAGCGTCTTTTTTACCGGCAACGGCCGAATGGGGGTCAGAGGCTATCCCGCCCTGCGCATCAGCCCCCGTCCTGCACAAACCGGCATGTTTATCGCAGGCTTTTTCGACAATTACCAGGGATCCATCACGGATTTTGTCAATCTCCCAACCCCTGTCTGGGAAAAAATCCGGATCGACGGCCTCTCTGCCGCCATACTCTCCCCGGTGCGAAGAGATCTGGATCTTTCCTGCGGCAAGCTCACCCTCACCTATACGGCCGGCGCAGGAGGCAAGCTTGTGCAGATCACGGAGGAGAGAATCTTTTCTATGACGAACCCAGCCCTTTTGCTGCAGCGCATATGCTTTCATGCCGGTCAGGAGCTGTGGCTTGACGTGCAAAGCGGAGCGGAGCTGTGCTGCCTGAATCAGCCGGTTCCGGATGATCAGGTAAAGGCAGCCACGGAAACGCGGCTCTACACCAGCTGCGCAGAACCTGTCTTTACAGAGGACGGCTTTTCCTTGCCGGTCTCAACCATAGCCTCCGGTCTCCGGATGAACCTGTCGGTAAAATATCAAAGCTCCCTGCCCTCCTCCCCCTTTGCAGAACCGGGAGAATCTGTGGGTCTCTGTTTCCGCACCCATTTAAAAGCGGAGGAGGATTGCCGCATAGAAAAACTTTCTTATATCACAACCAGCCGGGACGTCGATATGCAAATCTCGCCTCCGCCCTCCTCCTGGACCTTCGCTGGTTTCGAGCGGCAGGAAAAAGACTGGTGGGACAAAAAATGGGAGAGCGCAGGAATTTCCATCGAAGGGGACGGACAGACCCAGACCGCTCTGCGCTACGCGGTCTATCAGCTGATCGCCAACTGTTCTCCCCGCGACGATTCCGTTGGCATCGGCGCACGGGGGCTGACGCACACCCGCTATAAGGGATGCTATTTCTGGGATACGGATTTGTTTATGATGCCCTTCTATCTGCTCACCGATCCTTCCGCCGCCAAAAGCCTGATGGGTTTTCGCGTAAAGACCCTGCCCCAGGCCAAGGAACATGCCATTAAAATGAACGGGACAGGAGCCCGCTATCCCTGGATGGTCGCCTTGGATGGCTCGGAACAATGCGAGACCTGGGATATCGGCTGCAGCGAAGTCCATGTAACCGCCGATGTGGCCTATGCCCTGGGGCAATACATGGACTTCACAAAGGATCTGGACTTTTTCATGCACGGCGGGGTGGAGGCCCTGATTGAAACAGCCCGCTTCTGGCCCAGCCGCTACACGAAAGACCCCTGCACCGGCAAACAGAATCTTCTGTTCTGCAAAGGGCCCGATGAATACTGCGGCATTACTTCCAACAATCTCTTTACCAACAAAATGGTGCAGCACAATATGAAGCTTGCCGCCCAGGCCGCCCGTTTTCTCAAATCCGCCGACCCCGGCCAGTATAGGCGGCTGCGCCTGACGGAGGAGGAATGCGCCCGCTGGGAAGAATTCTCTCAGGATATCGCCCTCCCCAAGGATCCGCAGACCGGCCGCTGGCTGCAGGATGAAACCTTCCGCCGCCTGGAACCGGTGGATATCCGTGAAATAAAAAAAGGAGATGAAGCCAGCTACCACCAGGTCTGCTTCGACCGGCTGCAGCGCTACCAGGTAATTAAGCAGGCCGACGTCCTGCTTTTAATGACCAGGCTCTCCGAAGACTTCTCTCCTGCCGAGAAAGAAGCTGCTTGGGAGGATTTCGAGCCGCTCTGCCTTCACGATTCCACCTTAAGCTTTGCGTCCCACGCCCTTTTTGCCGCCCAAAACGGCTTTATGGAAGCTGCCGAAGCCTATTTTGCCAAGGCCCTCTTTTTGGATCTGCGGGAGCTGATGAACAACACCGGCAAAGAAGGCCTGCATCTGGCCTGTTTTGGCGAAACCTGGCAGGCTGTGGTTTTCGGCTTCGCGGGCCTGCATTTTAAAGAGGGTCAGCCGCTTTTGTCCCCCCATCTTCCCGCAGCCTGGGCCAGCCTGTCCTTCTCCTTCTATTACCGGGGCAAACACTACCGCGCCGTCATACGCCGGGAAAAGGCGGAGCTCATGGAAATCCCCGGCTGAATCCCCCCGCTGCGCAAAATGGGTTCAAAATAGCCGCGGGAGCGGTACGCCGTTTTATCACGACTTTTCCGCTCCCGCTTCCTTTGCAGCCCCTTCCTCAAATTTCTTCCTCATCGCAAAATTGCTGAGGCAAACGCCGCGGCGCACTACCTCCTGTTTCCTCTCGGTCACATAGCCCAGCTGTTCAAAGAACGGCCGGGCTGTTATCGAGGCGTGAACCGTAATCTCTTCCGCCCCGGCCGCCCTGGCTTTCTCCTCCATAGCCTCTGCCAATGCCCGGCCGATTCCCCTCTTTTGATAATCCTTGTGCACATAGAGCCGGTCCAGATAGGGGACGGACCCGCTCTCATCCAAATCGGCAAAGCCGGCCAGCACGCCTTCCATCCAGGCCGTTATCGTATAATGGGCCAAAAAAGACTGATTCCAGGCGTCCCCGTCCGCCTGCCCGTCCGCCCAGGCGGACAGCTGTTCCTCGCTGTAATCGCCGGCGCAGACCGTGTGCACCGTGTCGTAAAACAGCCTCTCCATGGCGGGCAGATCCTCCGGCCGGTATTCCTGCAGCGTCAGACGATGGATTGACCGCTCCCGGTCGAAGCCCTCCGGGAAGCGATGCTTTAGCTTATCAATATTCCCCTGCAGAATCTCCTCCAGGGAAAAGCCAAGCACATGGGCCGTCTCCGCCAGATACCAGGCCACGTCCCCCAGTTCCTCCGCCATCCTCTGCCGATCCAGCTCATGCCCCTGGGCCAGATGCTTTTTCACCATATCGATGACCTCTCCCGACTCCCCGCACAGGCCCATCACGCCGTTGATCAGCATATCCCGCCGGGACATGGCCGGGTTGGCCGTCCGCAGCGCCAGCTCCTGGTATTCATTGATTGTCATGCTTTTCTTCCTCCGGTTTTTCTTTTTCGTTCTTTTTCTTATCCGAATAGCCGAGAACGATAAAGCAAAGGCCTATGGCATAAAAGGCGTAATTCCCGCCCACTGCTGCGCTGGCGATAAATAAAATTCCCGCCAGGAAATATAAGCTGCTGCCAGATTTTTTCTTTTCCATTCATCAGCCTCCTCTCACACGCAGATTTCTGAGGCAATTATAGCATGAATTCCGTTTTCCGTCACTAGCGGATAGGCAAAGCCAGCGCAAGGCTGCAGTGCAAACCCAGTCAATAGCAAATATGGGTTGTATTTCTCTCCGTTTTCTCGTATGCTTGTTTTAGCGCCGCGCAAGCGGCAGCGTTTTGTCCCCTCGGATTTCAAAACATCCGGAACAGAATATCCAAAACAGAGCATCCGAAACAGAGGACCCGGAAAGAAAGGCAAGGTAATTCCAATGAATATACAGGGCATCCAAAAACTGACTCTCTTAGACTATCCCGGCAAGGTAGCCTGTACGATTTTCACCGGCGGCTGCAATTTTCGCTGTCCCTTCTGCCACAATCGAGATCTGGTGCTGGGACCCGATATGCCCGGCCCCGATGCTCCGGGCCTTACGGAAGAGGAAATTTTGGCTTTCCTGGCCAAGCGGAAGGGAATCCTGGACGGCGTCTGCATTACCGGCGGCGAGCCCCTCCTATGGCCGGATCTGAAAGACTTTCTCATCCAAATCCGCTCCCTGGGCTATCTGGTAAAGCTGGATACCAACGGGAGTCTTTCCGACCGGCTTGCCGCCCTGGCCGAAGAGGGGCTGATCGATTATGTGGCGATGGATATCAAGAACGGGCAGGAGCGCTATCGGGAAACGGCCGGACTGCCAGAGGACTTTGACCTGGCCCCAATCCTGGATTCTGTCTCCTGGCTGATAAAAGGACGGCTCCCCTATGAATTCCGCACCACCGTCGTGCGGGAATTCCACCGCCCCGAGGACATGGTCTCCATCGGTCGGCTGATTCAGGGGGCCGCCCAATACTTCCTGCAGGGCTTCATCGCCTCCGACACCGTGATCTGCCCTGGCCTGCACGGACTCAGCGCAGAGGAGATGGAGGAATACCGTCAGCTCGTCCTCCCTTACGTCCCGGCGGCCAAGCTGCGGGGCGTGTGAGATCCGTCCGATGCCCGCTCGGTCGGGCGCATAAATGCGCCCACCGGCGGTCGCCGTCCGGGGCTCCTGCCCTATTGTGAAAGCCGGATGGCTCCGTGCTTCGCACTCCCGCCATCCTCGGGAATATTCGCAGCGGAGCTTTCACAATATCTTGTGGTGCGGAAGGGAATTTTCGGGATTTTCATCAATATATTGACGTATTCTGCGGCAAGTGGTATGATAGGAAATATCCGGGCACATTACTGAGAATGGCCCAATTACAGGATTGCAAGGGGGAGGTTATATGTATCAGGTAATGAAGCGCGACGGCAAGATCGCCGATTTCGATATCAAAAAGATCAGCGCCGCCATCACAAAGGCATTTGACGCCAGGCAGAAACAGTACCATCCGGACATCATCGATTTTCTGGCGCTGAAGGTAACGGCTGATTTCGAGCCGAAAATCAAGGACGGAATCATTCAGGTAGAAGACATTCAGGACAGCGTGGAGTCGGTTTTGAGCCAGGCCGGCTATGCCGACGTGGCCAAGGCCTACATCCTCTACCGCCGCCAGCGCGAAAAGGTCCGCAATGCGAAGTCCACCCTGCTCAATTACAAGGAGCTGGTGGACAACTATGTAAAAGTAAACGACTGGCGGGTGAAAGAAAACTCCACTGTCACCTACTCCGTAGGCGGCCTGATCTTAAGCAACAGCGGAGCCATCACAGCCAATTACTGGCTGTCCGAAATCTACGACGACGAGGTGGCCGACGCCCACCGCAACGCCGACATCCATATTCACGATCTGTCCATGCTCACCGGCTACTGCGCCGGCTGGTCGTTAAAACAGCTGATTCAGGAAGGGCTGGGCGGCATTCCCGGCAAGATTACCTCCGCCCCGGCCAAGCATCTGTCCACTCTGTGCAACCAGATGGTCAACTTCCTCGGCATTATGCAGAATGAGTGGGCGGGAGCCCAGGCTTTTTCCTCCTTTGACACCTATCTGGCCCCCTTTGTCAAGACGGACAATCTGACCTATGACCAGGTGAAAAAGTGTATTGAGTCCTTTATTTACGGCGTCAACACCCCCAGCCGCTGGGGCACGCAGGCTCCGTTCTCCAATATTACCCTGGACTGGACGGTTCCGGACGACCTGGCCAATCTTCCGGCCATCGTCGGCGGAAAAGAAATGGATTTCTGCTATAAGGACTGCAAGAAAGAAATGGACATGGTCAATAAGGCCTTTATTGAAACCATGATCGAAGGCGACGCCAACGGCCGCGGTTTCCAGTATCCGATTCCTACCTATTCCATCACAAAGGATTTCGACTGGTCGGAGACCGAAAACAACCGCCTTCTCTTTGAGATGACCGCCAAATACGGCACTCCGTATTTTTCCAACTATATCAACAGCGATATGGCGCCCAGCGATGTGCGCAGCATGTGCTGCCGCCTGCGTCTGGATCTGCGCGAGCTGCGCAAAAAATCCGGCGGCTTCTTTGGCAGCGGCGAATCCACCGGCTCTGTGGGCGTGGTTACCATCAATATGCCCCGAATTGCCTATCTGGCCAGGGATGAGGAGGATTTTTACCGCCGTCTGGACAGGCTAATGGATATCTCCGCCCGTTCTTTAAAGACCAAGCGGACGGTCATCACCAAGCTTCTGAACGAAGGCCTCTATCCCTATACCAAGCGGTATCTGGGCACCTTCGAGAACCATTTTTCCACCATTGGCCTCGTAGGCATGAATGAAGCAGGACTCAACGCCTCATGGATTCGGGCGGACATGACCCATGAAAAAACCCAGAAGTTCGCCAAAGAGGTACTGAACCACATGCGCGAGCGCCTGTCTGACTACCAGGAACAGTACGGCGACCTCTACAACCTGGAGGCTACTCCCGCAGAGTCCACCGCCTACCGCCTGGCCAAGCACGACGTGGAGCAGTTCCCCGGCATCATCACGGCAAGCGAACCCGGCGGGACCCCTTACTATACCAACAGCTCCCACCTGCCTGTGGGCTATACGGAGGACATCTTCGCCGCCCTGGATATCCAGGACGAGCTGCAGACCCTCTATACTTCCGGCACCGTTTTCCATGCTTTCCTGGGCGAGAAGCTGCCTGACTGGAAGGCCGCAGCCTCTCTGGTGCGAAAGATTGCCGAGAATTACAAGCTCCCTTACTACACTCTTTCGCCCACCTATTCCATCTGCAAGGATCACGGCTACCTCGCCGGCGAGCAGTATAAATGTCCGATCTGCGGAGCCACCACAGAGGTTTACAGCCGGATCACCGGCTACTACCGCCCGGTGCAGAACTGGAACGACGGCAAGGCCCAGGAGTTTAAGGACCGCAAGGTCTACAACATCGGCCGTTCCCATTTCAGCAGAGAACAGACCTCAGCCAACACCCCCGCAGGGCGCCTGAAAGCCGAAACTGAAACGACAGAGGCGCCGATGGTTTCAAAGAAAGAAGCGGCGGCAGCCATGGAAGGAACAGGAGAACATCTGTATCTCTTCACCACCAAGACATGCCCCAACTGCCGCATGGCCGACTCCTTCCTGACTGACGCCCATCTGGCCTACGACAAGATCGACGCCGAGGAACACGCCGACCTGGTAAGCCGTTACGGTGTCCGCCAGGCTCCCACGCTGGTGGTGGTTCACGGCGACCAGTTCGAAGCCTACCGCAGCGCCTCGGAGATCAAGAGGTACGCGGAGCAGCGGTAACGATAAAGACAAATCATTATAAATAAATACCGCAGCCCTGAAGCTTTCGACTCAGACCGAGTCCTTGCTCTTCACGGCTGCGGTATTTTACGGAGGGAAATTAATTCAGTCTTTTTAATCCAAGTCCTCCCCATTAGACTCTATAACCTTCTTATACCAGTAAAATGAGTCCTTTCTGTATCGCCGAAAATCACCTGTACCA
>CALWRE010000203.1 GCA_944383835.1 uncultured Lachnospiraceae bacterium | reverse complement strand
CATAGAAGACATAGAAATCGTAGATCTGGATGATGCGGATGAGTCCCTGGAGGATGACGAGGATTTCGACTTGCTTGATTTCTAGGGAGGATAGAGAGAGGGAGTGCGGCTGGCCTGCGCTCCCGCATATGGGAGGAGGGTCCTGCAAAGCGGGATTCTCTTTTGGTCATGCTGTTGTGAATGCAGGATGGATTTTGGAATATCCTATTTATATATATTTGGAGGCGATGATTATGTTATGTGAAAGATGTAAAATTCGGGAAGCAAACATTCGCTATACAGAAGTCGTGGGAGGAGTTGCCACGGAGCACAATCTTTGCAGCCATTGTGCGAAGGAGATTGATTTTGGACAATATACGGGACTGGCCAGTCTTTTTGACTCCGAATATCCCATTGGCAAGATTTTATCGCAGCTTCTTGGGCTGGGAGACGGCAGGGAGAAGGAACAGGCGGAGGAAATGGCCAGCCTGGTTTGTCCCACCTGCAAGACGACATACGGCGATTTTGTGAATAATAGCCAGTTCGGCTGCCCGGACTGTTACCATATGTTTGACCTTCTGATCAGCGATAAGCTGAAGCAGCTGCATGGGAGCGACACCCATACCGGCAAGCGCCCGGCGGGCTTTTGCCAGGGGGAGGAAGAGGATGTACTGGAGAAGCCTCTGTCCGATATCGAGCAGATCGGGATTCTGCGTTCCAAGCTTAAGGAGGCCGTAGAGGAGGAAGATTATGAAGCGGCTGCCGGCTATCGCGATGCAATTCATGCGCTGGAGGGAAAACTGGCGGAGGGAAGGGATGAAAGATGACAAGATGGTTTGAAGAGACGGATCAGATGTATGACGTGTTTGTGCTGAACCGGCTGCGCTTGGTGCGCAATGTGGAGGGCCATGTTTTTCCCAGCCGTCTGAGTCATGAAGAGCGCAGCGAAATGCTGGCCTTCCTGGAGGAAAAAGTTCTCCCGCTGATGGCGGAGGATGGGCAGCCTTATGCCTATTGCCATCTGAATGAATTGGATGCGGATCATCGGAATGCTCTGTATGAGCGCAGAGTGATCAATCACAGCCGGGTGGAGGATAAGGAGCCGGCGGGGCTGGCGCTTTCCCCGGATGAGGCGGTAAGCCTGGTGTTGAACGGGGAAGACCATCTGCGGCTGCAGCTATTGTCCAGCAGCCAGAGTCTGGAAAATCTGTGGCCTGTCCTCAGCGAGCTGGATGATGAGGTGGGGGAGAGGGTTTCCTATGCCTTTGACCAGAAATACGGATATCTGACCTCCTTTCTAACCAATGTAGGCACGGGCCTTCGGGCCAGCGTGGTCGTGCATCTGCCGATGCTCTCCCATGGCTCCCAGTTTCGCAAGCTGATCCAGGAATACAGCCGGTTTGGCATTTCGATCAAGGGCCTTGCGGGCGACAGCAATGAAAATTACGGGGGCCTCTATGAGGTAAAAAATCAAAAGACCCTGGGACAGACGGAGGAGGAGCTCATCGGCCTGGTTTCCCAGGCGGCGGGCCAGTTGGCCGCGCAGGAGCGCAAGGTCAAGTCCCTGGCGCTTCGCAGCCACCATCTGCAGCTGGAGGATGAGGTCTATAAATCCTACGGCGTCCTGAAATACGCAAGAAAGCTTTCCTATAAGGAAGGAATGACATATCTGTCGCAGCTGCGGCTGGGGCTGTGTGAAAATTTGATTAAGCTGGAGCGGCCGGTGAACCTGTTTGGCCTGATGCTGCATATTCGTCCGGCCAATCTGCGTCTGAACCGTGCAGAAGATCTGGAGGGCGATGCCCTGGATGAAGCAAGGGCGCAGTATATCCGCCAGAATCTGCCGCGGCTGGGCTGAGACGCAGGCCAGCCGGGCCAGTATACTAGGAGGAACTATGAAAGAAAGATTTACGAATAAAGCAAAGCGGGCTCTGGAGCTGGCCGTGATGGAGGCCGGTGAATTCGGCCACAATTATGTAGGCACAGAGCATCTGCTTTTGGGCCTGCTGGAGGAGGGCAGCGGCGTGGCTGCCAAAACTCTTGCGGCCCATGGAGTGACGTCGGAAAAAGTCAGCGAGCTGATCAATCAGCTGATTGCCCCGGCAAACCCAGTCCATATGATGGATCCAAACGGCTATTCGCCCAAGGCGCGCCGGGTATTGGAGAACAGTTACCGCGAAGCCGTTCAGTTCAAGTCTCAGCTGATCGGCACGGAGCATATTTTAATTGCGATCATCAAGGAGGGCGACTGCGTAGCCACCAGGCTGCTCAATACCCTCAACGTAAGCATACAGAAGCTGTATGTGGATCTGTTAATCAATATGGGGCAGGATGTGTCGGCTTACCGCCAGCAGGTGGAAAGCACGAGAAGGCGGGAGAGGAGCAAGACCCCTACGCTGGACAATTACAGCCGCGATTTGACTGCCCTGGCACGGGATGGCAAACTGGACCCGGTGATCGGACGGGAAAAGGAAATCGAGAGAGTGATTCAGATTCTGAGCCGCCGCACGAAGAACAATCCCTGCCTGATCGGCGAGCCCGGCGTAGGAAAGACGGCGATTGCCGAAGGACTGGCAGCCGAGATTGTACGGGGCAATGTTCCCGATACGGTGAAGGACAAGAGGGTCCTGACCCTGGATCTGTCCGGTATGGTGGCAGGCTCCAAATATCGGGGCGAGTTTGAAGAGAGAATCAAGAACGTGGTGAACGAGGTGATCCAGGATGGGAATGTCCTTCTGTTTCTGGATGAGATACACACGATCATCGGAGCCGGAGGGGCGGAGGGGGCCATCGACGCGTCCAACATCCTGAAGCCTTCCCTGGCCAGAGGAGAGATCCAGCTGATCGGGGCCACGACAATCGATGAATACCGCAAGCATATCGAAAAGGATGCAGCCCTGGAGCGGCGTTTCCAGCCGGTTGTGGTGGAAGAACCCAGTGAGGAGCAGACCGTGGCGATTTTAAAAGGGCTGCGGGGAAGATACGAGAACCATCACCACGTGACGATTACAGACGATGCGGTGGAGGCGGCTGTCCATCTGTCGGCCCGCTATATCAACGACCGTTTCCTGCCGGATAAGGCCATCGATCTGATCGACGAGGCCTCGTCCAAGGTGCGCCTGACCGCTTTCGTGGCTCCGCCGGAGATCGGCAAGCTGGATGAGGAAATCGAGCGCCTGGAGCAGGACAAGGAGAAGGCCGTCAAGAAGGAGGCCTTCGAGAAGGCAGGAGAGATCAAGCGCCGCCAGGAGAAAAAGCGGGAGAAGAAAGAAAAGCTCCTGGCTGCCTGGGAACGGGAGAAGACCGAAAAGAAACTCTTTGTGACGGAAAATGAAATCGCGGATATTGTTGCAGAGTGGACCAAGATTCCGGTGAAAAAGCTGGAGGAAGGGGAGAGCGAGCGGCTTAAGAACCTGGAAAACATCCTCCACGAGAGGGTGGTCGGCCAGGATGAGGCCGTATCCGCCGTAGCAAAGGCGATTCGTCGCGGACGGGTGGGACTGAAAGATCCGAAGCGTCCCATCGGTTCTTTCCTGTTCCTGGGGCCCACCGGCGTAGGAAAGACAGAGCTGTCCCGCGCCCTGGCGGAGGCCCTCTTTGGCAAGGAGACCGCTTTGATTCGGATTGATATGTCCGAATATATGGAGAAACACAGCGTTTCCAAGATGATCGGTTCGCCGCCTGGCTATGTGGGCTATGAGGAGGGCGGACAGCTCAGCGAAAAGGTGCGCAGGAATCCCTATTCGGTGATCCTGTTTGACGAGATAGAGAAGGCGCATCCCGATATTTTCAATCTGCTTTTGCAGATTTTGGATGACGGGCATGTGACCGACGCCCAGGGGCGTAAAATTGACTTCAAGAATACGGTGCTGATCATGACTTCCAATGCCGGCGCCCAAAATATTGTGGAACCTAAGAGACTGGGATTTTCATCGGTGACGAACGAGGAGGAAAATTACAAGCGCATGAAGTCCGGCGTGATGGACGAGGTGCGGCGTATTTTCAAACCGGAGTTTTTAAACCGCATCGATGAGACCATTGTCTTCCATGCTCTGAGCAAAGAGGATATGGGCAGGATTGTCGATATCATGCTGCGGACGATGGACGAGAGAATCCAGGGCCAGATGAATATTCAGCTGGAAGTGGAGGAAGACGCAAAGAAGTTCCTGATCGATAAGGGGTACGATGAAAAGTACGGAGCCCGTCCTCTGCGGCGCACGCTGCTAAGCGAGATTGAGGACCGGCTGGCGGAGGAGATTCTGGATGGTGAGATTCAGAGCGGCGACACCGTATTCGTCACCTGCGGGGAAGAAAAGTTAACATTCAGGAGGAAGGAAAAATGTCAGTCGTGACAGAACTGATCCGTAAGGAAGCAGACGGAGGATTGAGCTTCGGCAACTACGAGCTTAGCGCAAAGGCAAAGCTGGACAACTACGAGGTGGGCGGTGACCTGTACAAGGTAAAGACCTACTGCGACATCACGAAGCTTGAAAAGAATGGCATGTTCGTCTATGAATCCGTGCCGGGCACCGCTGTCCATAACTTCGTTGAGAATGAAGACGGCGTGGAGTTTGAAGTGGAGGCCGGACAGGATTGCCAGATTACTCTGGAGCTTCTGGAAAACCAGGAATACACCGTTACGGTAAACGGCGAGGTGCTGGGTCAGATGACGACCAACATGGGAGGCAAGCTGTCCCTGAGCCTGGAAATGGATCCGGGAGCAGGGCAGAAGGTAAGCGTGAAAAAATAATGGCAAAATCAAAAACTACTCTGTTTTTCTGCAAGGAATGCGGATATGAATCTTCCAAGTGGCTGGGACAGTGCCCTGGCTGCAAACAGTGGAATACGATGGTAGAGGCCCCTAAGCCTTCCGCAGGCGCAGGACATACGGGTATCGGCAGCCGGAGCATTGCCTCCGGCTTTGCCATACGCACAGAAGCTAAGCCCCGCACCTTAAAAGAGATCGAAGCGGATCAAAGCGAGCGGCGAAAAACCGGATTTAAGGAGCTGGATCGGGTATTGGGCGGCGGCATTGTGGCCGGCTCCCTGGTGCTGGTAGGGGGAGATCCGGGAATCGGCAAGTCCACCCTGCTTTTGCAGGTGTGCCGCAATCTCACCTCCGGGGGAACCCGCGTCCTGTACATATCGGGGGAGGAATCCCTGCATCAGATCAAACTCCGGGCCGACCGGATGGGGGAGTTTTCCGAGAGCCTGACGCTGCTGTGCGAGACGGATCTGGATGTAATCGAAGGGGTAATCCGTGAGGAAAAGCCGGAGGTTGTGATCATCGATTCCATCCAGACGATGTTTCGGGAATCGGTGGATGCGGCTCCCGGCAGCGTCAGCCAGGTGCGGGAGTCGACGATGGCTCTGCTGCAGCTGGCGAAAGGCTTAGGAATTCCGATTTTTATCGTGGGCCATGTGACCAAGGAGGGAACGGTGGCCGGCCCCAGGATGCTGGAGCATATGGTGGATACGGTTCTGTATTTTGAGGGGGACCGTCACGCCTCCTACCGGATTCTGCGGGGGGTGAAGAATCGTTTCGGCTCCACCAATGAGATCGGCGTCTTTGAAATGAAGGCGGACGGTCTTCATGAGGTGCCCAATCCCTCGCAGTATCTGCTGAGCGGGCGGCCGCAGAACGCCTCCGGCTCGGTGGTGACCTGCGCCATCGAGGGAACCAGGCCGCTTCTTTTGGAGATTCAGGCCCTGGTCTGCCGCACCAATTTTGGCCAGCCCCGCCGTACGGCGGCCGGAACGGATTACAACCGGGTGAACCTGCTGATGGCCGTCCTGGAAAAAAGACTGGGAATGCGTCTGGGCGAGTGCGACGCCTATGTAAATATTGCCGGCGGCATACGGGTCAACGAGCCGGCACTGGATCTGGGCATTGTCCTGGCCATCGTTTCCAGTTACCGGGATCTGGCGGTGCCGGACGGTACCCTGGTTTTCGGCGAGGTGGGGCTCTCCGGTGAGATCCGTGCGGTGAGCATGGCGGAGCAGCGCATCGCGGAGGCGAGACGGCTGGGCTTTTCCGCCTGTATCCTGCCGCGGGTTTCCTTAAAGGGACTGCGCCGGACCGACGATATCCGCCTGATCGGCGTGGACAGCGTGGCGGAGGCGATTAAGCTGCTGTGAGCAGCCGCCTTTGGAAAGCTGCCGGTGGGAAAATGGAAGATTCAGCTCGATGATTTTCTTTTCAGGAACGCTTGACAGGAATCGATGGTTATGATATAACTATAAAGCGGTTCAAAAACCGGTACAGGGGCATAGTTCAATGGCAGAACAGTGGTCTCCAAAACCATCGATGTGAGTTCGACTCTTACTGCCCCTGCTTTCCAAACGGCCCCGCGAGGGGGCGAAAAAGCGGCGGAAATCCTTGATTCTTCAGGGTTTTCCGCTATTTTTTTTTATAGAAAGCAAAGACCCGCAGATTGCTCTGCGAGTTTTTTCATTTCGGCGGCTGGTCAGGCGATGTTGTCGTCTGCGGCGTGGGGAGCGGCAGACGTGTCGGTGAGCATCTGGCGAACCTCGTCTACGGACAGGCCGCTTTCTTTTACCAGGGAGTAGAGATCGGCCATGTCCTCCTCCCGCTTCTGCTTCTGCAGTTCCTTCAGCTTTCCCTGGAGCTTGGTCAGCTTATTATGAGCGACCCGGATGTCCTCCTCCAGCATGCTGATCTGTTCATCCAAGGAACGCTTTATTACCTTTCCCCTGGGCATATGATACCTCCTCGTCATCATAATAAAGAGCCGGCAGAGAAGAAGCCTGCCGGCAGGATTCTTTGTTATACAGTATATGGACAAGTTGGATTTTTTATGCAGAAATGGGGAAAATTATTCTTCGTTTTTAGGATCCTGCTTTTTTCGGTAAGTGAGATAGGAGTAAAGGCAGGGGATAAGGATCAAAAGGATAAAGATCCCTAAGAGAACGGGCGTTTTTGCCCTGCCTGGCAGAAAGGCGACGGCCATCAAAAGGATGCCGCCGGCAAACCAGACCTTCCCGGTGAAGCGGTGGGTCAGATACCAGACGTTTGTGTCGGCCAGGGTCCAGGGAGTCCGGATGCCGGCAAAGTAATTGGGCTTGAACTTTGGCAGGATGTTGCCGCACAGGGCAATAAGGGCGCCGACGAAAACCGGCATCCACTGTCCCATGCGGAAGGAATCCTCAAGCTGGGGCTGGAAACAGACGGCGATCGTATAGAGCTCGAGCACAAAAAAGAGCAGGCAGCATCCGAAAAAAATCAGATAATAGTGCTGCTTAAAGCGGTTGTAATTCTCGCGTTTGGGGTCGATCTGGCGGGTCAGCTCCCCCAAAAAAAGCAGCAAAGCCGCGACGGCGGGCATCAGGAAAATACAGAGGCGGGGTCCGGTGCCGTCGATTGCTCCCTCCGCATTAAAATGAATGGGAATCTGGTCCGGCAGCGACGGATAGGCAAGCAGGGCTGCGGCGAACATGACGGCAGTTAGAATCCAGGACAGACGGTTTTCACGGCGAAAGACTTTCATTGGTTATCCTCCTTGGCAAATCCGGCAAACCATGCCATAATTTCCTCCACGACAGAGAGGTTCAATTCATAATAGAGATATTTTCCTTCTCGTTCCACATCCACCAGGCCGGCGGCTTTCAGAACCGACAGATGATGGGAGATGGTGGCTCCGGTCATCTGAAAATGACTGACAATTTCGCCGGCGCTCATGCGCCCGTTCTTTAGAAGCTGCAGGATTTCGCGGCGGGTGGGGTCGGACAGAGCCCGAAAGCTTTCCTGAAAACCCATGGCGTCTCCTTTGTCTGAAACATTTCGATTAACATTAAAATATATTATAAAGCGGAGAATTTTACTTGTCAACGAAGCTGTCAGCGAAACGGAACAAGAGGATTACAAATAGGTTTACAAACCGGCGGAAAACAGGTATTCTAATTCTATGATACAGGAGAGGGCATACTCTCCGCGGACTTACAGGCCTTACAGGAAAAGGAGGAAAATCATGATAGAACTGCATCTGCATCTGGATGGATCGCTGCGGCCGGCTACGGCCATGGAATTGGCGAAGGAGCAGGGGGTAGAGGCCCCGGCGGCGGATCTGGAGGAGTTTACTGACCGTTATATGAGGGTGCCGGAGGACTGCCCGAATCTGGAGACCTGCCTAAAGCGGTTTGATATTCCGATTCGTGTGCTGAGCAGTCCCGAGGCTATTCGGAGGGCGGCAAAGGAACTTACGGAAGATTTGGCCGGAGAGGGCTTTTCCTATGCGGAGATCCGTTTTGCCCCGCAGTACGCCCGCTTTACAGGCTTTGGCCAGCAGGAGTATGTGGAGGCCGCCATCGGTGGGATGAAGGAGGCTCTCAGCGCGGCTCCGTCGATGAAGGCGGCGCTGATTTTGTGCTGCATGCGAGGCGACGACAACCAGCAGGAGAACGAAGAGACCATCCGCCTGACAGCCCGGTATCTGGGAAGCGGCGTCTGCGCGGCGGACCTGGCCGGGGCGGAAGGCCTGTTTCCAACGGAGAATTTCGCAGCGGTCTTTGCTCTGGCGAGAAAGCTGGACGTGCCATACACTATCCATGCCGGCGAGGGGGCCGGGCCGGAAAGCGTGCGTCAGGCCCTTTCCATGGGAGCCTGGAGACTGGGGCATGGGGTGCGGGCCGCGGAGGATCCGGAGCTGGTGCGGGAACTGGCGAAACGAAAAATCGCCCTGGAGGTCTGCTATACCAGCAATGTGCAGACCAAGGCGATGAAAAACGGGGAGGAACATCCCTTCCGCCTGCTTTATGACGCGGGCGTCCATGTGACGGTCAACACCGACAACCGGACCATTTCCAATGTGCGGCTGGCCGATGAGATTGGTAAGATTCAGAAGAAATTCGGCTTTACCGACCAGGATATCGCGGTGATGCAGGAGTATGCCAGGGAGGCGGCGTTCACCCGGCTGTGAGGGCAGCGCACAGGGGAGAGAGCAGAAAGAAAGAGCGGGAGGCGGTCAGCTTTCAGGTGGGCCGCCTTTGTCGTTTTCTTTTTCGGAAATTTCTTTTTCGGAAAGGGGAGTTAAGAGCCGTCCCCTTTTTACGGCCCCTTTGCCGTAGCGGCTGCGGATGGAGTCCAGGCATTCGTCCAGCCGTCCCAGCTTTTCGTATTTTTCCCCGTCGAAGAGGTTGTACTGGTACATGCCGCCGTTTCCGATGCGGCTGGCCGATACCCCCAGGAGACGCAGCGGAACCCGGCTGCTCCACAGCTGGGTAAGCAGGGAGACGGCGTTCTGGTAGATTTCCTCGGTCACATTGGTGGGGGAAACCAGGGTCCGCTGGTGGCTTTGGTTATGAAAATGCCAGTCCGTGTATTTGACGGTGATGCAGGAGGCCGCCACCTGGTCGGCCCGGAGCCTGGCGGCCACGGATTCGCAGAGGGCCAGGAGGATGGTTTTGGCCTCTTCCATATCGGTCACGTCCTTTGGCAGGGTGGTCTCGTTGCCGTAGCACTTGGCGTCGGCGGGCTCCGCCTCCACCGGCCGGCTGTCGATGCCGTTGGCATAGTTCCAGATGGTTTCTCCGTGCTTTTTCAGATGGGAGCGGATCAGGGCCGGGTCGCTTTTCGCCAGATCTCCGATGGTGCGTATCCCCAGTTCCTCCAGCTGGCGCTTGGCAGACTGCCCCACGAGAAACAGCTCGCCCACCGGCAGGGGCCACATTTTTTTCGGGATTTCATCGGGAAAAAGGGTGTGGATGCGGTCGGGCTTTTCAAAATCGGAGGCCATCTTGGCCAAGAGCTTATTGGACGAGATGCCTACGTTTACCGTAAAGCCCAGTTCATCGCGGATCGTATCCTTGATCCGCGCCGCAGCCTCCGTCGGGGAACCATAGAGAAGGCCGGTGCCCGTCATATCGGCGAAGGCCTCGTCCACGGAGACCTGTTCGATCACCGGGGCGTAGCGGCGCAGGATATCCAGAAAGGCGTGGGAATACCGGCTGTAGAGATCATGGCGGGCCGGCACGCAGGTGAGAAGGGGACATTTGCGCAGGGCGTCCACAATCGGCTCGCCGGTGGCGACGCCGTACTTTTTAGCCGGGATGGATTTGGCCAGGACGACGCCGTGGCGTTTTTCCCGGTCGCCTCCCACGATGGCGGGGATGGTGCGCAGATCCACCGTTTCTCCGTGTTTCAGACGATCCACTGCCTCCCAGCTTAAGTAGGCGGAATTGACGTCGATGTGAAAGATCAGCCGCTCTGCCATAGCGTTTCCTCCTGTTGGACTTCTGTCGGATGCGCCCCATTGGCGCCCCTGTTTCCTCTTTAGTATAGCACCGGGAACGTATGTTTGCAAGGCGGCCCTTGCGATTGGGAAGGTTTTCGGATATACTGTTAGAAGCGCGGCAAGCGAAAACGCGGAGAGGAAAGAGAGACATACTGCGATGATAATCGTTACCTTGCTTTATATTGGATTTATTTTCGGTCATTCGGCGACGCCGGCGGTCTATTCCTCGGCGGAGAGCGGCTGGGTGACGGAACGGATCAATGGCTTTTTTCAGGCCATTGGCCTTGCATTTGTCCGCTTCTCGGAGGGCTTTATCCGCAAGGCGGCCCATTTCGGGGAATATACGGGACTGGGGATTCTTTTTGTCATAAGCCTTTCCCGCTATCCTTTCTTTGCCGGGAAAAACCGGTGGAGGCTGATACCGGCGGGCTTTTTCGTGGCCTGCATCGACGAGGGCATACAATATTTTACGCCGGGCCGAAACGCCAGCATGGCCGATGTGCTTCTCGATACCTGCGGCGTGCTCTTTGGCGTGCTGGTCTGCACAGCGGTCCTGCGGATTGCAAAGCACAGAAGGAACAAAAAATGAGATGAGGGAGGAAAGAGAAGATGAAAATAGCAGTGGTTACCGGGGCATCCTCGGGAATGGGAAGAGAATTTGCCAGGCAGATCGCGGGCCTTGGCCAGGTGGACGAGCTGTGGGTCGTAGCCAGGAGGGAGGAGAGGCTAAAGGAGCTGCAGGAGAAGCTGCATCTGCCGGTCCGCATCTTCGCCCTGGATCTGACGAAGAAGGAGAGCTTTGAAAAGCTGAGCGAGGCGCTGAAGAAACAGAAACCGGAGGTCAGCATTCTGGTCAACGCTTCCGGCTTTGGAAAATACGGGACGTACCGGGATCTGACCGACGATGAGATCAGCCAGATGATCGACTTAAACTGCAAGGCCGTGGTGCGCACCACCTATGCGGTCCTGCCTTATATGCACGCCGGCGGCCGCGTGCTGATTCTGGGCTCGGCCTCGGCCTTCCAGCCCCTGCCGGAGTTCAATATGTACGCCTCCACCAAGGCCTTTGTGGTGCATTTTTCACGGGCCCTCAACGTGGAATTAAAGAGCAGGAAGATTACTGTCACCTGCGTCTGCCCCGGCTATGTGCGCACCGAGTTTTTCCAGGTGGCCAAGGATACCAAAAATCCCGACACCTGCAATCATTTCAAGCCCCTGTATGAGGCGGAGGACGTGGTGAAAAAGGCCCTGAAGGACAGCGCTAGGGGTAAGGATCTGTCGGTGCTGGGCCTGGACACGAAATTCAAACGGCTTTCGGGCAAGCTTCTGCCGGCGGGGCTGGTGATGAAGGTGTGGCTGAAGATCAAATGAAAAAAGAGGAAAACGTCGTCCGCATCTCGGTGCGGAATCTGGTGGAATTTACGCTGCGCTCCGGCGATATCGACAGCCGCCGGGGCCTGGGCCGGGAGAAGGAGGCTATGGTTTTGGGCGGCCGCCTGCACCGAAAGCTGCAGCGGCAGATGGGCCCCGCCTACCGGGCGGAGGTCAGCCTCAAATGCCTGGTGCCTCTGGGGGAGGTAACCCTCAGCGTGGAGGGGAGGGCCGACGGCCTCATCGAGGAAGAGGGGCGGCTGACCGTGGACGAGATCAAGGGCGTCTGCTATGATGTGCGGCGGCTGACGGAACCGGTGCCGGTTCACAAGGCCCAGGCCCTGTGCTACGCTTATATGGCCGGGAAGGACAGAGGCCTGCCCGCCGTGTCCGTCCAGCTGACCTACGCCAACCTGGAGAGCGAGGAAATCGTGCGCTTCCAGGAGGAGTGGGAGATGGAACGGTTGGCCGCCTGGTTTGACGGGCTTACGCAGGAGTACGGCAAATGGGCCATGTGGCAGTATTACCATCGCAGAGAACGGCGGCTTTGCATGGAAGGGCTGGAGTTCCCCTTTCCGTACCGGCAGGGCCAGAGAGAGCTGGCGGTGGCGGTCTACCGGACCATCAGCCGGGGAAAGACCCTCTTTATCCAGGCGCCCACCGGCATCGGTAAGACCATGTCGGCCGTTTTCCCGGCGGTAAAGGCCATCGGCGAGGGGTATGGGGATAAGATCTTCTACCTGACGGCCAAGACCGTGACCCGGACGGTGGCGGAGGAGGCCTTTCAGATTCTCCGGGACAGGGGACTTGTCTTTCTCACGGTGACAGTGACGGCCAAGGATAAGCTGTGCATCCTGGATAAGCCGGACTGTAATCCCGACAGCTGCCCTTACGCCGCCGGACATTTCGACCGAATCAACGACGTGGTGTTTTCCCTGCTGGAGAGCGGGGAGAAAATCGACCGGGAGACGATTCGCAGGGCGGCGGCGGAGCATCGGGTCTGCCCCTTTGAGCTGTGCCTGGATCTTACCACCTGGGCCGACGGGGTGATCTGCGATTACAATTACGTCTTTGATCCCAATATCTATCTCAAGCGTTTTTTTGGCGAGGGCGTGTTGGGGGACTATATCTTCCTGGTGGACGAGGCCCACAATCTGGCCGAGAGGGCCAGGGAGATGTACAGCGCCGTTCTCTATAAGGAAGATTTTCTGGAGGTACGCCGCCTGGTAAAGGACCACAGCCCGAAGCTTGCCAGGCAGCTTGCCCGCTGCAATCAGCTGCTTTTGGAGCTGAAGCGGGAGTGCGAGACCTATAAGGTGCTTCCCCAGACGGGGCATTTTACCCTGGCTTTGCTGTCCCTGTTTGGGGAGATGCAGGAGTTTTCCGAGAACAGCACGGCCCTGGACGGCAATGAGACCTACCGGGAAT
This sequence comes from uncultured Lachnospiraceae bacterium, assembly GCA_944383835.1. Lineage (GTDB taxonomy): Bacteria > Bacillota > Clostridia > Lachnospirales > Lachnospiraceae > RGIG7193. Next base: position 819 of record CALWRE010000203.1, on the reverse strand, counting down.
TTTATTTTGCGGTTCGCCATTTCCTGAACATCAGCGAGAGGGTGGACGACAGCTACCGAATCTATACGGAGCTTCTGCCGGACGGCCGTTTTATGCTAAAGGAGCTGTGCGTAAATCCGGCGAGCTGCCTGCGGCAGTGCCTGGATAAGGGAAAGAGCGCCGTCTTTTTCTCCGCCACCCTGCTGCCGCTTCCCTATTACCGGGAGCTTCTGCGGGGAGAGGAGGAGGACTATGCCGTCTATGCCCTGTCTCCTTTTGACCGGGAGAAGCGTTTCCTGGCGGCGGCCCGGGATGTGAGCAGCCGCTACAGCCGCAGGGGACCGGCGGAATATAAGAAAATCTACGCCTATATCCGCACCATGGCCGAGGCGAAGGCCGGCAATTACCTGGTATTCTTCCCCTCCTATGCCTTTATGCAGGGAGTCAGGGAGGAGGCGGAAAAGGAGGCGGAGAAAGAGGGGGAGCCGCCCTTTCTTATCCTGCAGCAGTCGTCGGGGATGCGGGAAGAAGAGCGGGAGGAGTTTCTCGCGGCCTTCTCCCGGACAAAACCCGGCGAAACCCTGGTGGGCTTCTGCGTCATGGGAGGGATCTTTTCCGAGGGAATCGATCTGACCGGTGAGAAGCTAATCGGAGCGGCCATCGTGGGGACCGGCATTCCCCAGGTTTGCACCAAGAGGGAGATTCTGCGGCAGTTTTATGCTGACCAGGGCAAGGACGGCTTTGACTTTGCCTACCGCTATCCGGGGATGAATAAGGTCCTGCAGGCGGCGGGGCGGGTGATGCGGTCGTCCGGGGACGAGGGGGTGATTGTCCTGCGGG
>CALWRE010000202.1 GCA_944383835.1 uncultured Lachnospiraceae bacterium | reverse complement strand
CCAGTAATCATTATTATCTCTCTTTATATTTTGCAATTGTTTCCACCCGCTAATTCCTAATTCTGGGGTGGCTTGTTTGCTATACTCTTTTTTGGTGGTTTACCTCTACTTCTTTGTTTCAAACTTCAACCACCTTCTGTATTCTGGGAGTGATTTCCGGTACGGATATTGACGCCCGCGATGGAATGGGTGTATGGGGCGTACGCTTTAATAAAATCGGCAGCCTGATCGGCAATTGGATTAAGGCCCCGCTTATTGCGTTTGTGGCTGCGCGATTCGGCAATCCCTGGTCCCATTTCCCGGTAGCGGTGATCTATGCCCTGATCTTCTTAATCTGCAACAGCCATCTGGCCAATGTCTATAAAAGGGAATGCCTGGATAAGGGTTTTGGCTCAGACACCGCTTCGGTGCAGAAGAAGCTGGGATTTCTGGAAACCTTTAAATATATTTTCATGGATAAGCGCCTGCTGTTTATGGTAGTGGCGGACGTCTTTTATTTCATCGCCAACGGCATCATTTCCAATGGAAGTACGTACTGGTGGCAGCTGCACGGAATGTATGATACCAGTTTTGCGTTCAGTGCAACGATTGTCAGTATCTGCACCTGGATTTTGACGATTATTATGCCTTCCATCGGCTTTAAGCTGGGAAAGAAAAATGCAAAACGGCTTGGATATTGGCTGTATGCCCTGGGGCCGGCTATCCTTCTGGTCTTTGGGCGCTACTCCTGCTGGGTGCACACGGGTACCCAGGTGCTGGCGCAGGTGGCCTACCTGGTGTTTGCCGGGTTTATGGCTCCTATTATGATCGCGGAGGCGGACCGCTATTACCATGAGACGGGTAAGGATCTGCGCTCCGTGGCGCCGTCCTTGCTGACCCTTCCCAGCACCATCGGCATGGCTGTCGGCGCGGCAATCATGAACTACGGCGTTGCCGCGATCGGCCTGGACCAGACCGACTGGACAGATATTTCAACGATTACGGCTACGATGCCGGAGGGATTTGTAAACAGCTATCTTCTTGTATGGGCCGGGCTTACCGTTGCCACTGCGGTTATCGGCGCGGTAATCTGGATATTTGCTTACAAGATGACGGATGAAGAATCCAAGCAGTATGCCCTGGAAAATATTGAACATGACAAGAAGCTGCGGGAAGAGGCGGAAGCAAACGCCTGAGCACAAATAAACGGGGAGGAAAAATATCATGGAAAAGATTGTTTTTGACTACAATAAGCGCTTTGAGCCGGACGAGGGAGCAGACCGGGATTACACTTTTGACTTTGATACCATCATTGACAAAGGGATTGGCCATGCTACCTGGAGATGCTATGATAAGGATGGAAAACTGGAAGAGGATAATATCTCCTACTCTGTGGCGGAATCTAAATATCTGCCTCCTTCCACCATAGCGAAGGCCCTCCATGCCCGCATCGACAATGTGCATATCGGCTATGAGAGCATTTATCCGGGATATTATGAGTCGGTCAAATGGTGGTGCAGAACCCGATTCGGCTGGGATGTGGACACGTCCTGGATCTGCCATTCGCCGGGCGTGCACGATGGAATTCAGATGATGATCCAGGCTGTATGCCAGCCGGGGGACAATGTCATCGTCCAGACGCCGATATATTGCTTCTGGGGCGATATTACACACGAAGGCTGCCATGTGCTGCCCAATGAGCTGGTTCTGAAAAATGGGCGTTATGAGATGGATTATGAAGACTTGGAGAAGAAATGCTCCGATCCCAAAACGACGGCAATCGTCCTGTGTTCCCCGCATAACCCGGTAGGACGCGTTTGGACAAGGGAGGAACTGCTGAAGCTGGCCGATATCTGCATCCGGAATAATGTTTTCATCATCAGCGATGAGAACCATTGGGACATTGTAATGAAGCCGCACAAGCATATTCCCTTCAGCTCCCTTTCGCCGGAGATCGCCATGCACAGCGCTGTCCTTACATCCACAGCGAAGAGTTTTGCCACGGCGGCCCTGATCCATTCCCAGGTATACATTGCCAACCCGGAAGTCAGGAAGAAATATCTCAAGGTGCAGTATATGTCTTACCGCAATGTGTTCGGACTGGCTGTTGTATGCGGGGCCTATACCAAGGAAGGCTCGGCCTGGATCGATCAAATGTGCGAGTACACCTATCATAACTTCGTTTACCTTCGGGATTTCTGTGCGCAGAACATGCCGGAATTCTGGCTGACAGAGCTGGAAGGAACGTATCTCCCGTGGATCAACGTGGAGGTATTGCAGATTCCTTCCAAAGAAATTAAAAAGTGGCTGGACGATACGGTCGGGCTGAAAATTCAGGATGGCTACTTTTTCAGAGGGAACTACGACGACCCGGAAGCGGATCCGGGAGCCGGCTTTATCCGGCTGAACGTCGGCTGTCCGAGAAGCTTTGTTGTAACAGCGGCGGAAAAGCTTAAAAAAGCCTATGATATCCGCATGAAGGAGCTGGGAAAGAAATAATAGAAAGTAAACGACCATAATATACCTCTTTTGAAGGGCCTCATTTTGTCCGAAAGATGAGGCCCTTTTCCCAAAGAGGCTGGTGGAGGGAACAAATGAGTCAATTACAGAGGATAGTACAGAAATATACGGATAAAAGACGAGTTACCTATGTGCTGGTTAATTTAGTATACAATTTGGGGAGCGTATTTGCTCTGGGATGGGCCTCCTCCTTTTTGACAGACGTTCTGGATTACAGCGCTGTTACAGTGGCCACTGCCCTGATGATAGGGCGGGCGATGGATGTGGTGGCCAGCTCCCTGACCGGGCCGCTGCTGCAGCATTTCAATCCCAGCAAAGGCAGACATGACGGACTGCTCAGCTGGGCGGTACTTTTAGAAGTCCTCTTTGTTGCATCGCTGGTGCTTCTGTTTTGCGACACGCGCATCTTCGGCGCGGCCGGTGTGTGGATCAGCGGACTTCTCTATGGACTGTTTATGGGAATAGCGGATATGATACAGGGAGTTTTTTATAGCATGATGGGCATGATGGCCGGCTGTAACCAGACGCTGCGCAATGAGCTTTCCATCGCTTCCACCCGAGGAAATAAATTTGGCCTGCTGCTGATGAGCATGACGGCCCTGCCTATGGTTACTTATTTCAGTACGGCGATGGACTGGACTGTGGGCGGATATACGATGGTAGCTGTCGTTTACGGCATAGCTATGATCGTGGGAATGGCTTTATTTGCCCGCCAGTACGCCAAGGGAGCAAAATATCAGCCGAGGGAAGAAGAGGATAAAAATGAAAGCTTTTGGGCTACCTGCAAGGCTCTGATTGGAAATAAATACTTGAGGGCGATCTTGATCAGCGATATCTTCTATTACACAGGGATGATGACGGTGAGCAATCTGGGCATTTATTATTTCCGGTTGATGGGGGAATTTGACACGACTTATACCCTCATCAATACGGTGGTGGATGTGGCGGCCCTGATTGGGGTGTTTGTGCTGCCGACGCTGGGAATCCGACTGGGAAAGAAGATATCGAAAACAATCTGGCTGCTTCTCTATGGTATTTTAATGATTATCTTTACCTTTACCGGAGAGAGATCCGTTTGGATTTTTGGAATTATCAAGATTATTACCCAAACGACGATGATGCTGTGGAATTTTTACCTGGTTCCCTATCTGCTGGATGCGGCGGAGGCATATCTATATGAAACGGGGGTTGACACCCGCATTTCGGCCCCGGCGACGATCCAGATTGCATCGGATATTGGAAATATAACGGGAGGGGCCATTGCCGGCTATGGCATCGCGCTTATCGGTTATGACGCCATAGACCTGACGACCCTTTCCAACGTCACCCCTGTTTTCATGCGCAGTTTTCTGGGGTTGTTTGGGATTGGCGGCGTGCTGATGATCGTGGCGGCTTTCATATGGATAAAATTCTACAAGATCACCGATGAACAGGCCGAGTTTTATGCCGCAGAAAACGCAAGAAGGGAACAGGAGCGGGAAGCGGTCAGAGAAACTCCTTGATCGTGGTTTCGACAAGGGGAGCAGAATCCTCCTTATACCACAGATAGACATTTCGGGTGGCCTCCTCGTCATTTAAGGGGACATATCTATACAGGGGATTGTCTGGGGTTACGCTGTTTTTTACCAAGGACGACAAGAAAGAAGGAAAATTAAGCCCGGTAATATCATTGGTCCGGGAATATCCTCTGGGGAGTTCCAGGCAATATTCCATGCTGACTCCTTTCGCCATGCACAGATAATCCTGCCACCGAAAGCCGACGTCGTTTTCAAAGGAAAGGAACTGCTCTCCGTTCAATTCTTTAATGCTGACAGATTCTCTTGTGCTGAGAGGATGGTTCACCGGAAAGATCAGCCCCAGGTGTTCCTTGCCCAGTAAAAAGCGCTTGAAGCGGCCCAGGTTTTTATGAATTTGCGGATAATCGGGAGCCAGGGCCGCGTCGCAGTTTTTGCGGTCCAGCAAATCAAAAATATCGCTGTAGCTGCACTCGACGACCTTCAGGTGGTATTTTCCCATCAGGGATACGTTGTTTTTGAAGAAGGAAGTGAAATACAGGTGAGAGCTGGTGGCGATATTGAGCTCCAGTTTTTGATTGCGGGTGGTTCGGAATTCACGCTCTGCGCTGTCGATCAGGTCGACAACTTGCTTTGCGTAGCGAAAAAGCTTGGCGCCGTTGGCATTCAGTACCAGGCGATTTGCCTTTCGGTCAAATAACTGACAGCCCAATTCCTCTTCCAGAAGTTTTAGCGTATTGGAAAGGGCTGACTGAGACATAAACAGCTTTTGGCTGGCACGCGTGATATTTTCTTCGTCGGCTATGGCGATAAATTGTTTAAGCTGATTGCTGTTCAATAGAATGCATCCTCCTCTAATGTTGAGCGGTGAAGGATAGAAAACTCAAATATTGAAATCTATTATTAAATTGACTTTATCAGTTTAACATAATATATCTTTATTTTCAAGCTAAGGCTCCAAAGGCGGAAAGATGGTTTTCAGTAATGCGCCAAAGGCGGTTTCCGGTGGTCTGCCGGCAGGATAAGGCGGACTGCAAAATGCAGAACCGCCAGCCCAATGGCAAAACCGACGACGGTATCGGTCAGATAATGGGCTCCGACGACAATGCGCGACAGGGCGACCAGAGCCGTCCAGCCAAAGCCGACAGCAAAAAGCAGGGAGCGGTGCCGGCCAAGACTGGGGCGCAGCACAGGAAGAAGGGTGATAAGCATCGCAGCCGAGGCGTTTGCCGTGTGGCCGGAGGGAAAACTTTTGAATTCGTCGGCGGCTGTTCCGGTCCGCGTCAAAATATCCCGAAACTCTCCCCCAGGACGCCACCAGGGAACGAAACTGACCCGACTGTCAGCGGCCACCAGCCGCATCCGCGGCCTTCCCCAGAGGATTTTGAGAATGTTCACAAGCAGATAATTCAGGGCAATTACTGTCAGAATCACCGCTGCTACCCGGAGAATGGTCTCCCGATCCGTATCGCGGCACAGCCGGGCTGTGTCATAGGCAAAAAAGAAGCAAGCAGCTGTGGCGGTTAAAAGAGCGGGCAGGTGTTGTCCGGAAAGATATCGTCCCGGCTGCGATACGGCCAGAACAAAGCCGAGAAGGAAAAGCCAGACGCCGCAAAGGATAAGCAGGCCTCCGGAGAGTCCCTGTCCTTTTCGCCCGGCAGTAAAGAAGAGAGAGCCGGCCGCGCAGAGACCTAAGGCAGCCGGGTATTCGCCGAAGGCAGCAAAAAAGAGACCAAAGAAGCTGTCTTTGTCATATAAACGCTGAGAAATTGGATAATCCCACAGGCTGCCCACAGCCATCAGGACAGCCAGAAAAATAAATGCCAGCAGCCACGTCCGTACGTATGGCTCCCGGTGGTTTTGACGATACATCATGGATCAATACCTCCCCGAATAGTATAGCATTTTTAAACCTCTGCGTACATCTATATCTATGTACATATCTATGCGCCTATCTATGCAAGACTCTATGCAGGGCTAAAAAAGAGCTTGCATTTTCGAATAGCATATGGTATCATATAACCATCCATTCAAAACATATCTGTTTCATTTAACAATATACTTATCTGCCCGCCCTGTCGGTCTCTCATTTCGGAAGGTGGTAATCATTATGTGCAGCAATAACGTTGATGAAATCAACTATGTCGCTAACGGTATTCTCCCCGCGCATTACGCAAGATATATACATACGATAGAAAATTTTACGATGATGAGCGATACGTTTATGCGCAGTGTTTTTAAAAATGCGGAATGCGTGGAGTATGTTATCCGGATTATTACAGGGCGGAGAGATTTGAAGCTTACGAGTGTTGTGATCCAGCAGGATCATAAAAACCTGCGCGGACGGTCTTGCATACTGGACTGCGTGGCCCAGGATGCGGAGGGCAAACGGTTTTGCGTTGAGGTGCAGCAAAGGGCCTCCGGGGCTTCTCCGAAGCGATCCAGATATTACAGCGGTATACTGGACGCTAATACTTTGAATCCGGGGGAAGCGTACGATGACCTGCCGGAATCCTATGTGATATTTATCACGGCGACGGATGTGCTGGGTTTCGGCCTGCCGCTGTATCACATCGGGAGGATGATCTCAGAGGCAGAAGCCTGCTTTCACGACCAGTCGCATATTATCTATGTGAACGCGTCCATCCAGGACGATACGGAATTAGGGCGGCTGATGCACGACTTCCACTGCAGGAAGGCCAGCGATATGTACAGTCCGCTGCTGGCAAAGCGAACGAGGGAACTAAAGGAAACCCAGAAAGGAATAGAGGAAATGTGTATAGAAATGGAAATGCTATGCAATGAGGCGCATGCGGAGGGCCGTGCAGAAGGTCGCGCAGAGGGACGTGCGGAAGGCCGTGCAGAAGGCCGAACGGAAGGCCGTCTGGAAGAAAAAAAGAAGATTGCCCGCAATCTGGCTGGAAGGCAAATGCCGCTGGAGAGCATAGCCGAGGTTGTCCATGCGGAAATTTCCCTGGTCAGCGAATGGATCGCGGAGCCGCTTGTTCAAGAGTAAGGCTTGCGCCGCTGTTTTTTGAAGCCTCATCTCAAACGTCCGCTCCGGATGGGCCAGCTCTATTTTCCAGCAGCATGGAAAAATACCTTTTGCCACGTTTGTTGGAAGGTGTTACTTTTTTGGACAGTCGGATGATTTTGTCCAAAATTGGGAGAGGGAACGAAAGGGGGCGATGGTTGAATTTGCCTGCCTTTTATGATATTATCGTGCTATCAGGCGAGGCAGAGAGCTGCACGGGGAGGTGAAGGGTTCTGGCGGATTCCAATATTACGAAGAGAGCCTTGGCTGCAGCTCTGAAGGAGCTTATGGAAACGAAGCCGTTTTCACAGATCAGCGTCAGCGATATCTGCGGCAAATGCGAGATGAACCGCAAGAGCTTTTATTACCACTTTAAAGATAAATACGATCTTGTAAACTGGATTTACCGCACGGAGTTTATTGCGGCTGCGCGACAGAAGGAATATGCGGACGGCTGGAATCTGCTGGAGGAGCTGTGCGGCTACTTTTATGAAAACCGGAATTTCTATCGCAAGACCTTCAGCGTAGAGGGGCAGAATTCCTTCTCCGATTATTTTCGCGAGATTGTGTCCATTGTCCTCACCAATGAAATAGGCGAAATCTTTGAAGGGGAGGAGTCTTTGGACTTCTATGTGGATTTTTACGCCGACGCCTTTGTCTGCGCCATTAAGCGGTGGTTGTCCAAAAAGGACTGCATCGATGCCAAAGAATTTTCAGATCGCCTGAAAACCTGCCTGATTGGAACATCCAATCGGATCGTGGAAAAGTATGTGCAGACAGGGGTAAAATAAAACAGGATAAGAGTTTGTCAAATAAGACAAGTAAGATAAGGGCAAGAAAGAAAAAGGGGCAGAACCGGAAAACGGCTGCCTCTTTTTGCGCGGTATGCCCGAAAAGCGGCTTCATTCCTTGGCCATGGTACGCCGCAGGATGTCGTCCAGGGTGTTGGAAAAGATATTGTATTCCTTGCTTTGATACCGGCCTGTGTGGGTGCACAGATTTCCGGTCTCCTCGAATCCGGCTAGGCAGATGTCGTCGGACACAATCCGGTCGATCAGCATCATATCCTGGCGGATATCAATGGGGATTACGGGGTACATATGTCCGTCCCGGATGGAGAGAATATAGGAGTGGACGGCTTCGCGGGTCTGGCTGCTGCAGCTGAGATCCGGAAGCAGGAAGGCAAAGACCGGATGACAGGGCAGGATTTCCTGCAGCCACTGTCCGCCGAGAATTTCTTCCTTGGAAGATTCGCTGTAGGGCTTGTATACTGCGTACAAAAAGCGGGCTTCCCGCAGCCTGCCGCAGGCCTCGTCCATATCGTCGTCCGCATGGACGCAGATCATTACATTCTTGACGGTTTCAAACAGACGGATCAGGGCAGGGGTGATCTGGCTGCCGCGCAGAAACAGGATGAAGGCGCAGTCCGGCTGGGTCTGCAGCAGAGCAGGCGCGAGGGATGCGTCCTCTTTCAGATAAAGAAGATAGGTGTAGATGCCCAGCTCCTTCCCCTGCTTGAAAAGCCCCGGATAAAAGGCAGGCTCCTGCGACAGCTTTTCTTCATTCAGCGCGATACTGAGGGCCCATGGTATGTTAAAATGACGCTCGGCCTCTGTCTGGCGGATGATTTTGGCTCCCTTTGTACAGCTGTCATATCCCAGATTGATTCCAAAGGCCATCAGCCTTTCCTGATCTACATGCCAGGCCGTGTCCTTTATGATGGTGTAATAGGAGCTGTTGGGATTTTGCAGCATATTCTGGGCGATTTCCAGGAAATGCGTTTGAAAGCGTCCCGTGGAAAAATTCAGCCCCATGTCTACCAGATTGCGGATCTCCCGTTCCGGAGCCTCCTGCAGCCGGTTTAAGGTTCTGCGGACGGTACCTTCTATCAAAACGCGGGTGAAGTCTGTTTTTTTCATAAAGTCAGTCTCCCCTCTTTGCATGCACTTCATCTTTTACCAGTATAGAAGATAGAGCCTGGGATTAACAGGGACAAAAAGGGGCAACTGTCCAAAAAAGTAACATTTTCTCGGTATGTCAAAAAACTTCCCAGTTGTTTCTTTCTGTCCAATGACTTTGCTTCCTTCTCTGCCTATAATGTCGTTAAGGTCACAGCCGAAAGGAAAGGTTCCAAAGGCCGGGCCGGAACAAAGGAAGAAAGGACTGCGGTGCGATGAGCGACAAAAACATGAAGGAGAATATTAAAAGTCTTGCGGTAAAAAAGGTATTGCATTATCTGGACGAGGATCCGGATAAGAGCCTGCCTAAGCTTCTGGCATGGGCGGATAAATTTGATAAGGACAATCTGTTTGTCGGCCATCGCCGGGTATTTCATCAGATTCTTGAAAATCCGGACAATAACTGGTACAGGCTGGCGAAAAGCCTGTGGACGGACGTCGACCCGGAGGTGCGGAAGGTGTTTTTTGAAAACTTCCTGGTCAATGCCTGTTTGGTGGGCACCGGCCGCCAGAAGAAGTTTAAGGAGGAGCACGACTGCAATGTTCCCTGGGCGATCCTGATGGATCTTACTTCGGCCTGCAACCTGCACTGCACCGGCTGCTGGGCGGCGGAGTACGGCAATAAGCTGAATATGAGTTTTGAGACGCTGGACGATATTATCCGTCTGTGCGAGGTACATTCCGATTGCATGTTCCTGGCCTTTACCAACGGAACGCTTATCGATGAGAAATTTGCCGATGAGATGCTCCGGGTGAAAAATTTTATACCGGCCATCAGCATAGAGGGTTTCGAGGAGGCGACGGACGATCGCAGAGGAAAGGGAACCTACGAAGCGGTTATGCGCACGATGGATTTGCTTCGGAGCAAAAAGCTTCCCTTTGGCGCTTCCTGCTGCTATACCAGCAAAAACGTGGATTCCATCAGCTCGGAGGAATACATCGATCATCTGGTGGAAAAAGGGGTGAAATTTGCCTGGTTTTTCCATTATATGCCGGTGGGAAACGACGCCGTGCCGGAGCTTCTGCCTGCGCCTGAGCAGCGTGAGCAGATGTACCATAAGATTCGGGAATACCGCAATACCAAACCGATTTTCACGCTTGATTTCCAGAATGACGGAGAGTATGTGAAAGGCTGCATTGCCGGCGGCCGAAACTATCTTCATATCAACGCCAACGGCGATATTGAGCCCTGCGCCTTTATACATTATTCCGATTCCAGCATCTATGAAAAGACCCTGCTGGAGGCCTATAAATCTCCCCTGTTCATGGCCTACAGAGAAGGTCAGCCGTTCAACAGCAATTATCTGAAGCCCTGTCCGATGCTGGAAAATCCTGAATGTCTGCGGGCCATGGTGGAGAAATCCGGGGCTCACTCCACCGACCTGCAGTCGCCGGAAGATGTGAACAGCCTATGTGAAAAATGCAGGCCCTATGCCCAGAACTGGGACGAGACCGCTGACAGGCTGTGGAACAGTTCCGGAAAGAGCGCATCGTAAAGGCTGGGCCTACGCGGCTCTGCGTTTCTAAAAAATATTGGGCTGGGAAATAGGGAAAGGCCGAGGGTCGGCGCAGTATAGGAGCTGCTTGCCGCCTTCGGCCTTTCTTTTGTCAGCGGTACGGCTGTGCCGGGAAAGCCGGGGAGCGGTGGGAAAAAGGCGATGGGAAAAAGTCGAAAAGCCCGTGGGCAAGGGAAGAAAAATGTGCTATACTTTCATCAGAAGAATGGGAAGGAGAGCTGACAGGTTATGACAGAACAGGCAGAGCAGGCACAGCGGGCACAGCAGACAAGACAGGCGGGGCGGGCGGAAACGCCGGGAATCTTTGATACCCACGCCCATTATGACGATGAAGCCTTTGACCGCGACCGGGAGGAACTGCTGGGGCAGATGGAAGCGGCCGGAATCAAGCGGATCGTCAATGCCTCGTCGAGCCTGGCGACGATCCGCAGCACGGCGGCCCTGGCGGCCCGGTATCCCTTTCTCTATGGAACGGCGGGGATTCATCCCGACGAGGTGGGGGAGCTTGATGAAGAGAGCTTTGCCTGGCTTAAGGAGGCGGCGCAGGGAGAAAAGATCGTCGCAATCGGGGAAATAGGCTTGGACTACCACTGGAACGTGGAGGAGAAGGAAGTCCAGAAGAAATGGTTTGTCCGTCAGCTGGAGCTTGCGAGAGAGCTGGGGCTGCCGGCGGTGATTCATTCACGGGAGGCGGCGCAGGACACGCTGGAGATCATAAAGGAGGAGGCAGGCGGCGTGGTCTGCGACCTGCACTGCTTTTCCTATGGGGTGGCGCTGGCCCGCGAATATTTAAACCGGGGGCATTACCTGGGGATAGGGGGAGTGCTCACCTTTAAAAACGCGAAAAAGTTAAAGGAAGTCGCTTCCTATGCTCCTCTCGACCTGATTCTGCTGGAGACGGATTGCCCCTATCTGTCGCCGGAGCCCAACCGGGGAAAGCGCAATTCTTCCCTGAATCTTCCCTTTGTTGTCCGGGAATTGGCCCGGTTAAAGGGAGTGGACGAGGATAGGATCATCGAGGCTACCTGGGAAAATGCCCTGCGCTTTTACCGCATGGAGGCGTAGATGCATGGAGAACGCACAGAGATCCGCATGGAGACGTAAGGCGAGGCAAATATAGGATAACATGGGAGGAAACGGATTTGGCAAAGCTGGGGAACCCGCAGGAGACCATAGCTGTCCTGCAGAAGTACGGCTTTCATTTTCAAAAGAAATTCGGCCAGAATTTTCTGATCGACCCGCGGGTATTGGAAAAGATCATACGGGCCGCCGGGGTGACGAAGGAGGACTTTGTTCTGGAGATCGGGCCCGGCATCGGCACGATGACGCAGTACCTGGCCGAGGCGGCCAGGGAGGTGACGGCGGTGGAGATCGACCGCAACCTGATTCCGATTCTGGAGGAGACGCTCGGCGAATATGATAATGTGAATGTGATCTGCGACGATATCCTGAAGGTGGATATTGCCGCCCTCGCCAGAGAGAAAAACGGTGGAAAGCCGATTAAGGTGGTGGCAAATCTTCCATACTATATTACGACGCCGATTATCATGGGGCTGTTCGAGCGCCAGGTTCCTTTGGACAATATTACGGTGATGGTGCAAAAGGAGGTTGCCGACCGGATGCAGGCCGGGCCGGGAAGCAAAGACTACGGGGCCCTGTCCCTGACGGTGCAGTATTACGCTGAGGCGTATATCGCTGCCTTTGTGCCGCCTAACTGCTTTATTCCCAGGCCGGGGGTGGGGTCGGCGGTGATTCGGCTCACCAGGCATAAGGAGCCGCCGGTGGACTGCCGGGACACGGCCCTTTTGTTTCGGCTGATCCGCGCTTCTTTCAATCAGAGGCGCAAAACTCTGGTCAACAGCCTGCATAATTCGCCGGAGCTGTCCTTTTCAAAGGAGGAGATTCAGGGGGCCGTCCTGGCCCTGGGGCTCTCCCCTTCTGTCCGGGGGGAAGCCTTAAGCCTTGCACAGTTTGCCGCCCTGGCCGATATTCTGTCGGCCGGGCGCTGAGATATCAATACAATGAGGGAGGGATTGTCAATGAAGGTAACGTTTATTGGGGCTTTGCATGAGGTGACCGGCAGCTGCACCCTGGTGGAGTGTGGCAGCCGCAAGATGCTGGTGGACTGCGGAATGGAGCAGGGGGTCAACACCTTTGAAAATGTGGAGCTGCCGGTGAGCCCGGCGGATATCGACTGTGTATTTCTGACCCACGCCCATATCGATCATTCGGGTCATCTGCCCTTACTGTACAAGAACGGTTTCCGAGGAAAGGTCTATGCTACCGAGGCCACCTGCAGCCTCTGCGATATTATGTTAAAGGACAGCGCCCACATCCAGGAATCCGACGCCGAGTGGAAGAGCCGCAAGGCCCGCCGGGCCGGAAGGCCGGAGGTGGAGCCTCTCTATACCCTGCGGGACGCCGAAGGGGTGCTGGAGCTTTTCCATCCCTGCCGCTACAATGAGAAAAAACAGGTGGAGGAGGGAGTCTTTATCCGCTTCAGCGATATGGGCCATTTGCTGGGATCGGCAGCGGTGGAGCTGTGGCTTATGGAAGACGGCGTACAGAAAAAGATCGTTTTCAGCGGCGATGTGGGAAACAGCCACCAGCCGATTATCAACGATCCGAAGCCTGTGGCGGAAGCGGATTATGTGGTGCTGGAGTCCACCTACGGCAACCGGCTCCATGGCCCCAGGCCGGAGTATGTGGAGGCGCTGGCCGAGGTGATCCAGAGGACCTTTGACCGGGGAGGCAATGTGGTGATTCCCTCCTTTGCGGTGGGCCGTACCCAGGAGATGCTTTATTTCCTGCGTCAGATTAAGGAGGAAGGGCTGGTGCATGGCCATGACCGTTTCCCGGTTTATGTAGACAGCCCGCTGGCCAACGAGGCCACGCGGATTTTCCTGCAGTGCGACACGGAAAACTTTGACCCGGAGATGAAGGAGCTGATCCGCAGCGGCGTCAATCCGATCTGGTTTGACGGCCTGCGCATCAGCGTGACCCAGCAGGATTCCCAGGCCATCAATTTTGATCCGGAGCCGAAGGTAATCCTGTCGGCCAGCGGCATGTGCGAGGCGGGCCGTATCCGCCACCATCTGAAGCACAATCTGTGGCGGAAGGAGTCGACGATCCTTTTCGTCGGTTATCAGTCGGTGGGAACCCTGGGCCGCTCTCTCTGCGACGGGGTGAAGAAGGTAAAGCTTTTTGACGAGGAAATCGCCGTGGAGGCGGAAATTCGGATCCTGCCCGGCGTCAGCGGTCATGCCGACCGGGACGGCCTGGTGCAGTGGCTGGAGGGCTTTTCCGAAAAGCCGGCCTGGGTGTTTGTGAACCATGGGGACGATGATTCCTGCAAGGATTTTACCCAGTATCTGATTCGGGAATACGGATACAGGGCAACGGCTCCCTACAGCGGGGCAGAGTTCGACCTGAAGGAGTGCTGCTTCACCTACGAGCCGGCCGGCGTGCGCAAGGAGAAGGCGGTATATACCTCCGGCGGCGCCAGGGCGACCGCTCTCTTTAGCGCCCTTATGGACGCGGTGCGCCGGCTGCTGGGAATCGCACAGAGCTGCCAGGGACGGCCTAACAAGGATATTAAGAAGTTTACCAGCCAGGTGGTGGAGCTCTGCGACCAGTGGGAGGAGAAGGAAACCGTACAGAAAAAGAAGAAATAAGAAAAATCCTTCCCCGGCTGCCACTCTGCCGGACAGGGAGGAGAAAGAGGTGAGAAGATGGCAACTGTTTCTGAGATGAAGACAGCTCTGGAAAAAGGAATGCTGGATGAAAAGCTGGCCCCGCTGGGGCGCACGGCGGATACGGCTAGGGAGAGGGCGAAGGCTGTCCTGGACGGCTTTGTGAAGACCTTTGGAGAGGCTTCGGCTCCTGCGGCCCTGTATTCTGCGCCGGGACGGACGGAGATCGGCGGCAACCATACGGATCACCAGCACGGCCATGTGCTGGCTGCGGCGGTAAACCTGGATTTTATGGCCTGTGCCGTTCCCAACGGTACGAACCGGATCCGTTTCCAGTCGGAGGGCTGGCCCATGGTGGAGGTAGCCCTGGATGGGATGGAGCCGCGGGAGGAAGAGAAGGAGAGCACGGCAGCCCTGGTACGGGGGATGGCGGCCGAGGCTGCGTCCAGAGGATATCGGATAGGAGGCTTTGACGCCTATGCCACTTCGGATGTGCTGCCCGGTTCCGGCCTCTCCTCTTCGGCGGCCTGCGAGGTGCTGATCGGCGTGATTGTCAATCATCTGTTCTGCGGCGGCGAGCTGGATGCTCCCACCATTGCCCGGATGGCCCAGGTGGCGGAGAATGTCTATTTTGGCAAACCCAGCGGCCTGATGGATCAGATGGCCTCCTCGGTGGGGAGCGCCGTATCCATCGACTTTCAGGATCCGGCGCATTCGGTGATCCGGCCGGTAAAGGTGGATCTGGAGGCGGAGGGCTATGCCCTGTGCATCATCGATTCCGGTGCAAGCCATGCGGATCTGACGGCGGAGTACGCGGCTATCCCCCAGGAGATGAAGGCGGTGGCTGCTTATTTCGGCAAAGAAGTGCTACGGGAGGTGAGCGAGCAGGAGGTTATGGAAAATATTCCTGCGCTTCGGGCCGCTGCAGGGGATCGGGCCGTGCTTCGGGCCCTGCATTTCTATGGGGATGACCGCCGCGCTGTGGAGGAGGCCGACGCTCTGGAGAGGGGAGATTTTGATGCCTTCCTGCAGTTAGTCCGGGAGTCCGGTATCTCATCGTGGACGATGCTGCAGAATATCGCCCCTGCCGGGGCGGTGCGGGAGCAGGCTGTGGCTGTGGCTCTGGCCGCAGCAGAGTACGCCCTGGGCGGCAGGGGAGCTGTCCGCGTCCACGGAGGGGGCTTTGCCGGTACCATTCAGGCCTTTGTCCCTCTGGATATGCTTTCCGATTTCCGCCGTCAGGTGGAGGCAGCCCTGGGAGAGAACCACTGCCATGTGCTGTCGATTCGCTCGGTGGGCGGAACCGTGATTACTCTGTGACCGCTTCCTTTGCCTTTCCAAAGTCCTTGATGCTATCGATCAGCCAGGAGGAGACGGTCACCGTTACCACCGAGTAGATAATGCGGGAGAACGGAATATAGGTCAGGGACAGGGCCAGTACTGTCAGGTCGGTGAAAAGGTAGGAGAAGGACAGGCGCCAATGGCTCAGGTGCGAGATTGTGAGAGCCAACGCATCGTCTCCTCCGGCGGAGCCTCCCTGCCGGACGATGATGCCTACCCCTGTGCCTACGAAGAGGCCGCCTAGCACGGCAGCGAGAAGGGGCCGGGAGGACAGATTCGGCAGCATATGGGGGAAAAGCTCCCAGAATTCATAGAACAGGGAAACGCAGAGGGTGGAGAGCACGGAGATCTTGATGAACCGGCCCCCCAGGTATTTTAAGGCCAGCAGGTAGCAGGAAATATCCAGGATGGTGGTGAGGACGGAGGGAGAAAAGCCCAGCCAATGCTCGGCAAGGAGCATCAGGCCGATGATGCCTCCTTCGGTGACGCCGACCTGCTGGTGGATATTATGGATGCCAAAAGAGCAGATCGCCGCTCCGAGAAGAATCAGCGCAATTTTTTTCCCCGACAGGCCGTCGGGGATTTTGCGTATAGCGCTTCGTATGCGTTCCAACATCCCGGGTCTGGTTTGATTTTTGTCTGACATAAGGAAACACCCCTTTGTTATGGTTGTAATTGGATTGCAGATTGCGGGGGCACGCAGTGCCGCCGTTAGTGTCATGATAAAGGATATAGTAACTATAATGTCAAGAGGTTGATATGGACAATTTTTTCTCGATTGGCGAGGTATCGAAATATCAGAATATTTCCAAGCAGACCCTGATTTTCTATGATAAGATCGGTCTGTTTAAGCCGGCCTACGTGGATCCGGACAATGGCTACCGTTATTACAGTGCCGGGCAACTGGATTATTTGGATACGATCCTAATTATGAAAAAGGCAGGATTCTCCCTCGGGGAGATTCGGGAACATATGAAGGATTATAATACGGAGAGCAGCCTGGCTATTTTGCGGCGGCAGATGGAGGTGATTGGGGAGCAGATGGAAAATTTGCGCCAGATTCGCAGCCGTCTAGGGCATCGCTGCGACCAGATTGAAAGCATCCAGGGAGGGCGAAAGCAGGCGGAAAAGGTGACGGTGGAGGAGATAAAAGAGCAGTACATCCTGGTCCGGCAAGTGGAGGAGCCCTGGAGCCTGCGGGAGATCAGCGTTGCTACGAAGAAATGCTTTGCGGAGGCCTTTCAGAAGCATCTGCCGGTCTTTTTTGAGAGCGGCGTCATTGTTCCCCTGGAAAGAATTCGGAAGGGGCGCTGCACAGAAGCGGCCTGGGCTTTCCTGCTGACGGAGGAAGGGGGAGAGGCCGCGGATGTCCGGCAGCTTCCGGCCGGCCTGTGCGTCACCACCCTTCATGTGGGAGATTATCTGTCCATCGGCCGCTCCTATGAGAGAGTCCTGGACTATTGCAGCAGGGAAGGGCTTGCGATTCTTTCCGACTCCTATGAGTTCTGCATCAACGATTATATAACGACCCGCAAGGAGAGCGAATATATTACCAAGATTCTGTTTTATGTGCGATAAATTTGAGGAGCCGCCGTCCGGTCGGAGATTTCGATCCAGATTCAGATCTGAAATATCCGGCCGGACGACGGCTCCTCATGTGATTAAGAAATACTCTCTGCGTTACTGGGGTGACCAGACCGCATAGAGCGTCAGGGTGTCGGTAACAATATCGTGTTCAAAATCCCAGAGGGCCGCGCCCTCGGGGGCGATGCTCCAGCCTTCCAGTACGTAGCCGGGGCGGACCGTCTCGCCGGGTGGTTCCACTGTTCCTCCGTATTGGATCGACTGGGAGGGAAGCTCGCTTCCTCCCAGGGCGTCGAAGGTGACGGTGAGACCGGGGGAACTCTGGCTGAACAGCATCAATAGAATTACGGCTGCGGCGATCAGGATGATGACAACGCCCAGGGCGCGAACCATGCCATCCCGCTGTTTTGGGTCCATCGGGCTTTTCTGCGGATAGGCGGAGACTCCGAAGAGTCCGTACCGACGGCCGGAAGGTTGACCTTCCGGCCGGGACTTACTGGAATCATTGGTCATGTATTGCTCTCCGTATTACTTGCGTGCCAGATACTTGCGCATATCGATGGAGCAGGCCAGCAGGATGATGGCGCCCTTTACGATATACTGCAGATTCGGGTCAACGGATAAGTAGTTCAGGCAGACGTAGATAACACGCAGTAGAACCACGCCCAGCAGTACGCCGCCCACCGTGCCGGTGCCGCCGACGAAGGAGACGCCGCCGATTACGCAGGCCGCGATGGCGTCGGATTCGTAGTTCTGTCCGGTGCTGGCTGTGTTCGACATGATACGGGCTGCATCGATGAAGCCGGTGTAGCCGTAGGTGATGCCCGCCAGGGTGTGCACCAGGGTGGTGGTCAGAAAGACGTTTACGCCGGAGACGTTGGCCGCCTCAGGGTTGGAGCCCACGGCAAACATGTTCTTGCCGAAGGTGGTCTTATTCCAGATAAACCACATCAGGATAAACACGATGATGGCGTAGAGCACATAGTTCGGTATCGTTTGTCCGAAAATCGGCGGCAGGATGCTGCCGGTGACGAAGGTGCGGAAAACCTGGGACAGGCCGGAAATGGGCTGGCCGTTGTTTCCGTTGGAATTATAGAAAATCAGGCAGCCGCCGTATACGATCAGCTGGGTGGCCAGGGTCACGATGAAGGGGTGCAGCTGGAACCGGGCCACGAAGAAGCCGTTGGCCAGGCCCACGATGCCGCCGATCACCATGGCGATCAGCAGAACCAGGAATACCATGCCCAGGCCGGGCTCGCCCAGCCCCTCAAAATATTTATTGACAGTGCTGGCTCCCTGCAGCAGGGCGGCGGACAGGGCGGCGGACAGGCCGACGACACGGCCGGCGGACAGGTCGGTACCGGTCAGGATAATACAGCCGCCGATACCCAGGGCCATCGGCAGGTTAGCCGCCACCAGGGTGATCAGATTGACCAGGGCAGCCCAGGAAAGCAGCCTGGAGTTGCGCGTGGCAGTGTAGATCAGGAAGATGACCAGGATGATGTAGATGGCGTTGTTCAGCAGTCCGTCGATCCAGAAGCTGCGCCTGTCCTTGGCATCCAAGGTCTTATAATACTCTACCTTTCTTGAAATCGGATTTTTCATTTGGATGTTCCCTCCCTATCAGACATATTTCGCAGCTAAGGTCATGATCTCTTCCTGAGTGGCGGTTCTTGCGTCCACCTCGCCGGCCAGACGGCCGCCGCTCATGACCAGGATGCGGTCGCAGATTCCCAGAAGCTCCGGCATTTCGGAGGAGACCATGAGAATCGTCGCGCCCTTGTTGGCCAGATCGATGATCAGCTGATAGATTTCATATTTAGCGCCTACGTCGATGCCTCGGGTCGGCTCATCTAACAGGAGCACCTTCGGATCCGTCAGCAGCCAGCGCCCGAGAATAACCTTCTGCTGATTGCCGCCGGAAAGAGAGCGGATCTTGGTATCCTGGGAAGGAGTCTTGATCTGCATCGAGGCGATAGCCCAGTCCGTGTCCTTTTCCATGCTCTTTTCATTCAGCCACAGATGGGCGTGCAGATGCTTGCCCAGACTGGAGATGACGGTGTTGTCCCGGATATTGCGGATACCGAAAATACCGGTGGCGCGCCTCTCTTCGGTCAGCAGGGCAAAGCCGGACTTGATGGACTGCCTGGCGTTCTTATTGGGAACCACCTGGCCTCCCAGCTTGATCGTGCCGTCGTGGCGGGTGGCCGTGCCGAAGATATTCTCCAAAAGCTCGGTCCGTCCGCTGCCGTCCAGGCCGGCGATACCGAGGATTTCTCCTTTGCGGGCGGTAAAGCTTACGTCCTTTAAGGCCGAATACTGGGCGGTGAGATGCTCCACTTCCAGGGAGACCTCGCCGGGATGGTTGGTCTTAGGCGGGAACTGCTGGCTCAGCTCACGGCCTACCATCAGCTTGATGATGGTAGCCGTATCCAGCTCCGAGGCGGGACGGGTGGCGATCCATTTGCCGTCGCGCATGACTGTGACGTCATCGGAGATACGCAGGATCTCCGCCATCTTGTGGGATATGTAGATGATGCCGCAGCCCCGGTCGCGGAGCATATTGATGATCCGGAACAGGTGATCCACTTCCTCCTCTGTGAGGGATGAGGTGGGTTCGTCGAATACGATTACCTTGGAATTATAGGAGACGGCCTTGGCAATCTCTACCATCTGCCGTTTGGATACCGGCAGGTTTCCCATGATTTCACGAGGATCCACGTTGATTTCCAGCTCTTTAAACAGCTTCATGGTGTCCTCGTACATTTTACGCTCGTTGATCACGATGCCTGCGGTCTTAGGATAGCGGCCCAGCCACAGGT
Source organism: uncultured Lachnospiraceae bacterium (assembly GCA_944383835.1). Taxonomy (GTDB): domain Bacteria; phylum Bacillota; class Clostridia; order Lachnospirales; family Lachnospiraceae; genus RGIG7193. The sequence continues at coordinate 11,045 of CALWRE010000202.1, read as the reverse complement.
TATCCATCACGTTTCGCTTGAGCGCCTGGTTCAGCTCCTGATGCACCATGGATACCCCGTTTTCCATGGCCTCTTTACTGTTTTTGAAATTTACCTCTTTACCCTCCAGGAGGATGGTCCCCTCATCCTTGCGGTAAATGCCAAAGAGGCATTTCATCAGAGTGGATTTTCCTGCGCCGTTCTCTCCCATGAGGGCGTGAACAGTCCCCGGACGCAGGGTCAGAGAGACATGGTCCAGCGCCTTGACGCCGGGGAAGCTTTTGCAGATATCGGTCATTTGCAGCAGAACGTCCTGCTTCATCTGCAATCCTCCTTTCTCACGTTTGCAATTTGAAATTGAGGACAGGAGCTGCCGCCCCGGGCGGCAGCTCCTGTATAGTGTTGCGTCATTTGATTATCCGTGCGGGAAGTCCGATCAGCCGGTGTAAGCGGAGTAAGCCACATACAGCTTATTCGGAACAGCCTCGGATACGGAGTACAGGTCGGCATTGCTGGCAGCCACGGCGGTGACAGCGTCGTCCATCGTGGAGCCGGAGGCAATGTTCTGCACCATGCCAAGCAGGGCGTCGGCCATGCCGGTGGCGGACTGCTCAACGGTACCGGTCATTGTGCCGGCAGCGATCAGGGCCTTGGCAGACTCGGTGGCGTCCACGCCGAACACAGGGATCGTGGTGGAGCCTTCGCCGTTGTTGTAGCCGGCAGCCTGCAGAGCGGCGATAGCGCCCTCAGCCATGTTGTCGTTGTTGCAGATGATCAGCTCGATCATGTTGCCGTTGGCCTCGTTGTACTGGGACAGGTTGGTCTGCATATACTCAGTAGCAGCTCCTGCAGACCAAGCGCCGTTGGGGTCAGCCTGATAGCTCTCGGTGTTGTTGGGATCGAAGTATACCAGAGCGGGCTCATCGGCGGAGCCGTATCCGTTCTCCTCCAGGACAACCAGGGCGTCCTCTACGCTGTACTGGGTGCGGTAGAGTGCCTCAACGTTTCCTACCTGGCCCATGAACATGGCATAGCTGATCTGGCCGTCGCCGTTCAGATCCACGGTATCGAAATTCTCTACCAGGTAATTGCCGATCATCTGTCCCTGCAGATGTCCGGCCTCGGGGGCGTCGGTTCCTACGAAGGCAACGGTGTCGTAAGCATTCAGGACAACGCCTTCGTTGTCAGTGCCTTCAACCGCACGGTTGAAGAAGACAACCTGTGCGCCGGCAGCGGCGGCCTGCTCGATAATCTGGCTGGCTGCGTCGGTGGAAGCGGTGTCTACCAGGTTGACCAGCAGGATATTGTAGCCGTCGGTCAGAGCGGTGGTAATGCTCTCGTTCTGCGTAGCCTGGCTGTTATTGGCGTCGAAATTCTGGTAGTCGATGCCGGCTCCGGTCAGAGCGGTATCCAGGGCGTCGCGGACGCTGGCGATGAAAGCATCGGAGAAAGCATAGTAGAATACGCCGACTCTAGCGGTACCGGCAGTAGGTGTGGTGGCTTCGGTTTCCTCAGCGCCTGCAGTCTCTTCGCCGCCGGCAGCCTCAGTGGCGGCCGTGGTGGGGGCCTCGGTGGCGTCGGTGCCGCTGCTGCATGCAGCCAGGGCAAATACCATCACGCAGGCCAGAAGCAGGGCCAGGATCTTTTTGATTTTCATGGTAAGTATCCTCCTTTTTTATTGATGGAATCAGAATTGTTCCAGTGCCATTATTATACAGCATGTCTTGGGTAAAATGCAATATAATTTTATGTGAAATTTATATTTTGTTATATATTTTGCCAAGCCGCAGGAGGACAAAAAAAGACAAAATCCGGCAAAATAGCGCAAGAATCGGGAAAATCAGCGGTTTTTATGAATTCCTGGCAAAATACAATTCCTGGTAAAAATAATCCGCCGGAATCTCAGTCCGGCGGGTTATTTTCGGGAATGCTGTCTGTTTTGGCTGCGGGATGGCTGTCGGAGGATTTGTCCGAGGAGCTGTCCGCAGGGGGCAGGTGGGTGATCTTCCAGCAGAGGAAGGCGAGCAGGAGGATTCCGCCGCCAAGGACCACGACTCCCAGGATGAGGTTCATCGTGGAGGGGGCGCCGGGCCCTCCGGAAACGGCGCTTTGGATCAGCTGGAACAGCAGATATCCCAGATAAACGATGGCAATCAGATAGATGCTGGCATGGGCGTTGGGACTGAATTCCCTCTTCAGCTTTTTCTTTGACATAGCAAGCCTCCTTTGCAAGATTCTGGGGTTATTATTATAGAGATTGTAGCATAAGCAGTGGTTTGCGTCCACTACTTGGCAGAAGAAATAAATCTTTCCGGTGTAAACGTCATTTGGTAGGGTTCTTCCGGCTGTCCGGAATGATTGGTATATACAATTCTGCTTCCAATATAATACGTGATAGTGTATTCAAAAGGGCGCCCATCGGAAAGGTATCCGGGATGGCTAATCTGCAAAAGAGCTTCATCTCCTATTTCCAAAAGGCGTTTTTGTTCGGGCGTTGCTAAGACGGCGGAGATTGTTTTATCTCGTGAGTAAGGATAAATATCATACTGACGTTGGATATATTCATATATTGACCCCTTTAGGATCTGAAGATCCAAGGAGGGAAGTATACGGAAAGGGATATATGTATAGTTTAGGGCAACCTTTACGCCATCGGCTGTACGTATACGGCAGATACAGTGAATTTTTTCGTCTGGCTCAAGTTCAAGAACGTGTCCGATATCCGGAATATCCGAAGCATTGCAGAAATGGTATTCTGCAAGAATCGACCCAGGAACCATTCCAACAGAACGGATATCGGAGCTGAAGCTGGTGACTTGGGCGGTTTCTTTGTTGACATGTATGGAATTGACAAAGGTTCCTTTGCCTGCTATACGGTGTACAACGCCTCGAACCGCCAGAGATTCAAGGGCTTTGTGAGCCGTCATACGGCTGACCTTATATGTATTGCATAATTCCATTTCTGTCATGACCTGGTCGCCTGGTTTTAAACGCCCTGACTGTATCTGGGATAGAATATCCTGTTCTATTTCTTTATACTTGGGTAATTTTTTTGACATAATGCAGAACATCCTTTTAGCTATTAGTATTTCTGGCATTTATTATATATTTGATTGAAGAGAAGGTCAAGGAATAAGACAAAAGAATAACTAAAAATGTATATATTTTTGCACAAAAAAAATAAAAAAGGCTTGCATAATGTATATACATATGATAGTATTGACATAACAAACAAGGAGGATTGCGATTCATTTCTTGTTAAAGGAAGGGGGTGAGGAGATGAAAAGATTTCTTTTGGCGTCCCATGGGCCGCTTGCGGGTGCTATGCTGGAAAGCGCCGCCTTGATTGTAGGGAAATCTCTTTTAGCAAGTTTTTCGGCGATTGGGGTAGCGATGGAGGATTCAACAGAAAAAATTCATGGCGAGATTGAACGTATGTTTGCTGATTTTGGGGAGGAGGATGAAATTATAGCATTGACAGACTGTTGCGGTGGAAATATCACAAATATCCTGACAGAATATGTGGGAATCCGGAATCTGCATATTGTGACGGGAATGAACCTAGGCATGGTTTTGGAGGCAGGATTTTCTGATGGGGAGGCTTCGGCAGAGGAACTGGCAGGAAGGCTTCGTCTTATGGGGCAGGAGGGGATCCGCTATGTTAATGCTGAGCTTGACTCAGGAAGAATGGAGGATGAGATATGATCAAAGCGCTACATTTAGACGACCGGTTGATACATGGCCAGGTAGCTATTTCTTGGACAAGATACTTAGATGCCAATGTATTACTGGTTATTAACGATCGAATTGTAGAGGATAAGACTCGTAGGATGGCATTAAAGATGGCGGTGCCTCCAGCAGTCAAATATGGGTTTCGCACGGTGGAAGAGGGGATTCGTTTCCTTAATGGTTCCGAGAGCCAAAAATATCAGATTATGGCGTTGGTGGATAATCCATTGGATGCGGCAAGGGTTTGTTTAGAAGTACCAGGGATTTCGCGTTTGACGATAGGCGGGGTTCGTAAAAATGCTCCCTATATTATGGATAATTTAAATCTGGATGCGGAGGATGTTAAAGCTCTTCTTAGAGTAGTAAATGCGGGAATTGCGGTAGGAATGCTCCCGACCCCGTCTGATAAATTTGTAAATTTGGAGAGTCTTCTTCGGAAGGCAGCTCAATCATAATGGAAGGAGGTTTTAAGAGGTATGGCACAAGCTTTATTAGTAGCGTTAATAGCGGGAATTTGTAAGATCGACAATCGTATATTTGGTATGACTATGATCCAAAGGCCGCTTATTGTCAGCACATTGGTAGGATTCGTATATGGGGATCCTGTGGCTGGTATGATGTTTGGAGCACAGTTTGAGCTTTTGAGTATGGGTTTGGTAGGAATTGGGGCCCATTCTGGTATGCCGGAAATTACCTTGGGGAGTGCTCTATGCTCAGCATTTGCGCTCAGCAGCGGGACAGGACTTGAAGTGGCGCTTACCTTGGCACTGCCGATTTCGACCTTTGGAACATCTATTGGATATCTTACTTGGATTCCGTTAAATCATATACTTAGTGAAAGGTCGAAAAAGGCTGCGGAAACAGCTGATACCAGAACAATGGAAATATGTCAGTGGCTAGGCCTTTTTAATTACTTTTTCTTTCCTTTCTTAGTTGTGTTCATTGGTATGTTGGTAGGAGCGCCCCTGTTTGAGTGGCTGATTGAGGTGATCCCGGCCTTTATTACCGATGGAATAAATGTTGCTTCCGGGATGCTTCCGGCTCTCGGTTTTGCTCTTTTGATGCAGCTAACTTATACAAGAAAATTGGCCCCTTATTTGTTTATCGGCTTTGTGGTAGTGGCTTTGATGGGGCTTTCCAATGTAGGAGTAGCTATTGTAGGAGCTATCTTGGCTGTGTTGGTATTTAACAACTCCGAAAATCAGAACAAGGAGGTAAACGCGGATGTCAACGAAATCTGAAACAAAGAAAATTACTAAAAAAGATTTAATGGCTTTATTTTGGAGAGCGTTCCTGCTGCCTGCATGCTACTCAATGGACCGTATGCAAGCCCCTGGCTTTGCTTATTCTATCATTCCCGTGTTGAAAAAGCTGTACGGAGATAACAAGGAGAAACTTGCGGAAGCTTGCATGCGTCATAGTGAAGTATATAATAACACGTTTGCCTGCTCGCCTTTTGTGTTGGGAATTGTAGCGGCTATGGAAGAGGAAGCATCAGAGAATCCGGACTTTGACGTAACATCTATTAACGCTATTAAAGTTGCCCTTATGGGTCCGCTTTCGGGTATAGGAGATACATTCTTCTGGGGGACATTTCGTATAATCGGATCGGGTATTGGCGTTTCCTTGGCTATGCAAGGGAGCCTGCTGGGGCCAGTAATTTTTTTAATCATCTACAATATTCCTAATTTCTTAGTGCGTTACTATGGGGTATTGTACGGTTATAAGCTGGGAACGAATTCAATTGAAACATTGGTTGCCGGCGGACTGATGAACAGAGCTACGACAGCTGCCGCAGTTATGGGCTTAACTGTAATAGGTGGAATGATTGCATCTATGGTATCTTTAAACATTACTCTGGTTGCGAACTTCGGCTCTGAAGTAACATTGGATGTACAGTCTATTTTCGATGAAATTTGCCCGAAGATCTTGCCTTTGGGACTGACATTTTTTGTATATCATTTGCTGAAAAAGGGTGTTAAGCCGGTGGCCATTATGATTGGCATTATTGTGGCAGGGATTGCAGGAAGATTTTTCGGAATATTATAAAAAATGGAGGGGATCATGGCAGAATATACGATGTATCATTATGTTTATGAGACAAGAGAGGCTGCGCTTTCTATTTTGAATAAAAGTGAAGAGCTGTGCAGGGGCTTCGCAGAGGAGATCTCCTGCGGAAAATATGAAAGAATCTGGCTGGTGGCTTCCGGAACCTCATACAACGCCTGCTTGACAGCGAGATATTTCATGGAGAAAATGTTAGGAATCCCCTGTGTTCTGGCAACTTCTTATGGTTTTGCTCATTATGAATCGGTACTGGATCCGAGCAGAGATATGATGCTTGCAGTAACGCAGGAAGGAGAAAGCACAAATACCATTGACGCTATTAACCGTGCCAACAAAATGAATATAACAAACTTTGTTGTAACGGAGAACATGGACAATACCTGCACGCAGATCGCAGGCGGTAAGATCACGCTGGACTGCGGACGGGAATTTATGGGCCCCAAGACAAAGGGGTATACGTGTACGGTTCTGACATTGATGCTTTCAGCTGTTGAAGGAGGACGAGCTCTCGGAAAGATAACGTCTGAGGAATACAGCCGGTTAAAGGAAAGACTGCACAGCACGCTGGACAACATCGACCGTGTGGCAGCGGCGGCGGAGGAATGGTTCCAGGCAAATAAGGAAGATCTGATCCAATGCGAGAAGTGCTACATACTGGGATACGGCGCTAACTACGGGACAGCTGTGGAAGGAGCGCTCAAGAGCCTGGAAACCGTGAGAATGACCTTTTTCTCCTTTGAAATGGAGGAGTTCTTGCATGGCCCTTTGGCCTCCGTAAAACCGGATGTATATACGATCCTGGTTGCTCCCCCTTCCTATGGATATGAGAGAGTAAATACGCTGTTCAGGATCATGAATGATCAGAACGAGCATATCTATTCCATTGGCGCACAGGAAGGGATAGAATCTCCGCATGTGCTGACAGGTCCTTTTATCAACGATGAGGATTTTTCGCCTTTGGAATACATTATCCCTTTGCAGCTGTTTGCTTATCTGCTGTATACTGCTAAGGGAATTGATCTGAATGTGCGGAATTATCCTCGAACCAGGGATATGCTTCCCACCAAGGCGCGCCCCTTGGCGCGATAGGTTTTGCTATGTATGATGGTATTCCTTATGAAAGCTATAATCAGATTTGTGAAGCGATAAAAAAAAGGAATGCAGTATTGCGTATCGCAAAGGGAGGAAGCTCACAGCTGCTGATTCGGTTTGGCCAAAACAGCATGCTGGTGCTTCTGGCATTTTTCCTTCCATTTTTCCTTCCGCTTGCTTTTCTTATAGGCTGGTATTTCTATATAGGGGATATTTTAGTGCTTTTGGCCGTTCCGGTTTATGTGATTTTCCCCTTCGTCCTGCCTAATAGAAGGCTTATTGCCATGGGTATGACGGCATTGGGACTGTTTGGACTTGTCTGGAACTGGCCGGCTCCTCTGACTGCATTGCTTATACCGGGGATATTGTCTTACCTTGGCTCTTGGTTGTGGCAGCAAAGCCTTCTGATGACGGTCTGCAGGGAAATACTAAACAAAAAAGAGGCTTTTGAAGAGCTGTGGACACAGCAGTTCATAGCAATTCAGGATAAGGACGGCATTTATACGTATTCCAAAAAAATGAAGGGCTGAGGAAAATGAGAGAGACGGGCGTTCAGGCAGTGATCTTTGATCTGGATGGGGTGCTGATCGATTCGGAAGTGTTTTATATGCAAAGGCTGAAGGAGTTCGCATGGAAGGAATTTGGCGCAGACGTACCGGCAGAGGATCTTCTGAGGATTGTCGGAGCCAGCGGGCCTGCCCATTGGGAAACGATCCGCCCCTATCTGCCGCCGTCCTTTTCCTATGAGGACTTTAGGCTCCGATACCATCGCTTTGGCGAGCGGGATCCTGTGAATTACAGGGAGCTGATGTTTGGCGATGTGGCCGGTCTGATGCGCGGCTTGCGAGAAGAGGGCTATCGCCTGGCCCTTGCCACATCCTCTCCCCAGGAGAAGGTGGCTCAGGTCATACAGGACTGTGGGCTGTCTTCGTATCTGGAGGAGATTGTCACACGGGATCAGGTAAGCCGTGCGAAGCCGGATCCGGAAATATACCGGATCTGCCTGGCGAGGCTGGGGTTGGATGCAGGCCATTGCCTGGTGGTGGAGGATTCGCCCATCGGGATCCGGGCGGGAAAGGCTGCCGGGATTACGGTAGCGGCCCGTCGGGAGACGCGGTATCCCCTGGACCAGTCCGAGGCAGATTATATGCTGGAGCAGTTAAGCGAGCTACCGGATCTGTTACGGCATCTGCAGGAGAAAGGATAAGCTCTTATCATACGGAGTAAAATGAAAAAGTCGTCGCAAGGCGGATAAACATACGCTTTGCGGCGACTTTTTTGCAAGACAATAAAATCAAATTGCAGAAGCATTTATCCGATTACCAGCCATTCTGTTCTTGCTTTGCGCATGAAAATGTTATATGCTGTGAATGCAGAAAACTCTGCGATCTACAGCATATGCAAAAAGCAGGAAAGGAAAAGGGCGATGAAGAACATTGAGGCGGTGATTTTTGACCTGGATGGAGTATTGATCGATACGGAGACCTTTTACATAAAAAGGCTGAGAGAGTTTGCAAAGCAGGAATTCGGGCTGGATATACCGCAGGAGGAGGCGGCGGTGATTGCCGGGGCCAGCGGGCCGGTGGATTGGATGATGCTGGAGCCTTATCTTTCATCATCCATGGATTATGAAGAGTATAAAAGAAGGTACAGGGTCGATCTGGAGCAGATGACGATCCATTACCGGGAGCTTCTGTTCCCCTGCGTGCCGGAGGTATTGGAGACGCTGAAAGACAAGGGCTATAGGCTTGCTTTAGCCACCTCTTCCCTGGAGGATAAGGTGGAGCGGGTGATGGAGGAATGCGGCCTGGCCCCCTATTTCCAGCAGAGGGTTACCCGAAACGATGTGCACCGGCCAAAGCCGGATCCGGAGATTTACCTGGTCTGCCTGGATAAGCTGAGGCTGCCGGCGGAAAAATGCCTGGTGGTGGAGGATTCGCCGGTGGGAATCGAGGCGGCGCATCGCGCGGGGATTACCGTCGCGGCCCGTCATGAGACCCGCTATCCGCTGGATCAGTCCGGAGCGGACTATCTGCTCGAGAGCCTGACGGATTTAGAGGGACTGCTGGAATTTGCTTTTACCACGGCCTCGATCTGGTCGTGAACCATTCGGGCGATTTCCATGGTGCGCATATCCTTGTATTCCTCATAGGGGATAGGAGGAAGATAGTGAATCTGGACCGTTACCGGCCGGATGGAATGGGTATCAAAGGGCTTGAAGCTGTCTATTAGGGCCACCGGCACGATGGGACAGCGGGCCCTTTTTGCGCTTTTAAAGGAACCTCCCTTAAACTCCTGCATTTCATTTCCATTGCGGCTGCGGGTGCCCTCCGGGAAAATCAAGAAATTTTCCCCGTTTTTGACCCGCTCCGTCATCTCATTGATCACGCGGACGGCGTCCTGCATGCTCTCGCGGTCCAAGGGCAGGGCCTTTAACAGCAGGCGCACCTGCTTGACCAAAAGCCAGTTGGCAGCCTCCTTTTTCATTACCAGGCTGAAGGGCTGGGGGCAGGTGGCAAGGAAGGTCAGGACGTCAAAAAAACCCTGGTGGTTCGGGAAAAAGATAAAACCAGGATTCTCCGGGATATTTTCGATCCCGTAGGCTTCTATGGTCACCCTTCCCGCCCGGCAGGCGTTTCGGGTGATCATCTGCAAGAGGGCGTATTTTTCTTCGAGAGAGTGTTTGTCATTGCCGGCCCAGGTCCACAGCTTGAAGGCCCAGCCGGGCACATGGGGCAGAAGACGCAGAACCATAAGCAGTATTCGTTCCATTGGTAAATTCTCCTTTTCTGTATCCAGTGTACCACAGCCGGAAGAAAATGAAAAGACGTAACGGCTGTTTGGCCGCGGCGGTTCAGCTGCGGCGGTATACCTTGTCCAGCGTAAAGCCCCGGCCCCGCACCTCGGTCACCTGGCTGATGACGAGGAAGGCCTGGGGATCGATATCGGCCACCAGATGTTTCAGGGCGACCAGCTCCCTTTTGGAGAGGACGGTGAGGACTGTGCAGGATTCTTCATGGCTGTAGCCTCCCTCCGATTTGAGCAGGGTCACGCCGCGGTCCAGCTGAGTCTGTATGGCCTGGCTGATTTCTTCATAGAAAGGACTGATCACCTTGACCTGGATGCGGCCCTTGCCGACCAGGAGCATCCGGTCCAGCACCAGGCTGTAAATCAGGACCAGAATCATTCCGTAGAGAATTTGTTCGGTGTCGGAGAAGAACATCTGCAGGATCAGAATCAGAAAATCAAAGGCATACAGGCCCACGGATACCGGCAGGCCGACGAGGCGGTTCAAAACCAGGGGCGGGATGTCCATCCCTCCGGTGGAGGCCCCGGCCTGGATAACCAGCCCGATGCCGGCTCCGATCAGAATGCCGGCGCAGAGGGTGGAGAGCATGGGGTCGGAGGTCAGGATTACGCCGTCAAGGAGGGAGGAAAGCAGCTGGAAGACCACCGGATAATAAAAGGTGCTGAGGATCGTGGTCAGGGCAAAGCGCCTGCCCAGGATAAAAGCGCCCAGAAGGAACATCAGAATGTTAAAAACGGGGATAAAGACGCCCAGGGGAAGCTGCAGACTGTGTTCAAAGAACAGACCCAGGCCGGTGGTTCCTCCGGTAATCAGGCCGGAGGGCAGGACAAAGAGGACGATGCCCAGGCCGTAGATCGTATTGCCGGCGAGGACCAGAAAAAGGGGATAAATTTTTTTGAATGCTTTCATTGATGGATATCTCCTCGTAAATCTTTCACACTACCATGATAAAGCGAAAACAGCAGGCCGCCGGCCTGCTGTTATTTTTGATGGATATAGGTTTTCTGCTTATGATACTGCCTATTATTATATTGCCTATTATAAAGGAAGCAAATGTAAGAAAATAGGAGAGGACGTTTCATGTTCATCACCTGATTGTATGGATTTTGCTGCTTTTAATTTTAGTACGCCTTTAAAAAAAATGCAAGGGAAAATCATATTTGTCCAGGCTCGTACATACTATTACCTAAGGGAGAGTGATTGACATGTCTGAGTTTAAGCGATGGATTTCGTACATATATGTATACAGCGGCGAAATCAAGGGGAAAAATGTAGGATTTGCCAAAATTGAGGCCAGGGACGGACGGTGCCGCCTGCACATCAATGTAAAGGGGGCTTACGGCTGCGACGCCAAGGGCCTGGATGTGGG
>CALWRE010000201.1 GCA_944383835.1 uncultured Lachnospiraceae bacterium | reverse complement strand
CATTTCACGGGAAGTAGTAAGCGTGTCGAGGCTTTTTCCAAAAGTAGTAATTTGGTAGTAAATTCGGTGTCCCTATCCCGTGATTTGCCCGTATTTCCGGGCTTTTTTGAGATAATCAGAGTTGTTCAAAAAAAAGTTGAGAATAAAGTGATTTTGATCATGAATGCTTTTTCCCTGCAGAGCGGATATCATTCTCAGTGTGATCTTATTTTTTTCCATATCCTCCAGCTGTTCTTCCACAAGATATATTTTCCGTTCATAATCTCTGTGGACATGCGCATGTAAGTCGATTACCTTCATGGACGCCTCCCGTTTCAATTTTCTGTTTCTGTTTTTATTCCTTACGCAAGAAATCCCACATATACACCGACAATGCCCAAGATCAAAAGCCCAAACAGCAATACGACCGGATTAACTTTTTTCTTGGTCATCAGTTTATAGCAGACGAAAATCAATACCAGCGACAGGCAATTCGGCACAAGACTATTCAACGTCTGCTGAACGTTAATCACGGTTTCCCCTGACGTAAATTCAAAAGGAATATTGATGGATACCATACTGAAGGAAAAGGCGCCAATAAGAATATATCCGGCTACGCCCGCTAGTCTTGTCACCAGATCCATTATACCCGTCTTCTGGATCAGATCTACAACCTTTGCTCCCTGCTTATATCCCTGGAAAATTCCCAAATATCGAGGAATAAGGGAAAGTAACAGCATAATGACAAAAAATAGAATGGGACCGGCCACGCTTGTATATCCGGATGCCGTTACCATGGTAATAGCTATGCCGGCAAAAAGAGGCCGAAATGTTCCTTGTACCAGGGAGTCCCCTATGGCTGCCAAAGGAGACATGGTTGCCGCTTTTACCGCATTGATTGAATTCTCATCGAAATCAGGATCTTTTGCGTTTTTCTCTTCCATTGCCGCCGCTATACCGACATTCAAAGAAGAGCAGGTCAGCTGGGACAGGTAATATTCATTTTCCCGTTCCATTGCCTTGATTCTGTCTTCCTTTTTAGGATACAGCTTTTTGATAATCGGATACAGGCAGTAGGACATTCCCGTGTTCATCTGCTTAGCCGCATTATAGTTAAAACCAAAACTTCCAAGATGCCTGCCATATACCTTCATTAAATCCTTTTTTGTGATTTTTGCTTCACTCATAATAACCTCCTCCTCAGTCCACCTTGATAAATTCCTGTTCCTCCAATTTTTCCTGCACAGCTGCTTCTTTCGTATCCTTCATATAGTTCGCCTTCTGTCCATAGAACATCACAGCGACGACAGCTGCGGCAAAAATAGCGACGCCGATCATGTTTACGCCCACATAGGCCGCAATAAAGTAACCGATCAGAAGATAAGGCCACAGCCCTTTTCCATTGACAGCCTTCAACAGCATGGCAAGACCAACAGCCGCCAGCATCCCCGCCCCTGCATTGATTCCGCTGATCAGCTGCGCCGGGATTTTATCAATAATCAACTGCACAATATCACCGGATACATAGACTGCCAGGAAAGTAGGAATCCCATATAATGCAAAACTGATAAGAAGTGACCACCCCACATGCCAAAAAGTCATCATTTTCTCATTGTCCTTGGCACAGGCCTTTTCATACATAACCGCTCCCCATTGATTGAATACGGACATATTCAAATAGAAAGCCAGCTGGCCGATTACCGACAGAGGAAGAGCTGCCGCCACGGCTACTCCCACTTCACTCCCCGCAGCTACGGCGAAAGCGGTTGCAATCACCGTACTGAACGAGGCATCCGGCGGAAAGGATGTTCCCACATGTACTGTCGCCAAAAACATGGTCTCGACAGCCACTCCCACCATCAATCCGGTCTGTACGTCACCGCAGATCAATCCTGCTATAGGCCCCAATACAATGGGACGGCTGATAAAAGATAAAAGCTGTCCGGAATCGTTCTCCGCAATCCACACCAATACTGCGCACAATAATGCTTGAATCATAACCTCTCCTCCTTAAATTAGCCCCGCTTTTTCCAGAAGTGCCACACAGTCATACTGTTTTTCCCCCGGCACGCTCTGTGCGGTAACCTTTACGCCTGCATCTGCTATCGCTTTGATATCCTCTGCATCCTTCGCCGTCGGCAGCAAATACTTTAAGACTTTTTTTCTTGCTAAATCTGTTTTTCTTCCCGTGATATTTCCCACTGTCCAGTGATCCGGCTTAAATCCCAGCTCCGTCAGTCTCCGTGCAGCTGCCGGATTACGCACGATTACCATTACCCCGTACTGTGTTGGATCCTGCGCAATCAGTGAAGCCGCTTTTTCAAAACCGACCACAATGAGCTGTATTCCTGCTGGACAGGCCAATTTAAGCATATCTTTTTGAAATTCATCCTTCGCCGCCTCCTCGTCAGCCACCAATATCGCTTTGGCCTGTGTCTGCTGGATCCACGTTGTCACTACCTGACCATGGATCAGCCGATCATCCACCCTCGCTTCTTTTACAACCATAGCTTATCCTCCTAGTATTTTCCGATGCCATAACTTTCTGCAGCTTTTAACATTGCATCCTCACACAATTCATCCAGCCCCATTTCTTCCCTATTGCTTAAAACTTCCACAATGAGCGGTAGATTCATTCCGTAAATTACTTTTATTCGTTCATTTTTATAAGATATTTTTGATGCGATATTAAACGGCGTTCCTGAAATAATATCGCATAAGATCAAACACTCCTCCTTTTCCTGTCCGCATTTTACAACCTCTCTGAATTCGTCCTCAAAATCATCCGGTGAATCTCCTGGATACAAACCGATCACACCCACATTTTCTTGCTTTCCCAGAAACATCTCCGCTGCTTCAAGCATTGCTTTAGCCAATCCGCTGTGCGATGCCAGCACGATCCTCATCCTTTACACCTCCTCTCCCCACAGACGGGCTGCATTTTTGTAGTAAATATTCTCCTTTTGTCTATCTGAAAGTTTCAGATATTCAAATTTATGTATCTCATTATACTGCGGCTTATAAGGCCAATCTGTTCCCATACATACCCGTTCTGAACCAAGCTCATCGACTGCTGCCTGCAGCTGGCCGCGCATAAAATTTTGAGACGTTTCCACAACAATATTTTTATAATCGCGAATTGCTTTTATCACGCTATATCCCAACTCTTCCGAACCAATATGGGTAAAGCATAAATTTAATTCCGGATATTTTTCAGCATACGCAATCCAGGGAAACGGGGGATGTGAAGAACCTGTACCAATCTGTACAATCTTTTTGTACTTTCTGATTTGATCCATTACCTTTGCAATCCGGGGAAAATGATCTGCCCGGACACCGTCCCAAGCCGTAATAATTTTAAACCCATCAAAATGCTGATCTTCCATCCTCTTTTCGATTTCTTCCTGGATATCACTGTCTTTAAAATTCACATACATATAAGCTCGAATCAATTCCGGATATCTGCATTTTGCCTCGTAGATCAGATCATTTTTTTTCTTTGTTGTTGGCAGGAGAAGGTTTGAAATCCCCACTTTCTCCACTCCCAATGCTTTCATATCCTCTGCTAACTGCTCCACATCAAAAGCTTCGCCCAAAGTAGTTGTCGTAAGATGTGCGTGAAAATTATAATATCGCATTGGCTCTCCTTTCCCCGCTTGGCTAACCATATTTTCTGTTATTATATTATTCTTTTTATTCACATATGTCAATATTTTTTTGATAATATTGATATTTTTATTTTTAATATTTTTTTATTGCTCTATCCTAAGAATTAAATGGGTTTATTTGGTAAAAAAAAAGAGCCATATTAGACTCTTTTTAATACAATAATGTTTTTCCTACAGCCGGCAGATTCCATTCTCATCGGCGAAGCTCGCGATGCCCTGCAGCCAGATATCGCCCTTGAAGCGGCGGCCCTCCTTCGGTTCGCCCAGGAGATCCTTTTCATTTATGCAGATGGTCATGTCCAAACCGTTGCAGTTTATCTGCAGCTGCCAAATTTTTTCGCCGGTCCAGTAATTCTGGGCCTGCCTGCATCGGCTGATCTCGCCGATGACCATGTACTGATCGCACTCCACCCCGGTGGGCATAAAACAGGAATCCACGATGGAGTAGATGTCCTCCTTCAGCATCCGGCGGGATATCTGGCTGTAGAGGTTGATATCTTCCATCGTCAGGCTTTCCATCGCCCTCTCATCTCCCTCTCTGGCCGCTTCCAGCATCTGATTATGCACACGGGTCGTGGCGTTTATCCGCTCAATCTCTTTTTCCGTTTTTTTCACCGGCAGCAGAATCTTTCCCTGGACAGAAAGGCCGGTAAGGGAAAAGCTGCGAATCTCTGCTTCTTTATCCTCCTCCATCCTTTCCCTGTATTTCAGGCCGTTGGTCAAGAAGAAAATCAGGGCAGATCCCAGGCGGTATTCCTCGCAGAGGACAGCGTAGCTTTCTTTATCTCCATGACGGCGGACATAACCTCCCGCCATCGTCGTCACCACCTGCCCCTCCATATAGGGAAAATAAAATTCCCTCTGGAAAACCCCCGATGCGTCGCGATATCCATGGAGAATAACGCCAAAGCCGTCCCCCACCTCGCATTTGAGCTCCGCGTAGGAATGCTCGTGGGCGGACCGCTCCGGCCCGCCGTAGGGCGGGGCTTTTTCCATGCTTTTTAACAGCTTCATCTCCTGGGGCTTGGATTCCACCCCGCTAAAACCGACTGCTCGTAAATATCTGTGCACTCTATTCCTCTTTATTTAATCAATGACTTGCCGCCCATGTAGGGACGCAGAACCTCCGGAATTTTCACGGAGCCGTCTTCACACAGATTATTCTCCAAAAATGCGATCAGCATTCTGGGCGGCGCTACCACAGTGTTATTCAATGTATGGGCAAAATACTTCTTCCCGCCCTCGCCGACGACGCGGATGCCAAGACGGCGTGCCTGGGCGTCTCCCAAGTTGGAGCAGCTGCCCACCTCGAAATATTTCTTCTGTCTGGGAGACCAGGCCTCCACATCGACGGATTTTACCTTCAAATCCGCCAGGTCGCCGGAGCAGCACTCCAGGGTGCGCACCGGAATATCCAGACTGCGGAACAGATCCACCGTGTTCTGCCACAGGCGATCAAACCATACAGGGCTTTCCTCCGGGCGGCAGACAACGATCATCTCCTGCTTCTCAAACTGGTGGATCCGATATACGCCCCTTTCCTCGATGCCGTGCGCCCCCTTCTCCTTGCGGAAGCAAGGGGAATAGCTGGTCAGCGTATAAGGCAGATCCTCTTCCTTATTGATCGTATTGATAAACTTTCCGATCATCGAATGCTCGCTGGTACCGATCAGATAGAGATCCTCCCCCTCGATCTTATACATCATCGCATCCATCTCGGCAAAACTCATAACCCCGGTCACCACATCGCTGCGGATCATGAACGGAGGCACACAGTAGGTAAAGCCTCTGTCAATCATAAAATCCCTGGCGTAAGCAAGCACAGCCGAATGCAGCCTGGCAATATCGCCCATCAGATAATAAAAGCCGTTTCCGGCCACCCTTCTGGCGCTGTCCAAATCCAGGCCATGAAGTCTCTCCATGATCTCCGTATGATAGGGAATCTCGAAATCCGGTACAACCGGCTCGCCAAAGCGCTCCCTCTCCACGTTCTCACTGTCGTCTTTTCCAATCGGAACGGAAGGGTCGATGATATTGGGAATCGTCATCATAATCTGATGAATTCTTTCCTCCACCTCTTTCTCCCGGGCAGAAAGCGCATCTACCCGGCCGGCGTCGGCGGACACCTGGGCCTTGACCTTCTCGGCCTCTTCCCTCTGCCCCTTCGCCATCAAACCACCGATCTCCTTGGACAGCTTGTTTCTGCGCGCCCGCAGAGCCTCCACTTCCTGCTTGATCTCACGGTTTTCCTTATCCAGGGCAATCACCTCATCTACCAGAGGAAGCTTCTGATCCTGAAATTTATTGCGGATATTCTGTTTTACTACCTCGGGGTTTTCCCTTACAAATTTGATGTCCAGCATTTTTCTCTCTCCTGTTTTTCTTAAATAAATTCGCTTTTCTAAAATGGATTCCAAAAAAAAGGAGCCTTCTCCTTGCGTTGGGACGAAAGCTCCGCGTTGCCGCCCATTCTGCTGTCTCCAGCCCTAAAGTCGCGCTGTAAAGGGAGCGCGGCTGCGCCGCCAGGTCTTCTTTTGGTCATTATACCCCAGCCGTACCGTTTTGACAAGGGGCTTTGACAGCCATTCCTTATTTCTTCCACATAAAAGGCGAGAACAGTACCAGCATCGGTATTACTTCCAGGCGGCCTACCAGCATATCAAATATCATCACAAACTTTGACAAATTCGAGAACCTATGGAAATTTCCCGTGGGGCCGACTAAAGACAGTCCCGGTCCTACATTGTTGATGGTGGTGGCCACCGCTGTAAAATTGGTCATAAAGTCAAAATTATCCAATGATACGATTAATACCGAGAAGGCAAAAATCAGGATATACATGAAAAAGAAGCGGTCTATGGAACAGAGCATGCTCTTATCCACCTTATGTCCTTCCAGTTCCACATTATGCACGCTGCGGGGATGCAGGGCATAAAAAAGCTCACTTTTAACGGACTTCACCAGCACGATGCAGCGCGACACCTTTATCCCTCCTCCGGTGCTGCCGGCGCAGGCGCCGATAAACATCAGAAGCACCAGAATCATCTTGGAAAACTCCGGCCACAGATCAAAATTCGTCGTGGCATAGCCTGTCGTCGTGATAATCGACGCCACTTGGAAAGCCGCATGGTGTACCGTCTGAAAGAGGCTTGTAAACATCCCTCTGGTATTGATGGAAATCAGGATAATGGCCGTCGCGATAATAGCCAGATAAACCCGCATTTCCTCACAGCGCAGACCCTGCTTTACCTTCCTTGCATAGATCAGAAAGTAAACATTGAAGTTGATGCCGAACAGGATCATAAACACCGTGATAATGGCCTGCTGCAGGGTGGTATAGTCGGCACAGCTGCTGTTTAAAATGGCAAAGCCGCCTGTACCGGCTGTGCCAAAGGTGATGGTCAGCGTGTCAAACATAGGCATTCCTGCCAAAAGAAGAAGGATGATCATCACAATGGTCAGGAAAATATAAATCTGGTACAGAAGCTTGGCCGTATTTTTCACCTTGGGAACCAGCTTGCCCACCGAAGGGCCGGGACTCTCCGCCCGCATCAAGTTCATGTTGTAGCTGCCGCCCAGCGGCAGAATGGCCATAATAAAGACCAAAATTCCCATGCCGCCCAGCCAGTGAGCAAAGCTGCGCCAGAAACGAGCACAGTAGCTCATGGCCTCCACATCGGTCAAAATACTGGAGCCAGTGGTGGTAAAGCCGGATACCATCTCAAAGAGAGCATCCACATAGGAAGGAATTTCCCCGGAGAGGGTAAAGGGCAGGGCCCCTACCATGCTGGCAGCCACCCAGCACAGAGCTACGGCCACCAATCCATCCTTGGCAAAGAGGATCGTGCTCTTAGGCTTTAAGAATTTCTTCCCGATAGCGCCCGCAACCAGGCAGGCCGCCATCACCGCGGCAAAATACCAACCGCTTTCTTCCCGATAAATCAAGGCTGTAATGCAGGGAAAAGCCAGAAATAATCCCTCCACCTCGATTACCCGGAATAGGATGTATAATATAAAGGGGAAATTCATTCCTGCAGAATGTCCCGGATATCGTGAAGTCCCGTCCGAGTCGTAATGACTACCACGGTATCCCCTCTATAGATCCGGCTCTGGCCGCCGGGTGTGATAACCGTTCCATTATGATTAATGGCTGCAATCAAGATATTGCTCTTCAGGTTCAGATCCTGCAGGGGAACGCCCACCACCGGGGAATCACCCCGAATATAGAATTCCAATGCCTCTGCCCTGTCTTCAATCAGCTTATACAAGGTTTCCACATTGCTTCCCATCGAATTGGACAGGGCCCGCACATAGCGGATGATATTTTCCGCCGTAATATATTTTGGATAGATGACGCTGCCCAGATCCAACGGCCCAATCAGTTCATTGTAGGAGATCCTGTGCACCTTTGTCACCAGCTTCGCCTGCGAAACCATCTTGGCATACAGGGAAAGCATAATATTCTCTTCGTCAATATTGGTCATGGAAATAAAGGACTGGGCGTCCTCGATCCCCTCTTCCAAAAGCAGGGAGCGATCTGTTCCATCTCCCATGATAATCGTAGCCTCCGGGAGATGCTCGCATAAATCGCGGCAGCGCTCCTTATCCTTTTCGACAATCTTAACCTGAATTCCATTGGCAATCAGCTGCTTTGCCAGATAAAAGCTTGTGCTCCCCCCTCCGATAATCATCGCATTTTTCACGCGGGCCGAGGTCATCCCCAGCTTTCGGAAAAACTGCTGAATATTCTTCGAGGTAGATACTACGGAAATTAGATCTCCGCTTCGGATGGTAAAATTACCGTCCGGGATCACCACATCCTCCCCTCTCTCCACCACGCAGATCAGTACGTCGCAGTGAAGTTTGGAAGGAATATCCTTAAGCTGACAGTTTGCCAGCGGATTTTCATCCGTCACCCGAAATTTGAGAAGTTCCGCCCTCCCCTTCGCAAAGGTTTCCACCTTGATTGCTTTTGGATATTTCAAAAGACGGGCAATCTCATAAGCCGCTGCCAGTTCCGGATTGATTACCATGGCCAGTCCCAATTCATCCTTCAGAAAGGCTGCTTCTTTGCTGTAATGCGGATTTCGCACACGAGCAATGGTCTGGCAGGTTTTTCCCGCTTTTTTAGCAATCAGACAGCATAAAAGGTTTAATTCGTCCGAATCCGTGACAGCGATCAAAAGATCGGCCTCTTCCACTCCGGCTTCCATCTGTACACTGCGCACGGCTCCGTTTCCCACGATACCCATTACATCACATTTTTCTGTGACATCCCGGACTCTCTCGCTCTTTTTGTCGATAACCGTGATATTGTGGTCTTCCTTGCTGAGCTGTTCTGCCAGCGTTCCTCCCACGTTTCCGCAGCCCACAATGATTATCTGCATTTCTTCCTCCCGACCGGCTCCAGCCGGTCTTTTCCCTACAAGTATATACCGGCTTGCAGAAGGCCGCGTTTATGCTGCCTTGCTTCAGCCGATATCCATTAAGATTATATAAAGATTAATAGGCATTTTCAAGATGCATCCCCCAAATCCATCATATATTTACGCTTTCTTAACACGTCCTCCGGCAAATTTGCCGCCAACCATGCCGCACAGACTTTGAACTGAGTGATTTTTCCTTTAAAAAAGTCTGATAAAGGCGCTGCCAAAATGAATCCGGCAGCGCCTTTTCAGGGTTTTTAGTTTTTTACCCGATGCGATTTCTTACTTTATTTTACACAATTCCCTGGGCCTTCATGGCTTCGGCCACCTTCTCAAAGCCTGCGATATTCGCTCCGGCTACAAAGTTGCCTTCCACCCCATAACGGGCTGCCGCGTCGGCCGCTTTTACATAAATGTCAACCATGATTTTCTTCAGCCGGCTGTCCACTTCCGCAAAGGTCCAGCTGAGTCTCTGGCTGTTCTGGCTCATCTCCAGAGCGGAGGTTGCCACGCCGCCGGCATTGGCCGCCTTGCCAGGCATAAAGAGGATTTTTTTCTCCAGAAAATAATCGGTTGCCTAGGTGGTGGAAGGCATATTGGCGCCCTCGGCTACGCAGGTGCAGCCGTTCTTTACCAGCGTTTCCGCATCTTCCAGATGCAGCTCGTTCTGGGTCGCGCAGGGCAGGGCCACATCGCAGGGAATGGTCCAGATCCCTCTTCCCTCGGTATAAACGCTGCCCGAAACCTCTTCGGCATATTCACGGATGCGGCCGCGGCGCACCTCTTTGATCTCCTTGACCACATCCAGACGGATGCCGGAGGCGTCATATATATAGCCGTTGGAATCGCTGAGAGCCACAATCTTTGCTCCCAGCTCGGCAGCCTTTTCCGCCGCGTAGATCGCCACATTGCCGGAACCGGAAATCACCACGGTCTTGCCGGCCAGGCTCTCTCCCTTATGGTTCAGCATTTCCTCGGTGATATAGACCAGGCCGTAGCCGGTAGCCTGGGTTCTGGCCAGGGAACCTCCGTAGGTAAGACCCTTTCCGGTAAGCACGCCCTCATACAGGCCGGTAATCCTCTTGTACTGCCCATAGAGGTAACCGATCTCACGGCCGCCTACTCCGATATCCCCGGCAGGAACGTCCTGGTCGGCTCCCACATACTTATATAATTCCGTCATAAAGCTCTGGCAGAAGGCCATAACCTCTCTCTCGCTCTTTCCCTTGGGGTCAAAATCCGCCCCCCCTTTGCCGCCGCCGATGGGCAGGCCGGTCAGGGAATTTTTAAATACCTGCTCAAAGCCCAGGAATTTCAGGATGCCCTGGTTTACCGTAGGGTGGAACCGCAGTCCTCCCTTATAAGGACCGATGGCGCTGTTGAACTGTACGCGGTAGCCGCGGTTTACCTGCACTCTTCCCTGGTCGTCTACCCAAGGCACACGGAAGGAAATGATTCTCTCCGGCTCGGTCAGTCTCTCCAAAAGGCCGATGCTGCGGTACTCCTCCTCGTGGGCGTCAATTACCAGAGCCAGTGAATCCAGAACTTCCTTGACTGCCTGGTGGAATTCCGGTTCGCCGGGATTCTTGGCTATGACACGTTCCATTACTTCTGATACATAGGACATATTGCTGTTCCTCCCTCTTTCATTTTTTTATCCGCAATCATTTCTGATCGTTGATTCTTTTCGTTGATTCTTTTCGTTGATTCTTTTTATTGATTCTTTTTTGGTACCTTTTGGTTAATGGCGATTTTTCGCCTCTTCCAGGCTTTTTGCCTCTTCTTTGCTCAGGGTCAGCGAACATTCTCCCTGATTGATTTCTTTGATATACAGATAGCAGCTCTCCCGGCTGTGAATGCAGTTGAGAAGAATGCCGCTGTCATTGCGGTCAAGGAGGGTCATTGCAAAGCTGAACTGGCCTCCCATGCCGGGAAAGGCGTCATAGCGGACAACTGCCGTTTTCTGGTAGGAACGCTTCAGCGTCTTGTTAATCGCTTTGATCACGTCCTTGTTGGCCTTATCCTCCTCTTTCAGCATCTCCACATCCTCATAAACCTTGAGGAAGCTGGTCTCCAGGCTTTCCGCATCCTTTCCTCTCATAAAACGGTCGTATTTCCGGTACAGGGAACGCATCTTAAATATTCCCACAATAACCAGAATGAGAAGAATAAGAACCAGGCCTGCCAATCCAAAAATCAGATAGGCCGGGTCAAAGATCAGGTTATTCAGCATACTGTTATTCATGTTCTAGTATTTTCCTCCTACTGTGTTTTTTCCAATATTTCTATTATTCTTTCCAATTCATCCACAGAATAATAGGAAATCTCAATTTTTCCCTGATTTTCATTTTTACGGCTGATGCTCACCTTGGTTCCCAGCCGGTCTTTCAGCTTCTTTTCTATATCCTTATAGACGGACTGTCCGGGAAGAGGCTCCTTCTCCTTTTTAACCGGGGGATTCAACAGTTCTTTCACCAGTTTTTCCACGTCGCGGACGCTTAAATTTTTGTCAATAATTGTCTGTGCTGCCTGGAGCTGCTTTTCCTTGTCCTCAAGGGCCAGCAGGGCTCTGGCATGTCCCTGGGTCAGCTCCCCGCGGATCAGCATATCCAGCACTCCCTCATCCAGCTTTAAAAGACGCATGGAATTGGTGATGGCAGTACGGCTTTTTCCTACTCTCTCCGCCAAATCCTCATGCTTCAGCCCAAACTCCTGGATCAGCATCTGATAGGCTCTGGCTTCCTCCACCGGATTCAGATCCTGTCTCTGGATATTTTCAATCAGAGCAATCTCCATGCTCTCCTGACGATCCAAATCCTTTATAATCACCGGAACTTCCTTTACGCCTGCCAGCCTGGCAGCCCTCCACCTTCTCTCTCCGGCAATTATCGCATAATAATCCTCCTGCTTTTTGACAAGCAGAGGCTGCAGAATCCCATACTGCCGAATGGAATCCGCCAGCTCAGCCAGAGAATCCTCGTCAAATATCTTGCGGGGCTGTTCCCGGTTGGGCTCAATTTTATGAATATCCATCATCAAGGGGGAACCTTGCCCTCCGCCTGCTTCCTTTTCTTCTTCCAGGTCAAAACTGGGAATCAAGGAGTCCAAGCCTTTCCCCAGGCCGCCTCTTTTTCTGTTCGCTGCCATACAATACCCTATCCCTTCTATACTTTCCTGCAAATGCGAGCAGCCGCTCAATCCTTCTGATATCCGTGCTCGATCACTTCTTTTGCCAGAAGACGGTAGCTTTCCGCCCCTGCCGACCGGCTGTCGTATATATTGATCGGCAGTCCATGGCTGGGCGCCTCGGCCAGACGGACATTTCGCGGAATAATGGTTTTATATACATTCTGCCGCAGATTGCTTTTTACATTCTCCACTACCTGAAGCGAAAGATTTGTCCTGGCGTCATACATTGTAAAGACGACGCCCTCGATGTCCAGCTCCGGATTCAGCCTCTTTTTTACCAAATTGATCGTATGTATCAGCTGGCTCAATCCTTCCAGCGCATAAAACTCGCATTGAATCGGCACCAGCACCGTGTCGGCCGCCGTAAGAGCATTTACTGTCAGCATATTGAGGGAGGGAGGACAGTCGATCAAAATAAAGTCGTACCTCTCCTTCAGATCCCGGATCGAATTTTTGAGAATAAATTCCTTTCGTTCTATGCCGATCAGCTCGATCTCCGCTCCGGACAGATTCACGTTGGAAGGAAGCAGATCCAGATTATCAAACAGATCATGAATCAGGCAGTCCTCCATCTCACAATCTCCGATCATCATCTCATATACCGTCCGGTCCAGGCGCTGTTTTTCCACTCCCAATCCGCTGGTGGTATTCCCCTGCGGATCAATATCAATAACCAGCACATGGCAGCCCGCTTCCGCCAGACATGCGGAAAGGTTGATGGCAGTCGTGGTTTTCCCCACCCCGCCCTTCTGATTTGCGATAGCGATTATTCTCCCCATTCCATATTCCTCACAGTCTTCACCGGGATATTCATCTCCTTCAGCATCCATTCCACATCATAATTGGTATAGCGTCCAATTATACTTGCATAGAGATATCTGGCTGTCTCCCCGCCCATATGGGCCGCCCCGCTTTTTGCAAACGTAATGTGATAAAGGAAGGTCCCGATAACGGGGCATTCGATCAGCTTCTTGGCAATACGGCTTTTTGTCTCCGGCAGCTGCTTTTCTTCCTCCTGACTCGCAGGATTCAGCAAAGTAAGCCGTCGGATGCTCTCCGGATTATATTTGGCAGCAGCCACAGCGATAGACGCGCTGTTTCCCTCCGCTACCAAGTGAACCGGGCGGCCGATAACCTCTTCTATCATCTCAGTTATCTGCAAAACATAAAGAAAGTTTACATAAGTAACCGGCGGCTTATCCGAACGGCCGCATCCCAAAAAATCCATCGTATATACGGTTCTTTTTTTGGACAGCTGCCGGGCCAGTTCCTCACAGGAATCCGCACTGACAGCCGGAGACAGCCGATGAAGAAGCAAAATCACTTCTCCTCCGTTATCCTGCCCACACTCTTTCTTCTTATAAAAAAATCTTCCCCGACGAAAGTCATGGAAGTCTCCATCTTTACAGGATAGGGATTGCCTTTCGTTTATCAGCCGGAAAACCATACGATTAAAGGCTTCTATCAATACCAAAGCCGTACCGAATACCATCGATATATTCCTAATGGGATGACTTTTTCTTTTCAAAGGCTACCATCCTTTCTATATTCGTTTTCTAATGTCGATCCTCTATCGCCAATATGAACATTATAACACGGACAAAGGAAATTATACAGACTTTTTTTTGTTTCACGTGAAACATTACAGTGGTTTTTTGGAAGGAAGCCCGGCTCGTCTCGGATATTTATTTTCCAATACATCTTTCTTTTTTACCATGACAAAAGAACGGAGCACATCGCTTTCCGGCAAGGTAATTTTCTGAATGGAATCGATTTGACAGCGCAGAATCTCCTCTGCCCGCTGCGCCTGCTCCGTCTCCTCATCGATCTCCCCAGACTTATAGGAGACAAACAGACCGCCTATTTTTACAAAGGGAACACAATATTCCATCAGCACCGTGAGACTTGCCACCGCGCGGGAAACACATAGGTCATAATTTTCCCTGTATCTAGCCTGACGACCTATTTCTTCCGCCCTCCCATGAACAGTTTCAACATTCTCCAAAGCCAACTCCTTTATCACATGGTTCAAAAAGGATATTCTTTTATTCAAGGAATCCAAAAGAGTGACATTTAAATGAGGAAATACTATTTTCAGCGGCAGGCCGGGAAAGCCTGCCCCTGTCCCAACATCGATAAGGGTATTCTCTTCCGATAAATCCATGACCCTGCATAGGGCGCAGCTGTCAATAAAATGTTTCAGCAATACCTGATTGAAGTCCGTTATGGCCGTTAGATTTATTTTTTCATTCCATTCAATCAGCAGACGATAGTATTGATAGAATTTGTCTGCCTGTTCATCCGATATTTTAAGATGCAGCCCTTCAAAAGCAGCTTCAATTTTTTTTCTTGCTTCGATCACATATCCTTCCACAATATATTTCCTCCGCACTGTTTCACGTGAATGTTTCACGTGAAACATTTTTCTCTTTACATCGATCTATTTCTCTTCTGCTGTTCCATATAAACCAGCAGTACGGAGATATCAGCCGGAGATACCCCTGAAATACGGGAGGCCTGGCCGACGGACGTCGGGCGGTAGAGACCTAGTTTCTGCATTGCCTCTTTTCGCAGCCCCTTTATCTGCGTATAATCCAATCCCGGCTCTATCTTTTTATTTTCTAATTTTTTAAACTGCTTGACCTGCTGGTTCTGCCTCTGAATATAACCGGCATATTTGATTGAAATATTAACCTGCTCTTCTACCTCGCGGCTCAAGGCCGGCCTGCCTTCATCAATCGGAGCAAGTATTTCATAGGACAATTCGGGCCTCCGGATTAGCTCCGCCAGACTGATGCCGCTCTTTAAAAGGGTACTGCCGTGGGACTGAAGAAAACGCTGCACTTTTTCCGAAGTACCGACCGAAGAATGCTCCAGCCGTTTCAATTCTTCTTCAATCTGCTCCTGTTTTTTTAACAGTTTCTGATATCTCTCTTCATCAATTAAGCCGATCTCATAACCAATCGGAGTAAGCCTTTGATCCGCATTGTCCTGGCGCAGAAGCAGACGATATTCTGCCCGGGAGGTCATCATTCGGTATGGCTCCTTATTTTCCTTTGTCACCAAATCATCGATCAATACGCCGATATATGCTTGAGAACGATCTAAGACGATCCTTTCTTTTTTCTGTATTTTTCTGGCGGCATTTATCCCTGCCATCAGGCCCTGCACCGCAGCTTCCTCATAACCAGAGCTTCCATTTATCTGTCCCGCTCCAAATAAGCCCTTGATCGTTTTAAATTCCAGAGAAGCATAGAGCTGATTGGGATCGATGCAGTCATACTCGATCGCATAGGCATTCCGTACAATCTTTACATTTTCCAGGCCAGGAACCGTCCGGTACATTGCATACTGGACGTCTTCCGGCAAGGAACTGGACATTCCCCCCAGATACATTTCATTGGTATATCTTCCCTCCGGCTCCACAAATACCTGGTGCCGATCCTTATCCGGAAATTTTACCACCTTATCTTCGATGGAAGGACAGTAGCGCGGCCCCGTCCCCTCGATCACCCCGGAGAAAAGAGGGGACCTGGATAAATTCTCCCGAATAATCTGATGGGTCTTTTCATTCGTATAAGTGAGCCAGCAGGAATCCTGCTCGATCTGTACCGTCTCCGGATCGGTGGCAAAGGAAAAAGGCACGACCCTCTCATCTCCAAACTGCTCTTCCATCTTGGAAAAATCAATCGAACGCCTGTCTACCCTGGCCGGCGTTCCCGTCTTAAACCGTCGAATCGATATTCCCTGCTGCAATAAAGATTCCGTCAGATGATTGGCCGCCTGCAATCCATTGGGCCCCGTATACTGGCTTACCTCCCCGTAAATGCAGCGGGCATTCAAATATACGCCGGTGGCTAAAATCACTGCCTCCGCCTGGTAAACGGCGCCGGATACGGTTTTGACTCCCACTGTTTTTTTTACGCCATCCTCCATCCCTTCGGAAGAGGTGAGAAGTTCTGCAACCTCGGCCTGACGAATTGTCAGATGATCTGTGTTTTCCATCGTCATCCGCATCTGCCGGGTATATTCCTGTTTATCCGCCTGGGCACGCAGGGAATGTACGGCAGGGCCTTTGGAGGCATTGAGCATCTTGGACTGAATAAAAGTCTTATCAATATTTTTTCCCATCTCGCCGCCCAGGGCGTCCAGCTCTCGGACCAAATGCCCTTTTGAACTTCCCCCGATATTCGGGTTGCAGGGCATCAGGGCAATATTATCCACACTGACCGTAAAAACAATCGTTTCCATTCCCAGCCTGGCTGCCGCCAGAGCCGCCTCGCAGCCGGCATGACCGGCGCCCACTACTATTACATCGTATTTTTCCACTATTTCAGACATTTTTCTATTTTTTATCCCCATTGAAATCTGTTTATCCACCTTTTCCCGTGGAGATCTTCTATTATTTTCCCATACAAAAGCTGCGGAATATTTCGTCGACCAAATCATCCTCCACCTCTTCTCCCAGAATAAGACCCAGCTTTTCATAGGAGTCCATTAAGTCGATGGAATAGAGATCTTCCGAGACCCCATTTTCCGCACTGTCTTTCACCAGCCGGATACTCTCCCTGGCCTCATCCAGCAGTTTCTTATGGCGGGCATTGGTAATATAAATCTGATCGTTAAAGGAAATGCGGCCGACAAAGAACATTTCCTTTATCCTCTCCTTCAGTTTGCCCAAACCAGTCCCTGTCCTGGCTGAGAAAGGAATTAAGGGGAAATCATCCATAATCTCTTTTATCTTTTTGTAAATTCCATTTATTTGAATATCGCTTATTTCATCCAAATCCGTCTTATTGACCAGTACGATTGTCTTCTTTGGATCTAACTCTCTTATTATCTTCCGGTCGTTTTCGTCGATACCAGAGGAAGAATCCGCCACATACAAGATCAGATCCGCATCCTGTATATGGGTCCATGCCCTGCCCACCCCGATGCTTTCCACCGGATCCGAGGTGTCGCGGATTCCGGCCGTATCCAGCAGACGCAGATTGATTCCGTCCAGGATGATATTTTCCTCCAGCACATCCCGCGTCGTACCAGCTATATCGGTGACAATGGCCCTCTCTTCCCCCGTAAGAAGATTCAAAATCGAGGATTTTCCGGCATTTGGCTTTCCTACGATTACCGTCTTAATTCCCTCCACCATCTGCCTTCCATTTTCAAAGGAATCAATCAGAGCCGTTAATTCTTTTTCCATATTTTCAGCAAAGACCAGCATATTTTCCCCGTATCCATCCAGAAAATAATGCTCCGGATCATCCAGGGCCGCTTCTATAAAAGCCAGCTCGTGCAGAATCTCCCCCCGAAGCTCCCGAATTTTATCCGAGACGTCGCCCTTTAACTGACGCACGGAGGCCTTCAGGGCATATTCATTCTGCGACTGTATCAGTTCCATTACCGCTTCCGCCTGGGAGAGATCGATCCGTCCCCCCAGGAAAGCCCTCTTGGTAAATTCCCCTGGCTCCGCCGGCTGGGCCCCATTTCGCAGCACCGTATCCAGCACCCTTTTCACCACAAAAACCCCGCCATGGCAGTGCAGCTCCACCGTATCCTCTGTGGTGAAACTCTTAGGCCCCCGCATCAGCAGGGCGAGAACCTCATCGATCATCTGCTCCCCGTCATATACATATCCATAATGAATCGTATGGCTTTTGCAGCCGGCAAGCTTCCTGCCGGATGGCAACCGAAATACCCGGTCCGCCACCGCAATCGCTTTCTCCCCGCTTATACGTACGATGCCAATTCCGGAACTGCCCAAAGCAGTAGATATGGCAGCTATCGTCTTTTCGCTCATCTCTAGCGGTCCTCCTTTTAAAAAAGAGATTCCCCGAGGATCTCGAAGAATCTCTTTTTTTACTTATCCATAAATCTTCGGTTATTTTCTGGAGCCGTATCTGGTATTCTTAGGAGAGATTACAATATGGCGGTAAGGCTCCACGCCCTCGCTCCTGGTCACCACATACTTATCATTCTGCAGGGCGGCATGAATGATCCGGCGCTCATAAGGATTCATCGGTTCCAGGGAAACCGGCCTCTTGGTTCTCTTTACCTTATAAGAAATATTCTTAGCCAGGGTTTCCAGGGTTTCCTTTCTTCTCTCCCGATAATTCTCCGTATCTACCTTAACCCGGATATACTCATTCTCACCCTTATTGACCACCAGGCTGCACAGATACTGAATGGAATCCAGCGTCTGTCCCCTCTTGCCGATGAGGACGCCCATATCGTCGCCGATTAAATTGACGTTCACCGTCTTTTCAGCACCGTCGAAGCTTATGTCAATCTGAACCTCCATCTGCATGGCCTGAAACATGCCGGAGAGGAAATTCTCCACCTTCGACATTAAAAGGGCAGGATCCAGATTTTCGTCTGCAGGCGAGGAAGGCTCCTCTTCCTTTACCGGGGAAGCCGCCTCTTTTGCCGGCTTTTCCAGCTTTTCCGGCTTTTCCTTCTTCACCGCGGTTTCCTTCGTTTCCTTTTTGACCGGAGTTTCTTTTTTGACGGAAGCCTCTTTATTTACCGAAGCTTCTTTTTTTACGGGAGCTTCTTTCTTCTCCTCCTTTATGGGAGCCCGCAGCAATAAATCGTCTTCATCCTCAGAAGGCTTCACCACACGGATTACGGCAGGCTTCGTAAAGATACCCAGAATTCCCGTGCTTCCTTTTTCTTTTATCTCATATTCCAGGCGGTCGCTGGAAATACCTAATTCAAGCAGAGCTTTTGTAATGGCTTCATCCACTGTCTTAGCAGAAAATTCCAAATATTCCTTCATGCTGACACCCCCGCTTATTTCTTGTTCTTCTCGTTATATTCCTTCACCATATTTGCCTTGGCGGCCATACTTCCCGGCTTCGCGGCACGGCTGTTGTAATATTCCGTATTGTTCACCTGCTTGCCGGCGTCCGCCTTGGCCCGCAAAGAAGAAGTGGCATAACGGCTTGCCGTGGAAGAAGAACTGCTCTGAACCTGCAGCTTTCTCTCCAGATCCTCAATATTTTTCTCCACCGTCTTTTCACTGAGGGGAGGCAGGCCTTTTTTCGCCCTCTTCTTGTTTTTCTTCTCAATATTCTGACGAACGATGTCGTCCACGTTTTCCTTGGCCACGATTTTATTGACCAGAAGCTGAATCGGGATACGGGACGCGCTGTTGGCTACCCAGTAAATACCGATATAGCAGGGGAAGGTGAAGCAGAAAAATACGCTCATCAGGGGGAACATGATATTCATCGTGTTCATCGAAGCGGCCATCGGATCCTCTTCTCTTCCCTTATCGTCCTTCCTCCGGGTGGCGGTATTCATCATCTTCGTGCTCAGCCACTGGGTAAGGCCTGCCAAAATCGGGATGAGCAGAGCCCAGGACAGACGAAAGCCGGGGCTCTCCATCAGGTTAATGGGGCCAAAGCTCAGCACATCCATAATTTTCTGGGAGTTTTCCGCAATCACGCCGGATATGTTCGGAAAGATTTCCGCCAGCTGGCTCCACTCGGATCCCTCGAACTTAAATAAGAGATCCACCAGGATATTGGTCTGAGTCAGATCGCCGGTAATGGCGTTGGCGCTGGCCAGATCGGCTAGCTTCGTAACATAATCGGCCTGCTGCTGAATCTGGGAGGTTACATTGGTAAAATAAACCTGGAAAGATCGGATGTAAGCCGGCATGTTTAAAACAATACGGTAGATGCCTAACATGATCGGAAGGCTGATTAAGCTGGTCAGGCAGCCGCCGGTCATCGAAGCGCCGTACTTGTCGTAAACAGCCTGCGTTTCAGCCTGCATGCGGATCTGAGATTTCTGATCCGTTTTTCCCTTATATTTGTTCTGAATCGCTTTAATCTCAGGCTGAATGAGATTGTTGATTTTCATGCTCTTTTGCTGCTTGAGCAAAAGAGGAATCATCGCCACGTTTACCAGGATGGTAAATACAATGATCGAAAGACCTATATTTTCAATTCCAAATAGGCTGTTGGTTACATTATAGATAAACTCCATAACATAGCCAAAAAGGGATGCAATCCACCCGATAACCGGGGTTGTGCTCTTTGTCAATAAAATCAGATTCAATGAAGTACCTCTCTTCCTACGGAACAGGATCGTAGCCGCCCTTTGCAAAAGGGTTGCATCTTAAAATTCTTTTAAAAGCAAGCCAGGAACCCTTTAAAGCCCCATATTTTTCAATCGCCTCCAGCGCATACTGCGAACACGTGGGCGTATAGATACAGTGGGTATATCTCTTCATACCGGACAGATACCGGCGGTAAAACTGAATCATGGCGATCAGTATTTTCTTCATTCCAACTCCCTCACTGTAAGGCGATGCAAGGCAATCAGGTTCATAAATGCCTTTTCCATATCCCAGTAATCCCTGTTCTTTGCCTCGTTTCTGGCAATTACTACGATGTCAAAACCGCCTGCGATTTTTTGGCGGTTCAGTCGGTGACTTTCCCGGATCAGCCTTTTGACCCGATGCCGGATTACGCTGTTTCCCACTTTCTTGCTCACGGAAATGCCAATTCGCGAAGATGTGCTTCCCTGGTTAGGCAGGACGTACATTACGAGCAGCCTGTTGGCGAAAGACCGTCCATGACGATAGACATCCTGAAAGTCACTGTTTTTTTTCAGATAAAATTCCTGCTTCATTCTTTCGTCCACACTCCGGATAAAATAAACCCGACGAAAGGGTCAGGCTGCGGAGAAGAAGACAAAAGGCCACAGTAGCTGCGGCCTTAGGCGGATAACTGCTTTCTTCCTTTTGCTCTTCTGGCAGCCAGAACTTTTCTGCCGTTGGCAGTGCTCATTCTCTTTCTGAAACCATGAACCTTCGCTCTCTGTCTGGTCTTAGGCTGAAATGTCATTTTCATTGTGCAGGCCCTCCTTTCCGCGTATAATATGAGGACAAAGCAGACTCTGTCCTCCATATCAGAATATCACGTTAATTATAGGGAAAAAGCCTTGATTCGTCAAGCTTTTTTCCAGCCTTTTTTATCCCCCTTCTTCCACCTGCTTTCAACAGGCTATCAACAATTTATCCACAAAATGTGTATAACTTGTTGATAAAATAGAAAACCCTCTCTCTTTTTACCTGTTTTCCTGGCTTTTTGGTGGGAAAAACTTATTCACATCCCGTGGAAAACTCCTCTGACCCCCCCTTGCGAAGAAATTTATCCACATTCTTAAAGTTTTAGATTGAAAACTGCGAGCATTTTTGTTATCATATAAATGAATATGGCTGGCCGAAGGTTGCTCCAATCCGGTGCCAGCTTATTTTCTTGTACGGTGAAACCTGAATGCGCCATACTTATTTTTACGAACTGCGGGGATAAAAACGATGCTTGAGACGATCCAGAACAATTGGGACAAGATCCTGAATGCAATGAAAGAAGAATTTGATATATTGGATGTTTCCTTCAAGACTTGGCTCCTGCCCTTGAAGGTAGTTGCTGCGGATCATAATGAGGTGACCATTATGGTTCCGGAGAGCGCTACCCTGAATTATCTTCGCAAGAGATATACCCGCATGCTGCAGGTTTCCATCGAAGAGGTGACCGGCTATGCCTGCGCCGTCACCTTCATCTCTCCGGAGGACAGCGCCGCCTTAAGCGCCTCTGCGTCCAAGAAGGATGCCTCGGCCTATACCTCCACCCAGAATGTAAACCTTAACCCGAAGTATACCTTTGATACCTTCGTGGTTGGCTCCAATAACAAGATGGCCCACGCGGCCTGCCTGGCCGTGGCCGAATCTCCGGCGGAGGTGTACAATCCTTTATTTATATACGGAGGAGTGGGACTGGGCAAAACCCACCTGATGCACTCCATCGCCAATTTTATTCTGAAAAATGACCCCTCCACCCGAGTAATGTACGTCACCAGCGAGAAATTTACCAATGAGCTGATCGACTCCATCCGCAATAAGACGACCACGGATTTCCGCGACAAATACCGCAACAACGATATCCTGCTGATCGACGATATTCAGTTCATCCAGGGCAAGGAAAGTACGGTCGAAGAATTCTTCCATACCTTCAATACCCTCCACGAGGCCAAAAAGCAGATTATCATCTCCAGCGACCGGTCGCCCAAGGATCTGGTCAACCTGGAGGACCGGCTGGTCTCCCGTTTCGAGTGGGGTCTGACCGTGGACATCCAGGCTCCCGACTATGAAACCAGGATGGCTATACTAAGGAAGAAAGAGGAACTGGAAGGCTATAATATCGATAATGAAGTCATCAAATATATCGCCAACAACATTAAGTCCAATATCCGTGAGCTGGAAGGGGCTCTGACGAAGGTCGTCGCCCTATCCAAGCTGGACAATAAGCGGACCATCGATATTGCCTTAGCGGAGGAGGCCCTGAAGGATATGATTTCCCCGGAGCAGAGCAGGGAAATCACCCCCGAAGGAATTATCTCCATCGTGGCCGACCATTTCGGCCTCAAAGCCGAGGACCTGATCTCTTCCAAAAGAAACAAGGAGATCGTCTACCCCAGGCAGATTGCCATGTATCTCTGCCGCGATATGACCACGGTTCCCCTCGCCCTCATCGGAAAATGCATGGGCGGAAGAGACCATACAACCATCATCCATGGAATCGATAAGGTAAAGGATTCCCTGGAGAAGGATGAGGCCCTGCGAAACACGGTGGATATCTTAAGGAAAAAGATCAACCCCTCTTAAAGTTATCCACAATTTTACGTGAATATCCCTGTGGAACGGCAGTTTATTCTCTGTGCATAAAAAATTGGTTAATCTTTACAGTTTAACCGGCTGTTGAAAAGCCTTCACTTATGCAAAGCTTATACAACTACTTTTCACCGGCTTATCCCAGCGGGATGCGCCTGATAAACGCTGGGGTTTTAAGACTTTTACACATATACACAGCCCCTATTATGATTACGGCTGAACTTAACCTATATATTCACTTCAAGGGGCCGGCGGCTTTCAGGTTTCCTCGAACCCCGAAAGTTATCCACCGGTTTCCGCTGAAAGAAAGGAGATTTCTACTATGAAACTGTCATTTGAAAAATCCAATCTTTTAAATGGCATCAATATCGTATTAAAGGCCGTCCCTGCTAAAACGACCATGTCTATCCTTGAGTGCATTCTGATCGATGCGACGGGAGACGAAATCCGATTGACGGCCAACGACATGGAACTGGGAATCGAAACGACCATCGACGGCTCCATTTTGGAACGAGGAAGAATCGCCATAGACGCAAAGCTTTTTTCTGAGATTATCCGCAGACTTCCTGACAGCGAAGTCCTGGTGGAAGCGGACGAAAACCTGCGCGTCTCCATCACCTGCGAAAAGGCCGATTTTAAGATTGCAGGCAAACCGGCGGAGGAATTTTCCTATCTTCCCACCATTGAAAAGGATGCCTATATCAGCATCTCCCAATTTACACTGAAAGAAATTATCCGCCAGACCATCTTTTCCATCGCCCCCGGCGATGTCAATAAGCTGATGACAGGCGAACTCTTTGAAGTTCACGAAAATGAATTGAAGGTAACCTCTCTGGACGGCCATCGGATTTCCATCCGCAAGGTAACTCTGCGGGATTCCTATGCGGATCAGAAAGTTGTCGTCCCCGGAAAGACGCTGAGCGAAGTCAGCAAAATCTTATCCGGCGACTCAGACAAGGAGGTGCTGATTTTCTTCGGACGCAATCACATCCTCTTTGAATTCGAGCGCACCCAGGTGGTGTCCCGCTTAATCGAGGGCGAGTACTTCCGGGTCAGCCAGATGCTCTCCAGCGACTACGAGACGAAGATGAGCATCAACAAGAAGGATTTCCTGGATTCCATCGAAAGATCCGTCCTCCTTGTCCGTGAAAATGACAAAAAGCCGATTATCCTGGACCTGCAGGATCAGATTCTGCAGATGAACCTGACCTCTGCCATCGGCACGATGAAGGAAGAGATCCTAGTCAATAAACAGGGCAAGGATATCATGATTGCCTTCAACCCGAAATTTTTGATCGACTCCCTTCGCGTCATAGATGATGAGACCGTGGATATCTACATGGTTAATTCCAAAGCGCCCTGCTTTATCCGCGATGCGGAAGAAAACTATATTTACTTGATCCTGCCGGTGAATTTTAACCGCGGCTGACGGGAGGAAAAATGAAAACCATTACGCTTCGTGAAGACTATATAAAACTGGGACAGGCGTTAAAGGCAGCCGGTCTTGTGGATTCCGGCGTGGAGGCCAAGATCCATATTGCCTCCGGCGAGGTGGAAGTAAACGGAGAAAGGGAAGAGCGCCGGGGCCGCAAGCTCTACGATGGGGATATCGTTTCTTTTTCCGGCGAAACCATTCAAATTAAAAAATAAGCGGGTGCTTTTATGATAATTCGTTCCCTGGAACTGCAGAATTTTCGTAATTACGTGAATGCTCATATCGATTTTTCCGAGGGGATCAATATCCTCTATGGGGATAACGCCCAGGGCAAGACCAATATCTTAGAGGCTGTCTACGTGGGGGCCACGGCCCGCTCCCACCGGGCGGGAAAAGACAGAGAAATGATCCGTTTTGGGGAAGAAGAGGCCCATATCAAATATTTTGTGGAAAAACGGGGCATCACCGACCGGGTCGATATGCATCTGAAGAAAAACCGGGCCAAGGGAATCGCAGTCAACGGCGTCCCTCTGCGCCGTCTCGGCGAGCTGTTCGGCATCGCCAATGTGATATTCTTTTCTCCGGAAGATTTAAACATCATCAAAGAAGGGCCTTCCCAGAGAAGAAAATTTATCGATATGGAGCTGTGCCAGCTGGATAAAATATACATGAGCAATCTCTCACATTACAGCCGTGTGGTCATGCAGAGAAACAAGCTGTTAAAAGAGCTGGACAGCCGGGACGACTATCTGGATACCCTGCAGATATGGGATATGCAGATGGTCCGCTTCGGTGCGGAAATTATAAAGAGCCGCCAGAAATTTATCGAGGAGCTGAAAAAAATCCTTATACCTGTCCATGACAGCATCACCGGGGAAAGGGAAAAAATAGATATTTTCTATGAGCCTTCGGTTACAGCCGAAGAATTTGAAGAAAGCCTTGCGAAGAACCGAGCCAGAGATATAAAGGCCAGAGTAAGCCTGACCGGTCCCCACCGGGACGACTTGGGCCTAAGCGTAGATGGGATGGATATCCGCACCTTCGGCTCCCAGGGGCAGCAGAGGACGGCCGCCCTCTCTCTGAAACTATCGGAGATTGAGATTGTCCGGAAAAAAACCGGGGACAGTCCCGTCCTTCTTTTGGACGATGTGCTGTCGGAACTGGACGGCAGCCGCCAGAAAAAACTTTTGGACAGTATCGACGGGGTGCAGACTCTTCTCACCTGTACCGGTGTGGATTCGTTTGTAACCGATCGTTTTCCGCTCAATAAGATTTTTAAAATAACCAGTGGAAATATAGTCAGCGAGAATTGAACTTTCAGGAGGGAAAAAAATGAATTCGGAATACAGTGCAAGTCAGATTCAAGTCCTGGAAGGGCTGGAAGCAGTCCGGAAAAGACCAGGAATGTATATCGGCAGCACCTCTTCCAGGGGCCTTCATCACCTGGTTTATGAGATTGTCGATAATTCCGTGGATGAATCCCTGGCGGGATTCTGCGACCACATCGATGTGACCATCCATTCGGATAATTCCGTTACCGTAAAGGACAATGGAAGAGGAATGCCCATTGATATCCATCCGAAGATGGGAGTCCCCGCTGTGGAGGTAATATTCACCCAGCTCCATGCCGGCGGAAAATTCGGGGGAGGAGCCTATAAGGTCTCCGGCGGCCTGCATGGCGTGGGCGCTTCCGTCGTCAATGCCCTTTCCACCTGGCTGGAGGTGGAGGTGCGCCGGGACGGAAAGGTTTATCGGCAGCGCTATGAGAGGGGAAAGGTGGTCTCCAAACTGGAGCAGATCGGCACCTGCCGCAAAAACGACCATGGTTCCCAGGTTACCTTCCTGCCCGACGACCAGATTTTCGACCAGGTGGTCTTTGACTACGATACCCTGCGCACCCGCCTGCGGGAGACGGCTTTCCTGACGAAGGGGCTGAAAATCCATCTGGAGGATACCAGAGATCCGAATCATGAGGACGAGTTCCACTATGAGGGCGGAATCAAGGAGTTCGTCACCTATCTGAACAAGGGGAAAACCGAGCTTTATCCCCAGGTGATCTACTGCGAGGGAACCCGCAATAATATCTACGTCGAGGTGGCTATCCAGCACAACGATTCCTACAATGAAAGCATCTACAGCTTCGTCAACAATATCATCACGCCGGAGGGCGGCACCCATCTGGCTGGTTTTCGCAGCGCCCTGACCAAGATTTTCAACGACTATGCCCGCAAGAATAAGCTTTTGAAGGACAGCGAGGAAAATCTGTCGGGCGACGATATCCGCGAGGGAATGACGGCCATCATCAGCATTAAGATCGAGGACCCGCAGTTTGAAGGCCAGACCAAGCAGAAATTGGGAAACAGCGAGGCGCGAAGCGCCGTGGACAGCGTGGTAAGCGAGCAGCTGGTCTATTTCCTGGAACAGAACCCCAACGTAGCCAAGCAAATCCTGGATAAGGCGATCCTGGCCCAGAGAGCCAGGGCGGCGGCCCGCAAGGCCAGGGACTTAACCCGCAGAAAGACAGCCCTGGAGGGAATGAGCCTGCCGGGAAAGCTGGCCGACTGTTCCGACAAGAATCCGGAGAACTGCGAGATCTTCATCGTAGAGGGAGACTCCGCCGGCGGCTCCGCCAAGACGGCCCGCTCCCGTGCCACCCAGGCCATCCTTCCCCTCCGGGGAAAAATCCTGAACGTGGAAAAGGCCAGGGCGGACAAGGTATTCTCCAACGCAGAGATCAAGGCGATGATCACCGCCTTTGGCACAGGAATCCATGAGGATTTCGATATTACGAAGCTGCGCTACCATAAGATCATCATCATGACCGACGCCGACGTGGACGGGGCCCATATCAGTACGCTGATGCTGACCTTCCTCTATCGCTTCATGCCGGAGCTGATTCGCCAGGGCTATGTATATCTGGCCCAGCCGCCCCTGTACAAGATCGAAAAGAATAAAAAGATCTGGTATGCCTACAGTGAGGAGGAAATGACCCAGCTGATGAATGAAATCGGCCGGGACGGAAACAACAAGATCCAGCGTTATAAAGGTCTGGGCGAGATGGATTCCGAGCAGCTTTGGGAGACTACGATGGATCCGGAGCGCCGCGTCTTAAAGCGTGTGGTGATCGACGATGAAACGGAGCAGGAAATCGATTTGACCTTCACCATCCTGATGGGCGATAAGGTGGAACCGAGAAGGGAATTCATCGAGGCAAATGCGAAATTCGTCCAGAACCTGGATATTTAACGAATAGCGGAGGAATGATTCAATGGATGATAAAATTTTTGATCAGATTCATGACGTGGACCTGAAAAAGACCATGGAAGAATCTTACATCGACTATGCCATGAGCGTCATTGCCGCCCGTGCCCTGCCGGATGTGAGAGACGGACTGAAGCCGGTGCAGAGAAGAGTCCTGTATTCGATGATCGAGCTGAACAATGGTCCGGACAAGCCGCACCGCAAATGCGCCCGTATCGTCGGTGATACCATGGGTAAATATCACCCCCATGGGGACAGTTCCATCTATGGAGCCCTGGTCAATATGGCCCAGGACTGGTCTATGCGCTATCCGCTGGTGGACGGTCACGGCAACTTTGGTTCCGTGGACGGAGACGGAGCGGCGGCCATGCGTTATACCGAGGCCCGCTTAAGCAAGATCTCCATGGAGATGTTAGCTGACATCAATAAAGATACAGTAAATTTCACTCCAAATTTCGATGATACGGAGAAGGAGCCTGTCGTGCTTCCGGCCCGTTTTCCGAACCTTTTGGTCAACGGTACGACGGGAATTGCCGTCGGCATGGCGACCAATATCCCCCCGCACAATCTGCGGGAGGTTATCGACGCGGTGGTAAAAATCATCGACAACCAGGTGATTTACGATAGGGACACCGATATCGAAGAGCTGATGCAGATCGTAAAAGGGCCCGATTTCCCGACCGGGGCGCAGATTCTGGGCCGTTCCGGCATCGAAGAGGCGTACCGGACCGGACGGGGAAAGATCAAGGTTCGTGCCATTACCAATATCGAGCCCATGGCCGGCGGAAAAAACCGGATTGTGGTGACCGAGCTTCCCTACCTGGTCAACAAGGCCAGGCTGATCGAAAAGATTGCCGAGCTGGTGAAGGATAAAAAGCTGGACGGCATCACCGATCTCAGAGACGAGTCGGACCGCAGCGGCATGCGCATCAGCATCGAGCTGCGCCGGGATGTGAATCCCAATATCATGCTCAATCAGCTGCTAAAGCATACCCAGCTGCAGGACAGCTTCGGCGTGATTATGCTGGCCCTGGTCAATCAGGAGCCCAAGGTCATGAACCTGAAGGAAATGCTCTCCTACTATCTGGATCACCAGAAGGAGGTCGTGACCAGAAGGACAAAATACGATCTGAATAAGGCGGAGGAGAGGGCCCATATCTTGGAGGGCCTGCTGATTGCCCTGGACAATATCGATGAGGTAATCAGCATTGTCCGTTCTTCCCAGACCGTGCAGATCAGTAAGCAGAGATTGATGGAGCGCTTTGGCCTGAGCGATCCCCAGGCACAGGCTATTGTGGATATGCGTATCCGTACTCTTACCGGTTTGGAAAGAGAAAAGCTGGAGGCGGAGTACAAGGAGCTGCAGGAAAAGATAGAGGAGCTGAAGGCAATCCTGGCCGATGTGAAGAAGCTGCTGGGCGTTATCCGGGAAGAAATTATGATTATCTCCGCGAAATACGGGGACGAAAGAAGAACGATCATCAGCCATGACGACAGCGAGATCTCGGTGGAAGATCTGATTCCCGATGAGAATACGATCATTGCCATGACCAATCTCGGCTATATCAAGAGAATGTCCGTGAGCAATTTCCGCAGCCAGAACCGGGGCGGCAAGGGCATCAAGGGAATGCAGACCCTGGAGGACGATTTCATCGCCGAGCTGATGATGACCACCAATCATCATTATCTGATGTTCTTCACCAACCGCGGAAAGGTTTACCGGCTGAAAACCTATGAGATTCCGGAGTCCAACCGCACTTCCAGAGGGGTGGCGATCGTCAACCTTCTGCAGATAGCGCCGGGCGAGAAGATTACCGCGATGATTCCGATCCGGGAATACGACGAGGATAAATATCTGTTCATGGCCACCAAATACGGCATGGTTAAGAAAACTTCGGTTCAGGAGTTTTCAAATATCCGCAAAGTGGGGCTGACAGCCATCAACCTGCGGGATGGGGACGAGCTGATTGAAGTGAAGACCACCGATAATACAAAGGATATTCTGATGGTATCCAGGGAAGGCCAGTGCATACGTTTCCATGAGACGGACGTCCGTCCCACCGGCCGCTCTTCGATGGGAGTAATCGGCATGAAACTCGTCGGCCAGGATGAGGTCGTCGGCATGCAGCTGGATTCCCAGGGCGAAGCTCTTCTCATTGTTTCCGAAAACGGAATGGGCAAGAGAACCGGCATGGAGGAATTCGCCCCGCAGCTTCGAGGCGGAAAGGGAGTCAAGTGCTACAAGATCAACAATAAGACCGGCTATATTGTGGGAGTAAAGGCGGTTAACGAGGATCAGGATATTATGATCATCACGACGGAAGGGATCATTATCCGCACCGCCGTATCCGGAATTTCCATGCTGGGACGGATCACCTCCGGCGTGAAGCTGATCAGCCTGGATCACGATGATAATAAAGATATCCGGGTAGCCAGCATTGCCAAGGTACGGGAAGAGCCCCACGACAACGATATGCAGACGGAAGGCTGAAAATAAAATCAATAAAGAGAATGAATAAAGAGAATGTCTGCCGGCTTTAACGCCGGCAGGCATTCAAAAGACAGGATTCCGGGAAGGTTTTCGATTGTAAAACGTCCGTAAAAAACGCCGCAAAAAAAAGTGATTTTTTTTACAGATTTCCGTTGACAATAGCATTATGATTCGTTATAATCTAATATGCGCTTGAGGGCGCATTTAATTAAATAGCGTTAAATCTATTCGGAGAAATACTCAAGAGGCCGAAGAGGCGCCCCTGCTAAGGGTGTAGGTCGGGCAACCGGCGCGAGGGTTCAAATCCCTCTTTCTCCGCTCATTTTTCACCCTTGGTCATATTTTTTGGTAAATAGAAAAATAGATTGACAGAAGGAATGAAAAATGGTATAATTAAAGCCCTTTCATCAAAAAGAAAAGGGAAAAATAAAATTAAAAAAGTTGTTGACAGATCGCAGTTGATATGATAGAATATCAAAGTTGCCTCTGAGAGACAACAAAACAAAATCAAGCACCTTGACAACAAAACAGTATATTCCAACCCCGAAGATTCTTTTAAAGAATTTTTGGAACAAAACCTAAAAGGTAAAAACGGAAAGAATAAGCCAAGGGTTTATTCGGACCAGACAAACTTTAATTCGAGAGTTTGATCCTGGCTCAGGATGAACGCTGGCGGCGTGCTTAACACATGCAAGTCGAGCGAAGCACTCCGCATGAAGTTTTCGGATGGATTGCGGATTGACTGAGCGGCGGACGGGTGAGTAACGCGTGGGTAACCTGCCTTACACAGGGGGATAACAGCTAGAAATGGCTGCTAATACCGCATAACCCGCTAGGGCCGCATGGCCCGGACGGAAAAGATTTATCGGTGTAAGATGGACCCGCGTCTGATTAGCT
>CALWRE010000200.1 GCA_944383835.1 uncultured Lachnospiraceae bacterium | reverse complement strand
TCCGGGCAGTTGATTACCTCCAGGCTCTGGGCCAGATGGAGGGGCCTGGGCTTTCCGTCCTGTAGCCGGCCGTAATCGTAAACGCGGTAGGTCACGTCGCTGCTCTGCTGCGTCTCGATGAGCAGGGTACCGCCCTTAATGGCGTGAAGCGTCCCCGGCTCGATCTGGAAGAAGTCGCCGCGGCGGATGGGATAGATCCGCAAAAGCTCCTGCCAGCGCCCTTCCTCGATCATCTGCTTTAATTCTTCCTTGGTAGAAGCATTGTGGCCGATGATGATCTCGGTCCCCGGCTCGCAGTCGAGGATATACCAGCACTCGGTCTTGCCCAGGGAGCCGTTTTCGTGCTCCCTCGCATAGGCGTCGTCGGGATGGACCTGGATGCTCAAGTCCTGGCGTGCGTCAATGATTTTGACCAGGATCGG
Organism: uncultured Lachnospiraceae bacterium; assembly: GCA_944383835.1. Taxonomy (GTDB): domain Bacteria; phylum Bacillota; class Clostridia; order Lachnospirales; family Lachnospiraceae; genus RGIG7193. The sequence goes on along the minus strand of CALWRE010000200.1, from coordinate 7,822 downwards.
AAACTGATCCCCTTTGGCCCCGCCAAAGAGCTCCCGATGCTCCCTCCACAGCTGTCCCAGGGTATAGCCGTCCCAGGCTCCGCCCCGGATCCGGCAGTCGCCGTTTTTGTGGCCGCTGACCGCCCAGCACTCGCCGGTGTGATCGCTGGGGATATCGTAGCCAAAGCGGGTGCGCAGCGCATCCCCGCCCCAGACCACTTCCTTAAATACCGGTTTCAGAAACAAAAGCTCCGCCATCGTCTTGTCCTCCTGTAGATGCTTCTTTATGGTTCTTCATGCTTTCTTATTCTTTTCCAAACTCAGATAGTTTCAGTCCCGGATTCCTCTCCAGCACCATCCCCACGCTCCAGCTGTTGACAAACAAAAGCAGGGGGTTATCCTTCAAATCCTTGATCCGCTTCATATCGGAGGTGCCCTGAATCTTATTCACATCGATCTCATCCTTATTTTCAATCCAGCGGATATATTCGTAAGGCAGGTTTTCCAGCTTTACTTCCACGTTATACTCGTTTTTCAGGCGATAGAGCAAAACGTCGAACTGCAGAACGCCCACGACGCCGACGATGATCTCCTCCATGCCGGTGTTGAACTCCTGGAAAATCTGGATGGCTCCCTCCTGGGCAATCTGGGTGATGCCCTTGACAAACTGCTTGCGCTTCATCGTATCCATCTGCCGCACCCTGGCAAAGTGCTCCGGGGCGAAGGTGGGAATTCCCTCGAAGCGGAATTTTTCATTTCCGGTGCACAGGGTATCGCCGATGGAAAAGACGCCCGGATCAAAGACGCCGATGATATCCCCGGCGTAGGCCTCCTCCACGATCTTGCGGTCCTGGGCCATCATCTGCTGGGGCTGGCTTAAACGGATTTTTTTGCCGCCCTGCACATGGTTGACCTCCATCCCCGCCTCAAAACGGCCGGAGGTAATCCGCATAAAGGCGATGCGGTCCCGGTGGGCCTTGTTCATATTGGCCTGAATCTTAAAGACAAAGGCGGAAAAATCCGGGCGGAAGGGATCAATCAGCCCAATATCCGATTTCCGGGGCAGGGGCGAGGTCGTCATCTTCAGAAAATGCTTCAAAAAGGTCTCCACGCCGAAGTTCGTAAGGGCGGAGCCGAAAAATACCGGCGATATCTGGCCGGCCCGCACCTCGTCCATATCAAAGGTTTCTCCGGCCCCGTCCAGAAGCTCGATTTCTTCCTGCAGCTGGTCGTAATAATCCCGACTGACCATCTCCACCGCCTCATCGCTGTCTGCCGGCACCTCACGGGAGGCGATCTCCTTCTGGCCGTTCATCGCCGCGGTGAAGGTGGTAATGGTCTTCGTATCCCGGTTGTATACCCCCTTGAAATTTTTGCCGCAGCCGATGGGCCAGTTGATCGGGCAGGTAGTGATTCCCAGCACATTTTCGATATCGTCCATCAGGTCAAAGGGATCGTTGGCCTCCCGATCCATCTTATTGATAAAGGTAAAGATCGGGATTCCCCGCATCACGCAGACCTTGAACAGCTTGATGGTCTGGGCCTCGACGCCCTTGGAAGCGTCGATCACCATCACCGCCGAGTCCGCCGCCATCAGCGTCCGGTAGGTATCCTCCGAGAAATCCTGGTGGCCCGGCGTATCCAGGATATTGATGCAGTAGCCGTCGTACTGGAACTGCATCACCGAAGAGGTAACGGAAATTCCTCTCTCCTTCTCAATCTCCATCCAGTCCGACACGGCATGGCGGGCCGCCTTGCGCCCCTTGACCGAACCGGCCAGATTGATGGCTCCTCCGTAGAGAAGGAACTTTTCGGTCAGCGTGGTCTTGCCCGCGTCCGGGTGGGATATGATGGCGAAAGTCCTTCTTCTCTTTATTTCTTCCATAAGCGTATTGCCTGGCAAAGCTATCTCCTCCTGTATCTCAAACTTGCATGATTGAATGTATCACATTTGACCGGCAAATACAAGCTTATTCCTTCTGCGAAAGGGCGAGCATCCGGTCCAGGATAAGGTTTGCGGCCTCCTCTTTCTTCATCAGAGGCAGTTCCTCCGTCTTATCCCTTGTAATCAGCGTGATTCGGTTGGTCTCCGTGCCAAAGCCAGCCCCTTCCTCGCGGAGGCTGTTGGCCGCGATTATGTCTGCGTTTTTGCGGATCAGCTTTTCCTGGGAATGGGCGATCAAATCCTCGGTCTCCATCGAAAAGCCGCAGATCACCTGGCCCGGACGGCGGTTTTTGCCCAGGGCCCCCAGAATATCCTCCGTCCGCGTCAAAGGCAGGACGGCAGGCCCCTCGCTCTTTTTAATCTTTTCCGCTGCCGCCGTCTCCGGCCGATAGTCCGCCACCGCCGCCGTCATAATGATAAAATCGGCTTCCGACGCCCTCTCCATCACCGCCTGGTACATCTCCTGGGCCGAGACCACCGGCACGGTCTCCACGAAATAAGGGGGCTTCAAGGCTGTCGGCCCGCTGATAAGGGTGACCTCCGCCCCCCGGCGCATCGCGGCCACGGCCGTCCCGTAGCCCATGCGGCCGGTGGAATGGTTGGTGATAAATCGAACCGGATCGATGGCCTCCCTGGTGGGGCCGGCGGTCACCAGCACCTTTTTCCCGGCCAGATCCTTGGGCGCTGCCAGCTGGCGCAGCACCGCCTCGATTAACAGCTCCTCCTCCGGCATCCGCCCGTCCCCCTCGTCTCCATTGGCCAGCATCCCGTGGCCCGGCGCGATGATCTCATAGCCGTAGCTGGCCAGGCGGCGCAGGTTGTCCTGCACAATCGGGTTGTGATACATATTGTGGTTCATGGCCGGAGCGATAATCTTATGGCAGGTGCAGGCCATGATCGTCGTGGTCAGCATATCGTCGGCGATGCCGGCGACAATCTTTCCGATTACATTGGCCGAGGCCGGGGCAAGGAGCACCAGGTCCGCCCGTTTCGCCAGGGCCACATGCTCTACGCTGAATTCAAAATTCCGGTCGAAGGTGTCGATCAGGCACTTTGTCCCGGTCAGGGATTCAAAGGTGATGGGATTGATAAAATACGTGGCGTTTTTCGTCATCAGGACCTGGACATCCGCTCCCAGTTTCTTTAAGCTGCGGGCCAGGCCCGCACTTTTGTAGGCCGCAATGCTGCCGCTGACTGCCAGGACAACTGTTTTTCCTTTTAATAACATGGTTCCCTCCATTTGTGATAATTTTGTGACGTTTTCTCTCCCCCGGAGTTTTTTGGATTGTACTTCTGAAAATAGTATGCTATAATCGCTGAGAAATCATGACCGGACCAGGTTACCGGGGAAAGGAATACACCCATGATCCTAGCGCTTGATATAGGCAACACGAATATTGTGATCGGCTGCATTGACGAGCAGAAAACCCTCTTTGTGGAGAGGCTGCGCACCGATCCGCTGAAAACAGAGCTGGAATACGCCCTCGATTTAAAAAACGTGCTGGAGCTCTACGGAGTGACCCGAGACGACTTGGAGGGAGGCATTATCTCCTCCGTTGTCCCTCCCCTGTCCACCACGGTGAAGCTGGCTCTGGAAAAAGTGCTGGGGCGCGAGGTTCTGCTGGTGGGACCGGGTATCCGCACCGGCCTCAATATCAAGATGGACAACCCTGCCTCGGTCGGCGCCGACCTGATCGCGGCGGCCGTGGCTGCCGTCCGGGATTATCCCACGCCCCTTATCATCATCGATATGGGCACTGCCACCACGATGACCGTGGTAGACAGCTTCGGCAGCTATATCGGCGGCGTTATTATCCCCGGCCTGCAGGTGTCCTTAGACTCCCTGGTCAGCCGTACCGCCCAGCTGACGCGGATCGGCCTGGGTACGCCGGGGCGGGTCATCGGCAAGAACACCATCGACTGCATGAAGAGCGGCTCCATCTATGGCAACGCCGCGATGATCGACGGCATGATCAGCCGGATGGAGGAGGAGCTGGGGCAGACCGCGACGGTGGTGGCCACCGGCGGCCTCGCACGCTTCGTGATTCCGCACTGCCGGCGGGAAATCCATCTGGACGACGGGCTTCTGCTTCGAGGGCTGTGGATCATCTACCAGAAGAATCTGTAATGGCCAGGCCCCCTTTGGGCCCTGGCATCATTCTACCACAGTTTCAGCCCTTTGTCTGCTTATTTTAAGAAAAGGAAGGATAGACACAATGACTGCAAAAAAGACAGAAAATACCGAAACCGAAAAGAAGCACAACTGGAAAAACGACCTGATCCTGCTGGCGGTTCTGGCCGTCGTCATCATCGGCATCTTCCTCTATTTTACCCTCCGAAACAGCTTCGACCCGGACACGGTCGAAAGCGAGGGGGCCGGCTACTACGTCCAGGTGGAAGTGAACAACCGGGTGGAACAGCTGATTTCCATCGAAGCCGACGGCGACTACACCTTTGAAAACATCTATGCCAGCGAGGGCGACGGGGAGCACGGCCAGAATGTGATCCATATTGAAAACGGAGGCGTCTCCATGCAGTCCGCCAACTGTCCGGACCAGGTCTGCGTCTACCAGGGCGTCATCGAGCCCGGCACGATTATTCCCATCGTCTGCATGCCCAATGTGGTCTATGTGAGCATTGTGGCCGAGAGCGAAATCGACTGATCCCGGATCCGCGAAGAGATCGTGCCGGAGGAGCTTTCCGGCGCTTACAACGCTTACCAGGAATCCGTTTCCGCAGGCTGAGAAAGAGATGCGCGTAATGGATGCACGGATGCACGTAATAAATGCGCGTAACGGATGTGCGTAACAGATACGGCTCATAAGCTTACGACGGTTCACAGCAAAAGGACGCTCCCGCTGGCAGTACGGCCAGAGAGAACGTCCTTTTTACATGCATCTGTCCCATTGGGCCCCATTTGGCTATCCCATTCATCCGGATGATTTATCTGGACACCTGATAGCAGATCACGCAGACCGCCCTGTCTTCCTCCACGATCACCCGGAAAACCGTTTCGCCGTCGAAATAACCGTCCAGGTTTTCCCGGTCGAGGCGCAGGCCGCCCTCCGCCGTCATCACATAATAGCGGGTATCGGGCTGCAGGGACGCCAGGCGCTCCAGCTTGCCGTAGCGGAGCAGGACGAGCCCGTCCTCTCTGTGCCAAACGGCAATCCCGTCCTCCTCTTCCTTCTCCTGATACTCCTTCTCCGGCAAAACCTCGATTGGCGTCAGCCGAACCCGGTCACGGACCGAAGTAAAAGATATATTATAGTACAGCCACCCCAGTTTTCCCTCCTCCAGCGGGCGGAAGGTCTGGTCGTCTGCCCTGTACTCATTGATGCAGTATAGCTGGGGCATTCCGTTCTCCACGGAGCAGTACAGATCGTACTCCTTTTCCGGGCTCCAGTGCTCGCGGAATTCTTTGTAGGTGCAGGATACCGGCATAATCACCTCCGGCTCCAGATCGCAGATGGAAAATTCCGTGTCCGCTGTGATGGAAAGCTTTCCCTCTCTCTTTTCTCCCTCCTCCTGGGACGAAGAAACCGTGATTACATTTCCATCCAAATCCAATATCCTATAACGGCCGTCCCGAAACCAGCAGTCGCCGTTCTCCTGCGGAACTGCCTCGAACCGCGAGGGAATGAGCTGAACAATTTTACTCAATACATTTCCTCCTCTGCTCTCGCTTAAAAACGCATTTTATCTTCAAAATAAGATTTGAGCTGGGCAATGGGCACCCGCACCTGCTCCATGGAGTCGCGGTCGCGCACCGTCACCGCCTGATCGTTTTCCGAATCGAAGTCGTAGGTCACGCAGAAGGGCGTACCGATCTCGTCCTGGCGGCGGTAACGCTTGCCGATGTTGCCGCGGTCGTCGTATTCTCAGTTATAATACTTGCACAGCTCCGTATAGATCTGATAGGCCCCCTCCGAAAGCTTCTTGGACAGAGGCAGCACGCCGATCTTCACCGGAGCAATGGCCGGATGGAAGTGCAGAACCGTGCGCATGTCGCCTCCCTCCAGTTCCTCCTCGTCGTAAGCGGCGCAGAGGAAGGCCAGGGTCACCCGGTCCGCCCCCAGCGAAGGCTCGATCACATAGGGCACGTAGCGCTCGCCCTTCTCGTCGTCGAAATAGGACAGATCCTGGCCGGAGGTCTCCTGATGACGGGTCAGGTCGTAATCGGTGCGGTCAGCGATTCCCCACAGCTCACCCCAGCCAATGGGGAAGAGGAACTCGATATCCGTCGTTCCCTTGGAGTAGAAGGCAAGCTCCGCCGGATCATGATCCCGCAGCCGCATCTCCTCCTCCTTGATCCCTAAGGAGATCAGCCAGTCGCGGCAGAAGCCTCTCCAATACTGGAACCACTCCAGATCCGTGCCGGGCTCGCAGAAGAACTCCAACTCCATCTGCTCAAACTCCCTGGTGCGGAAGGTAAAGTTGCCGGGGGTGATCTCATTACGGAAGGATTTGCCGATCTGCGCAATTCCAAAAGGAATCTTCTTGCGGGAGGTCCGCTGTACGTTTTTAAAATTAACGAAAATGCCCTGGGCCGTCTCCGGACGCAGGTACACCGTATTCTTCGCATCCTCGGTGACGCCCTGGAAGGTCTTGAACATCAGATTAAACTGGCGGATATCGGTGAAATTGTGCTTGCCGCAGCTGGGGCAGGGCACATTGTTTTTCTCGATGAAATCCTTCATCTCCTCCTGGCTCCAGCCATCCACGCTGGACTCCAGGGTGATGCCCTTTTCCTTTGCGTAGTTTTCAATCAGCTGGTCGGCGCGGAATCTCTCATGGCATTCCCGGCAGTCCATCAGAGGATCGGAAAAACCGCCCAGATGGCCGGAGGCCACCCAGGTCTGCGGATTCATCAGGATCGCGCAGTCCACGCCCACGTTATAGGGAGACTCCTGGACAAACTTCTGCCACCACGCCTTTTTCACATTATTTTTCAGCTCCACGCCCAGGTTTCCATAATCCCAGGTATTCGCTAAGCCTCCGTAAATCTCCGAGCCGGGGTACACAAATCCCCTGGACTTTGCCAATGCTACGATTTTTTCCATCGTCTTTTCCATAAATAGACCGCTCCTCACTTTTTTGCAGATATGTAATGATATAAAGATGCAAGCGTCAAAAGGTCATGCGGACTGCGCCCTGCGCAGGCAGGCATGACTTTGGGACGCCGCGCTTAATTTTCTCAGCGGAATACCAGATAGGAAGAGCCGTCCGCCGACGTGGTCGCCGTATCCTCTCCGGTCACCGTCACATTTTCAGAGGTGTAGACCAGGCGGCCCTGAACCTGCACGTTCACAGCCCCTTCCACCATCAAAATCTTCAGCCTGTCGTCTCCCACCACGGAGCCGGCAGCTACGCGGGAGCCGTCCTCCACGGACACCAGGGAAATTTCCGGCATGCCCACCGTATTCTGCGCCTCCGCATACATCAGGGCCGTAGCGCTGGCGGGATCGTCCGCATTGAAGGCCAGGTAAGCGTCGGTCGAGGCGTAGGTTAAAATCAGCTGGGCCTGGTCGCCGTAGGTAAAGCTTTCAATCGCCACCGGCAGGGTTTCGTCCTCCGCCGCATTGTCCTGATAGGCCGTGGCGCTGGCTCCCTGGGACGCATTAAACTCCGATACCTCGGTCTCGCAGAAGGTGCGCATATCCTCTTCGCTGTAGTAGGACTCATCCACGTCCACGATGAAGGCGGTGCTGATCACCCCGTCCCGGGAGACATAAAGGCCATTTCCCGTAGGCTCAAAAGCCCGGCCCGAGCTGCATCCGGTCAGGGCGGACAAAAGCAGGACGAGCGTCAGACAAACGGCGCAGGTTCTTATACTTCGTTTCATTCTTCTTTCCTCCACTTTTTACTTTTCGTTTTGTATTGTCGAATATATGTACG
>CALWRE010000199.1 GCA_944383835.1 uncultured Lachnospiraceae bacterium | reverse complement strand
TGGGATGGAGAAGGAAAGTATGTATCTGCGGATGGAAGTGTATTGACGGCAAACTGGCAGGAAGGAAAGGTTGTCGGCAAAGGGAAAATTTCTTACAAAAACGGAGCATTCTATGAGGGGGAGATAGAGGATTTTCGTGCTGCGGGGAAAGGCATGCTGCGTTTGCTCGGAGGCGCGGTACTGGAAGACGTGTTTGCTGCCGGCGTACCCAAGGGACAGGTATGGATTCGGTTTCCGCATGGGGGCGAATATCGCGGAGAATGGAGGGGTACATCTGGGGGAGAAGGAGTTATGGAAGGGACGGGTCGTTTTTGCGGGACTTTCGACGGTTCTTCCCAAGTGATTTATTTCGGCAAGTGGAGGAAAAACACTATGGATGATTCCAATGGCTTGCTTGAGATATACACTGCGCCGGGAGAGGGCGTTGCGTATCGGGGAGAAATAAAGGGAGCTGGCCCGACAGGAAGGGGCGTCCTGTATTCTGTACGGGAGGGGGTGGAGGATCCCATCGATCATGCATTCTGGAATAAAAACAGGTCGAAAAGCCGTGCGGTCCGCGAAGCGGAGAAACTGATCCGGAGAGGGCTGAGCTATATGAAGGTAACGCTAATTTATCTGGAGATGGAAGAGCAAGTAACAGAATGACTGGAAAATATTGCAGCCCTGTAAGAAGCCTTCAAGGCTTCTTTTTTTTGAAAAAACCAGAAAGAAGTAAGAAAATTCCATCTCCTCTCCTCAACAAAATGAGAGCGGATTCGGGCCGCCTTTTTGGAAAAATGGCCGAAGAATTGTCGAAAACTATCCAATCCGGGGGAAAGCTCCAGGAAAAAGGGAGAGGAAACGCGATGGGATATCCTTGGTTTTTGACAACGATTTGCTATAATCTTTTTTGCGGCTCGTAAAACGGACGTGCGAGGCGATTTTGCTCAGGTTTTAGAGGGAAAATTGCAAATCTGTCAGAAAGGGGAGGTATGGCCGCCGTGCCTGCGGCGGTTCATGTGAAGGGCTTATGTCAAAATTAAACGTAGCGATTGCCGAAGATAACGAAGAGATGATGCATTTGATCGACGAGGGATTAAGGCAGGAAGAAGAGTTTGAGATTGTGGGAAAGGCGGCGGATGGGAAAGCGCTGTACCAGATTGTAAAAGAGCAGAGACCGGATATTGTCATTCTGGATCTGATCCTGCCGAAATTAGACGGACTGTCGTTAATGGATAAGATACATAAGGATCCGGATATCGGAAAATGTCCCGATTTTATTGTTATTTCCTCGATTGGGGAAGCGAGGATAACCGAGAGCGCTTTTCGCCTGGGCGCGGCTTATTATATGCTCAAGCCCTTCGACCAAGACAATCTGGCCCGGCGGATTAAAACCCTCAGAGGAATCCCCACCGAAAGAAATCTCATAGCCCGGCGCAACGAGAGAGTGATACGACCGGAGGAAAAAAGAGAGACGGAAAACGCCGGCCGGCACCGGCATCAGGGGGAGCCGTGGCGGGCGGATCAGCTGCCGCAGGAGGAGTTAGAGGAAATTGTGACGGATTTAATTCACGAGGTAGGTGTGCCGGCCCATATCAAAGGCTATCAATATCTGCGCGAGGCCATCTGTATGTCGGTGAGGGACATAGGCCTTTTGAATTCGGTGACCAAGGTCCTCTATCCGGAGATAGCGAAGAAATACCAGACCACGGCCAGCCGTGTGGAAAGGGCCATCCGCCATGCCATTGAGGTGGCCTGGACCAGGGGCAGGCTGGAAACCATCGAAGAATTATTCGGCTATACGATTAATACCGGCAAGGGAAAACCGACAAATTCCGAGTTTATCGCCCTGGTTGCGGATAAAATAAGATTGGAAAATAGGAAAAATCGCTAAAAAAGTCTTTTCACTTGCCGCGATATCTTGTATACTATAGTCAGGTTTATAGTGACTGCGGGGAAAACCCCAGCCACGAAACATTGCCAATGGGAGGAAACACTCATGAAAAAGGTTTGCTTTATTGCATCAGAATGCGTCCCCTTTGTAAAAACCGGGGGATTAGCAGATGTGGTTGGTTCGCTGCCGAAGTATTTTGATAAAGAAAAATTCGACGTGCGCGTTATTATTCCGGATTACACCTGCATCCCGGAGACTTATCGCAGCCAGATGCAGTACAGGACTCATTTTTATATGAATTATAATGGAAGAGACCGCTATGTCGGCATCATGGAAATGGATTATCAGGGCATTCATTATTATTTTGTGGATAATGAAGAATATTTCTCCGGCCCCGCCCCCTATACCGATATGTTTTATGATCTGGAGAAGTTTGCCTTCTTCTGCAAAGCGGCCCTCTCCATTCTTCCGGTTGTGGATTTCCGCCCCGATATCATTCACTGCCATGACTGGCAGACCGGCCTGATCCCGGTTCATCTGAAGGATAAATTCGCCGGCGGAGAGTTTTACCGGGGAATTAAGACGGTCATGACCATACATAATCTGAAATTCCAGGGCGTCTGGGATGTGAAGACCATCCAGAGACTGTCCGAGCTCAGCGATTACTATTTTACGCCGGACAAGCTGGAGCACTATAAGAACGGCAACATGTTAAAGGGCGGGCTGGTCTACGCGGATTATATCACTACGGTCAGCGAAACCTATGCGCGGGAAATCCAGACGCCGTTTTACGGGGAGCGCCTGGACGGACTGATGCGGGCCCGTTCCGGACAGCTGCGGGGCATTGTCAACGGCATCGATTACGAGGTATATAATCCTGCGACGGATAAGATGATTGAGCGCCGCTACACGGCAGACACCTTCCGCCGCGATAAGGTAAAGAACAAGATTGCCCTGCAAAAGGAGCTGGGGCTGCGCGACGATCCCAAGGTTATGATGATCGGAATTGTTTCCCGGCTCACAGATCAAAAGGGCTTCGACCTGATTCAGTGCGTGATGGACGAGCTGTGTTCCGACGCCGTCCAGCTGGTAGTCCTGGGTACCGGCGACACCCGGTATGAGAATATGTTCCGCCATTATGACTGGAAGTATGGCGATACGGTTTCCGCCATGATCTGCTACAATGAGGCTATGTCCCATAAGATCTATGCGTCCTGCGATGCATTTCTGATGCCGTCGCTGTTCGAGCCCTGCGGCCTGAGCCAGCTGATGAGCCTGCGCTACGGCACGGTTCCGATTGTGCGGGAGACCGGCGGCCTGAAGGATACGGTGGAGCCCTACAACGAATATGAAAAGACGGGCACCGGCTTCTCCTTCGCCAATTATAACGCCCATGAGATGCTAAACACCATCCGCTACGCAGAGCAGATTTTCTATGATAAGAAACGCGACTGGAACAAGATCGTGGAGCGGGCCATGCGCAAGGACTTCTCCTGGAAGACTTCGGCGAAGAAGTATGAGGAGCTTTACGATATTATGTAAAGGGATAGATACCATATAAAGGGATATCATGTAAAGGAATTAAAAGAAAGTATGAGATGGAGAGTGCTGGAGAATTTCAGTTCTCTCCATCTTGCATATCAGGCCCAGATGTGTTATATTTGTGTTACGGGAAAACCAGAGCACATAAAGGCGGCCTACCCTCCCATTATCGGAGGGGCAAACCCTCCGGACCAAGAAGGAAAGGAGGGCGATGCCAATGTATGTTACTCAAGAAATTTTTGCTTGCATGTGTCAAGAAAAAACACTTGACAGCCCATCTTTTTTCCTGTATGATAGCCAAGGTGAATGAAATGGAGAAGATCGTCAGACAGACACTTTTGTATGATTTCTACGGAGAATTGCTCAACAGCCATCAGCGCAAGCTTTATGAGGACGCGGTGTTTGGCGACCTTTCCCTCAGCGAGATCGCCGAGGAGGAGGGAATCAGCCGGCAGGGGGTTCACGATTTGATCCGCCGCTGCGACCGGCTGATGGAGGATTATGAGGAGAAGCTGCATTTGATTCATAAGTTCTCGGAGACGAAGAAGCAGGTGGAGAGGATCCGCCGTCTGGCTCTGCAAAGGGACGAGGAGAGCTGGAGCGAGATTGTGAAGGCCTGCGACGGAATCCTGGAGACATTGTAGCCGGCAGGGAAAGGAGACGCAATATGGCATTTGAAAGCCTATCCGATAAACTTCAGAATATATTCAAGAACCTGCGCGGCAAGGGACGCTTAAGCGAAGCGGATGTAAAGGCAGCGCTTAAGGAGGTGCGGATGGCCCTCCTGGAGGCGGACGTCAATTTTAAGGTGGTCAAGCAGTTTGTCAAGGCTGTGGAAGAGAGGGCCGTGGGCCAGGAGGTTATGAACAGCCTGACGCCGGGCCAGATGGTGATCAAAATCGTCAATGAAGAGCTGGTGCGCCTGATGGGCGGCCAGGCCGTGGAGCTTTCCCTGCGGCCTGCTTCGGAGATTACGGTCATCATGATGGTAGGCCTGCAGGGCGCAGGTAAGACGACGACCACGGCGAAGCTGGCCGGCAAGCTGAAATCCAGAGGGCGCAGGCCTCTGTTGGTTGCCTGCGATGTTTACCGTCCGGCGGCCATCGACCAGTTAAAGAAAAACGGTGAAAAGCAGGGCGTGCCCGTGTTTTCCATGGGAGACAAGCACAGCCCGGTGAATATAGCGAAAGCGGCGCTGGAGCATGCGGCAAAGAACAGCAATAACGTCGTCATCCTCGATACCGCCGGCCGTCTGCATATCGACGAGGATATGATGGCGGAGCTGCAGGCGATCAAAGAGGCGGTGACCGTCCATCAGACGATCCTGGTGGTGGACGCCATGACCGGTCAGGATGCGGTCAATGCGGCCAGCTCCTTTGACGAGAAGGTGGGCATCGACGGCGTGATCCTGACGAAGTTAGACGGCGACACCAGAGGCGGCGCGGCCCTGTCCATCCGCTATGTGACCGGCAAGCCGATTTTGTTCGCCGGTATGGGTGAAAAGCTCAGCGACCTGGAGCCTTTCTATCCGGACCGTATGGCCTCCCGCATCTTAGGCATGGGCGATATCCTGACGCTGATTGAAAAGGCCGAGGCCGAGTTCGATGCAAGCAAGGGCGAAGAGCTCAGCAGGAAGATGAAGAAAAACGAGTTTGACTTCAACGACTTCCTGGATTCCATGCAGCAGATGAAAAAGCTGGGCGGCATCGGCGACGTGATCAATATGATCCCCGGCCTGAACCGCAAGATGAAAGGGCAGGAGGTGGATGAAAAGCCCCTGAAAAAGACGGAGGCGATTATCCTGTCCATGACGCCGGCAGAACGGCGTAACCCCAAGGTCATCAATCCTTCCCGCAAGATCCGGATCGCCAAGGGCGCCGGCGTCCAGGTGCAGGATGTGAACCGTCTGCTCAAGCAGTTTGACCAGATGAAGCAGATGATGAAGCAGATGACGGGCAAAAAAGGTAAAAGAGGCGGCTTCGGTTTCCCCTTTTAAATAAATTGCTATATTGACAGATTCCAAGGAGGTGAAAATAAAATGGCAGTAAAGATGAGACTGAGAAGAATGGGCCAGAAGAAGGCTCCTTTCTATCGTATCGTTGTGGCGGATTCCCGTTCCCCCAGAGATGGAAGATTCATCGAGGAGGTTGGTTACTACGATCCTACCAAGGATCCCAGCGTAATCAAGATCAATGAGGAGCTGGCCAAGAAGTGGCTTGCCACCGGCGCACAGCCCACTGAGACTGTGGCTAAGCTTCTGAAGATCGCCGGCATCGAAAAATAATCTGCGGAGGTGGATCTTATGAAGGAACTGGTGGAAGTAATTGCAAAATCACTGGTTGACGATCCGGACGCAGTGGTGGTGACGGAAAAAGAAAATGAGAAGGAAATTGTCGTGGAGTTAAAGGTCGCGCCTTCCGATATGGGTAAAGTAATCGGAAAGCAGGGACGTATTGCCAAGGCGATTCGCTCCGTGGTCAAAGCGGCTGCATCCAAGGACGACAAAAAAGTGGTTTTGGAAATTCAGTAAATGGTTTCCCGTAAGGCCGCCCCGCCGGAGTACTGGTATGGGGCGGCTTTTTTAGGAGAGAAGGATGGAAGACTTATTGCGGGTAGGCGTAATCGCCTCCACCCATGGGATACGGGGCGAAGTAAAGGTGTATCCCACTACGGATTCGCTGGAGCGCTTTTTGCAGCTGGAGGACGTGATCCTGGTTACGCCCCGGGGCGAACGGCTGGCGCTGCGGGTGGAAGGCGTTAAGTTTTTTAAACAGTTTGCGATTTTAAAATTTGAAGGAATCGACCGCATCGAGGACATACAGGCCTGCAAGGGCGGCGATTTAATGGTGACGAGAGAAAACGCCCAGCCTCTGGGCGAGAGAGAATACTATATCGGCGATCTGATCGGCCTGCGCGTGGTGGGCGATGACGGCCGGGAACTGGGAACGATTGCGGACGTGCTGCAGACCGGGGCCAACGA
>CALWRE010000198.1 GCA_944383835.1 uncultured Lachnospiraceae bacterium | reverse complement strand
GCTCTTTTTATTGCGGATTTCCCTTATGGTTACGCCAATGCTGGCTCAGGCAGCCTGGAGCCGTTATCAACATTATTTTTGACCCGATTTTGATTTTTGGCCTTTTTGGCATTCTGGGACTGGGAGTAGCCGGAGCTGCAATCGCGACGGTTATGGGGCAGTGGGCGGCGATGTTTATTACCCTCAAAGCTGTGTTCCGAACCTATGATATGCATGGGAAAATCCATTTCAAAGACTGTTTTCAGATATATCAAAGCGGTTTCCCATCCATTATGATGCAGTCGCTTTATACCCTCTATATTGTCGGGCTGAATTTAATCCTCAAGCAGTTTACAGAGGATGCCGTAACTGTCCTGGGAATTTATTATAAACTGCAGACCTTCTTTTTTATCCCGCTGATGGGATTACAGCAGGTTATTCTTCCCATTATCAGTTTCAATTATGGTGCTCAAAATGACAGGCGCGTAAAAGATACGCTCAGGTGCGCCATTGGGATTTCCAGCGGCGTTATGGCACTTGGAACAATAATCTTTATAGCTTTTCCGGAAAAATTGATTTCTATTTTTGCTTCCAGCACGTCCATTTTGCGCATTGGAACCCTGGCTCTGCGTATTATATGCGTCAGCTTTATTCCTGCAAGTTTTGCGATGATGTTTACCGTTTACTTCCAAGGGATAAACAAAGGAAGAATCAGTATCTTCATTACGGTCCTGCGGCAGGTTGTCCTTTTGGTTCCTCTTGCATGGCTGTTTCATTTTGCCGGATTAAATTATGTATGGCTGACTTTCCCGGTTACTGAAATAATTGCAATGTGCTGCTGCCTGTTCCTTTATCGCAAGTTTATGAACTTTTAACAAAATAGTTTATGAATCCATAAGATTTTTGTTAGATTTCGTGCATAGAATGGACATAATTATCGGCTATACTGAAACTGGACAGGACGAAGGGGAGGCATTTCCCGTTTCTCCTTCCTTCGGTTCCCGTTTCTTATAGGCCGATTTTTTATGGAGTATCTTATGGTTAAGACGATTACGACAGCGTTGCCGAAACGCCTGAACGAAAGAAACTATATGGAGCTGATTGTCCCCTATGTCGACGCCATGCAGAATATGATGTTCCGCATTGAGGCATTGAACAAAGATTTTTCCCGCAAGTACCAAAATGACCCCATCCATCATATTCAGAGCCGGATCAAAACGAAAAAGAGCATCGAAGGAAAGCTGGCCCGGCTTCAGTTCGAGCCGACGGTGGAAAATGCCAGGGATCACTTGACCGATATCGCCGGCATCCGGGTGATCTGCCACTTTATCCGTGACATTGACTGGATTGTCGATCTTATTAAGAAACAGAAAGACCTGATTATCCTGAAGGAGAGAGACTACATACGAAACCCGAAATCCAACGGCTACCGCAGCTACCATATCGTTTTCGGCGTGCCGGTTTACCATACCGACGGCATGGATTACTATCCGGTGGAAGTTCAGCTTCGCACCATGTCGATGGATTTCTGGGCCAGCATGGAGCACCGCATCTACTATAAGAAGGAGCCCCGTCAGCCGGTGGCTCAGGAAATGCTGGTGGAAGAATTTCTCGGCTATGCCAAACAGCTGGAGGAGATAGAGGCGAAAATGGAACGCTATTGCGAAGATTAGCATAAGGTTAACATAATTATTTTATGTAACCTTATGAAAACGGCAGGAACAAAATCTGCCGTTTTTTCATGGATTGATTCAAAAATCGCTGCTTCAAAAATCCAAGAAAGAATTCAAAGATTCGAAGAAGAATTCAAAGAAGAGGGTAGTGCTTACGGAGGAGTTCTGATATAATATAAGTAACAATACGTCGGGGCTGAAAAGCGGACGATGGAACGGAAAAAGATTTTGGGGAGAAAATAGATGAAGAAAGCAAGAAAAATTACGAACGGCATTTCCTGGGGAATCGTTGCGATAACGGGTATTCTTTTGCTTTTCAGCTGGAAGGATATACCGGAGTCGGTTATCACACATATTGGAGCAGGGATTTCCTACGGCAGTAAAAATACGCTGCTTCTTATTTTCGGCGTTGAGTTTATTGTGAGCCTTTTATTCACGCTGAATTATGACATCCCTTTTGTGCGGGAGATGAGAAAATCCAAGGTGTCCTCAAGGCTTTTAAATATCGCATCCATTATCATACAGATCACCGTCCTTATAACATTGTCCTTGTTTATTCTGCTGGCGGTTACGTCATAATTTTTTAGAATTGAAATAGGAAGGGCAATAAGGGAGAAAAGCAAATGGCCGAGTACTTAGATGTGATAGATGAGGATGGAAATCTTACAGGGGAAATTGTTGACAGGAAAACGGCACATTATGAAGGAATTCGCCACAGATTCTCGCATTTATGGCTGGTACGAAATAAAAATGGAAACGTACAAGTCCTTTTGCAGAAGCGTTCTTCAAGCAAAGAGGCATTTCCCAATTGCTATGATATTTCCAGTGCTGGTCATATTCCCGCGGGAGAAGATTTTGAAACAACTGCGATCCGCGAATTAGAAGAAGAATTGGGAATTCATGCAAATAGAAAAGATTTGATATTCTGCGGAGACAGAAAGGTAGTTTGGGACGGCGAATTTAATGGAAAGCCATATAAAGACAGGCAGCATTCTAAGGTATTCATGATGTGGCTGGATTTAGAGGAAGATGCATTCGTAATAGACCGCAGGGAAGTGGAAAGCGTACGCTGGATTGACTTGGAACAATGTATGGAAAATGTCAAAAACAATTTATTCCGCCATTACATTGCGATAGAAGAGCTGCAAATTCTCAGCAAAGCATTGGGCCTGTCCTTTTCAAACTGACAGAGTCCTCTGCTGAATGATAGCCTAAAATTTTTGAACGTTACTGTATAAGATAACATAATATTTTTATGTAAACTTGAAGGAAACGGCAGGAATAGACCCCTGTCGTTTTTCTTTCGATCATTTCTGTGTTCGCCAGAAAAACATATCAATAATTTAAAATTTTTAGTGTCTGACACAAAAAACTTGTATTATGCACGGCTTTTCTGTAAAATACAGGAAGTCAAAGGCTGGAAGCGATGCGTAAACGGTCTCCTGGAAGGACAGGATCTTTTTGCCCGCGTTGTGAAATATATTATCAAGAATATGGGAACTGGCTGGAGCAAGCCGGATCATGCATTTAGCGGATTTTCTGCTATCCGATCACTGGTGACAAATGGATAAAAACAAATCAGCCGAATGCTGGCATAAACCTTCCTCCTCCTGCATAGACTGTCTAGGTGGGCTGATTTATATACGCAGCCAGAGCAGACAGGGAGGACGAAGATGGAAGCACAGGAATGGACGGAGGAAACCTATATCGAATTGATTCGCCCCTATGCGCAGGCTATGGGGCAGATGCTGGGGCAGATTGAAAAATTGGAACAGATTTTAGCGTTGGCGCAGGAGGAGCCCCTGCATCACATAAAGAGCCGGATAAAAACACGGGAGAGTATCGCTGCAAAGCTTGCGGAAAAGGGGCTGCCGCCCACAGCGGACACGGCCCGAACCTATCTGAGCGATATTGCCGGGATTCGGCTGGTATTTTATTTTGAATCGGATCTGCGCCGTATGGCCGGGCTTCTGAAAAGCAGCTCCGGCTTTTTACTGCTGCGGGAAAAGGACTACATAGCGCAGCCAAAGGAGTCTGGATACCGCAGCCTCCATCTGATTTTCTCCGTTCCGGTTTCCTTTAAAGGTAAACTGCAGAAGCTGCCGGTGGAAATACAGCTTCGGACGGTGGGGATGGATTTCTGGGCAGGGATAGAGCACCGCCTCTGCTATAAGAGGCGAAGAGCCGCTGCCGTCCAGGAAAAACAGGCGGCGGGAGAGCCAATTATGCGGGATTTTGCCGGCTGCGCCCTGCTGTTAGCTTCTCTGGAAAAGAAGATGGAGGAGATTGCCATCGCCGATATATCGTGTTACAATAGAGCGCAGAAAAGACCGGAAAGGAGAGATCAATCGTGTCATCGGTAATCGAAAAATTTTTGCGCTATGTAAAGGTAGATACGCAGAGTGAAAACAATGTGGATCGCTTTCCCAGCACGGAGAAGCAGAAGGATCTGGGGAGGATGCTGGTGGAGGAACTGAAGGCTATGGGGGCGGAAAATCCCCATATGGACGAATACGGCTATGTTTACTCCGCCGTACCGGCTACGGCCGAAACCCAGGGGCCGGTCGTCGGCTTTATCGCCCATATGGACACGTCCGAGATGGTGTCCGGCAAGAATGTAAAGCCCCGCATCGTGGAAAAATACGACGGAGGCTCCATTGTCCTGGATGAAAAGGGAGAGTATGTGATGCGGCCGGAAGAGTTTCCGGAAATGCTGGCGTATAAAGGCCAGGATCTGATTGTGACCGACGGCTCCACCCTCCTGGGCGGAGACGATAAGGCCGGCGTGGCGGAGATCATGGCAATGGCGGAATACCTGCTGGCCCATCCGGAGATTCCCCATGGCCGCATTCCCATTGCCTTCACTCCCGATGAAGAGGTCGGCCGCGGCGTGGATTTCTTCGACGTAAAAAAGTTCGGGGCGGATTTCGCCTACACAGTGGACGGAGGGGCCGCCGGAGAAATCGAATACGAGACCTTCAACGCCGCAGCGGCATGCCTGCGGATCCATGGCAAGAGCGTTCACCCCGGTTCGGCGAAGGGAAAGATGATCAACGCAATCCTGGTAGCCGGCGAATTCCACAGCCTGCTGCCGGTGCATGAGGCCCCGGCGTCCACCGAAGGATACGAAGGCTTTTATCATCCCTACGACATTGCGGGCAATGAGGATCAGGTGATTGTCCACTACATCATCCGCGACCATGACCGTCAGAAGTTTGAGAACCGAAAAGCCTTTTTCCAGAAGGCCGCGGATTTTATCAACGTCAAATACGGGGCGGGCTGCGCACAGGCCGATATCCGGGATTCCTATTATAATATGAAGGAAAAAATAATGGAGCATCCGGAGCTCATCGAGAATGCCCGCCAGGCAATCCGGGCCTGCGGCCTTGAACCGCTGACGCTTCCGGTGCGCGGGGGAACGGACGGCTCCCGCCTGTCGTATATGGGCCTGCCCTGCCCGAACCTGGGCGTAGGCGGCCACAACTGCCACGGGCGCTATGAATTCACCTGCGTACAGTCGATGGAAAAATGCGTGGATATTTTACTCAAAATCGTGGAAATCTATTCAATGGACAAACAGTAATCGAAAGAACTGCCGCATTCATATAAGATGCATGTAAAGGAGCTGCCATGAGAGTACACGACCGAATCGCGGGGGAACCCGGCGGCGAAGCCTGCCGGGAAACCCATAAGGAAATTTTGATTTTCTGCAACGGCCCCATCCTGACGATGGACAGCCGGAACCCTTCTGCCACGGCTATTTGCGTGGAAGAGGGGCGGATTGCCGAGGTCCGGACGGATGCCGGAGGAGGCCGGGCGCTTCAGGAAAATTATCCCCAGGCGAAGGTTGTGGATCTGAGGGGCAGGACCCTGCTGCCGGGCTTTATCGATGGGCATTCCCATCTGACGGCCGCAGCCATGCAGCTTCTGATGGTCAACTGCGCCCCTCCCCCGCGGGGGGACTGCGCATCCATCCCGGAATTGATCCGTCATTGCAGAGAGGAGCTGGAAAGTAGAAACGTAAGGCCCGGACAGTGGCTCCTTGGTATGGGCTATGATAATTCGGTCTATGCAGGCGGGCGTCACCCCAGTCGGGAAGAATTAGACCAAATCAGCGGCAGCGTTCCGGTCTGCCTGACTCACACCTCCGGTCATATGTGCGTCTGCAACAGCCCGGCCCTGCGCATCCTGGAAAGGGAGGACTCCGCTGGGCTTCTGAAAGAAGAGGAATACTTAAACCCAGAGGTGCAGGCAAAGATTCAGGGACCAGGCGATGAAGAGATCATGGAGGCCATAGGGAGGGCCGCACGCCAATATGCGGCCCAGGGGATTACCACGGCCCAGGAGGCCCGAGCCGGGGAGAGGGAGTATTCCCTTCTGAGCGGGGCCCTTGCCAGGGGATTTCTTCCCATCGACGTGACGGCTTACTTTACGATGGAGGCCGCCTCCCGCCATCTGCCCGAAAGGGGATATGGGGGAAACGAGACAGAATGCCCCTCGCTTTCTTCGCGGCTGCGGGCCGGCGGCCTGAAGATTTTCCTGGACGGTTCGCCCCAGGGTGGGACGGCCTGGCTGTCCGAACCCTATTTCCGGCCGCCCCAGGGGCAGGAAAGCTCCTGGCGGGGCCTTCCGGCCATGACGGAGGAGAAAGTGCTGGAGGCGGCCGTCCTCTGCATTGCAAACGGCTGGCAGTTAAACGCCCATGTAAACGGGGACGCGGCCATCGACCGCCTGATCCGCTGCTATGCCAGGGCAATCTGCCTGGAGGCCGGCGAAAGCTATGAGGTTTTGGCCGAGACGGAGGAGGAAGAGACGAAAGAGGCGGCAAAGCGTCTGGTGCATCTGGCCGGACAGGCGCTTTCCCAGGGGCTTTGCCCGGATCTGCGGCCTGTGGCGATTCACTGCCAGACGGCAAACCGGGCCCAGCTTCGGCAGATGGCCTGCCTCCATATGATTCCCAGCTTTTTTATCGACCATATTTATTATTGGGGCGACTATTACCGGGAATCTCTGCTGGGGCCGGACCGGGCGTCCTGCATCAGTCCGGCGGGCTGGGCCGCGGCGGAAGGAATGCCCTTCACCCTCCATCAGGATGCGCCGGTGGTAAAGGCGGCTCCTCTCTTTGCGGTCCACAACGCCGTCAACCGGCTGACCCGGAGCGGTTATCGGCTGGGAGCGGATCTTCGCCTTTCTGTAACGGACGCTCTGAAGGCGGTTACGATTTACGGGGCCTGGCAGCTGGGCGAGGAAAGCCGGAAAGGCAGCATCACAGCCGGCAAGCTGGCAGACCTCGTTGTCCTGGATCGCAATCCCCTCACGGCTTCCCCAGAGGAAATCAAAGATATCCGGGTGGAGGCTGTATTCAAAGAGGGAAAAGAAATATTGGACAGGCGAATTTGACAGACGAAGGAAACAGCAATGACAATGAGAGCAGGCGGGGCACTTTCCAAAAGAGGTCCCGCTTATTTTTTTCTATTTTTTTAAAAAAGGGGTTGCAAATACCCCCAAGGGGTATTATAATAAGCATATATAAAATACCCCCAAGGGGTATCGAGACTGCTTTTGTGCAGGGGAGGTGACAGAATGGAAGAAAAGATGGACAAAAAGGCAGATGGACCGAAACCGGAAGGAAATGCGGAGAAGTGTCACTGTCACTATAAGGCTACGCCGCGGGACGCCGGGGAGCTGCGCCAGCTGCAGAACCGTCTGAAGCGGATGATGGGACAGCTAAACGGCATCAGCCGGATGCTGGACGAAAACCGCTACTGCGGAGACATCTTGGTCCAGGTAGCCGCCGTCGAGAGCGCCCTGCAGAATTTCAGCTACTTAGTGCTCCAGGAGCATCTGGAAACCTGCGTGGCGGAGGAAATCGCCAAGGGAAATATGCAGGTTGTGGAAGAGGCAGTGGAGCTGATTAAAAAATTAAAGTAAAGGAGTGACCCTTTTGTGAAAACAGAAAAATATAACGTCACCGGCATGACCTGCGCCGCCTGCCAGGCCAACGTGACGCGCTGTGTCAGCAAGCTGGACGGAGTAGAAGAGGTAAACGTAAGCCTTCTGGCCAATCAGATGACCGTCTCCTACGATGAGACGAAGACCGGGGCCGCCCAGATCGAAGAGGCCGTCCGGGAGATCGGCTACGGGGCCTCCCCTTTAAACCAGACCGCCGTCAAGGAGCAGGGGGGATTTCGCAGCGAGTGGAAGAGCCGCCAGGACCAGGCCCTGGAAAACCAGCAGGGGATGAAGCGCCGTCTTATTTCCTCCATCATCCTGCTGGTGCCGCTGATGTATATTGCAATGGGCCCGATGATGGGGCTGCCGGCTCCTTCCTTCTTAGTCGGCATGGAGAATGCCTTGGTGTCCGCCCTGGCCCAGCTGCTGCTTACGATACCGGTTATCTTTATCAACCGTCATTTTTTCACCGGCGGCTTTAAAGGCCTCATGCATCGGGCTCCGAATATGGATTCCCTGGTAGCCATAGGCTCCGGCGCATCCCTGGTATACGGCATCTTTTCCATGTTTCGGATGGCCTACGGCTTTGGGCACGGGGATATGGATGTGGTGCATGAATATGCCCACGCCCTGTATTTCGAGTCCGCGGCCATGATTCTGACCCTGGTGACCGTAGGGAAATACCTAGAGGCCCGGTCGAAGGCAAAGACCTCCGACGCCCTGGGCAAGCTGGTGGATCTTGCTCCGAAGACAGCCGTGGTAATCCGCGACGGAGCGGAGCAGACCATCGCGGCGGAGCAGGTGGTATCCGGCGATATCGTCGTGATCCGGCCCGGCGAGAGC
This sequence comes from uncultured Lachnospiraceae bacterium, assembly GCA_944383835.1. Classification (GTDB taxonomy): domain Bacteria; phylum Bacillota; class Clostridia; order Lachnospirales; family Lachnospiraceae; genus RGIG7193. The sequence continues at coordinate 1,304 of CALWRE010000198.1, read as the reverse complement.
ATCCCGGTGGACGGAGTCGTCACCGAGGGCTACGGCTACGTGGATCAGGCTGCTATCACCGGCGAGAGCATTCCGGTGGAGAAAAATATCGGAGATCAAGTAATTTCCGCCACCATCAACAAAAACGGCACCTTCCGTTTCCGGGCCTCCAAAGTAGGAGAGGATACGACCCTTTCGCAGATCATCCGTCTGGTGGATGAGGCGAGCAATTCCAAGGCTCCCATCGCCCGCCTGGCTGACAAGGTCAGCGGCGTCTTCGTCCCGGTGGTAATCGTTATCGCCCTGCTTACCGCTATCGTCTGGCTGATTGCCGGCAGCGGCTTTGAGTTTGCCCTGTCCAACGCCATCTCCGTGCTGGTGATTTCCTGCCCCTGCGCCCTGGGGTTAGCCACGCCTGTGGCCATTATGGTGGGCACCGGGAAGGCGGCGGAAATGGGAATACTGATCAAGTCGGCGGAAAGCCTGGAAAACCTTCATTCGGTGGATACCGTCGTCCTGGATAAAACAGGAACCATCACCTCCGGCCATCCTTCGGTAACGGATATTGTGATCCTGGCACCCAGCCTGCAGGAGGATGATTTCCTGGCTGAGGCGGCTGCGGCGGAGGCGGGGAGCGAGCATCCCCTGGCCCAGGCCGTGGTGGAACAGGCAAAGGAACGGGGCCTCGGCCTGCCCCAGGCGGAAAGCTTTGAAGCGGTCTCCGGCCGCGGCATCCGCGCACGAGTAGGCGGAGCAGAGTGGCTGGCCGGAAACGCCGCCTTTATGCGGGAAAACGGGCTGCTGCATGAGGCCGGGGAAAATGCCGATCCTGCGGAGAATCGAATCCGGACAGAGGTTGCCCGCCTGGCCGGGGAGGGAAAAACTCCCTTGCTCTTTGCAAAGGACGAACAGATTCAAGGTATCATTGCCGTGGCGGATACGATCCGTGAATCCAGCCGGGCCGCCATCCGCCGCTTCGGCGAGATGGGGCTGCATGTGGTCATGCTGACCGGAGACAACCGGGTTACCGCCGAGGCCATCCGCAGGGAGCTGGGCATTGAGACAGCCATCTCCGATGTGCTGCCCACGGAGAAGGAGGCCCATATCCGGGCCCTCCAGGAAAAGGGGCATAAGGTGGCCATGGTCGGCGACGGCATCAACGACGCCCCTGCCCTGACGCGGGCCGATATCGGCATTGCCATCGGGGCAGGCACGGATATTGCCATCGAATCCGCCGATGTGGTTTTGATGAAGGATTCCCTGCAGGATGTGGCTGCGGCCATCGAGCTGAGCCGGGCTGTGGTCCGCAATATCCATATGAACCT
>CALWRE010000197.1 GCA_944383835.1 uncultured Lachnospiraceae bacterium | reverse complement strand
AAAAATTTCCGCATAGCGGTCGGCGGCCGACTGGCGGTTTTCTCCGGTTTTCTCATTCTTATCGCCATTGATATCACTGCCCAACGTTCCCAAGGAAAGGCCGTTTACCTCCAGCTTATCAAAACTTTTTCCAAACTTTTCAAAGAAGGTCTGCACGGATGCCGGCCGCAAAGCATAACGGAACCGCGAGTTGTCCATCAAGCCGGAGGCCATATCCACAGGGCTGTAACCGCCAAACGTTTTATCGAGCATCCGGCTTGTGTCCCGGGACAGGGAAAATCCGTCAAACCAACTGTCTTTCGATACGTACAATAAATCTGCATCCATATACAGGCCGACGCCGCGGGAGTCCAGTTCGCTCTGCAGCACCTTCAGACCCTTGGCACCTCCTAGGACCGATTCCGCTTTTGCGCAGTTAAAGGCAGTATAATCTAGCCCGCCATTGGCCCAGCCCAAATACCGTATCTGCAGCGATTCCACCCCGGCCTCCCGAATCTCGTCCGTAATCGTCAGTGCATCCGCAAAGGTAGTCAGGGGAATGTTCCGCTGCACAGGAACCATTAAAAAACGCTCCTGATGTTCAACCGTTCCCAGCAGCCCAAGATAATAGGGAAGTGCCTGTGTATCGGAACCTGACGGCTTCAGCTGTCCCTGATCGATTAAATACTGCCGATATGCACCTGCCATTCCGGAATAGGTGGCCTCTTCCGCCTCCAGAATACGAAAACGCAGACGATAAGCCCCAGTATACGCGTTTTTATCCGCCCGTGTCCATTCATATTGCTTGTTGACATCCTGATAGGTGAAGGTGTCCATAGCGCTGTAAGTAAATTCCACACCTGCCGTCGCATAGGAACTGCTGCTGCCGCCGGTGGACGCGTTCAGCTGCGCGAGCGCATCTCCCTCCTCAATAATTCCCAGCAACCCGGTTTCTCCCCTGCGCATGCCAAATACCGGAAGTCTGGCTGTTGCCAATGATTCGTAGCTGGCTGTATATGTGAGAGAACGGTCATATCCGTACACCGGGAAAGTCAAAGCCGCCCCACTTTTGTGACCATCCCGATTGAATTCAAACACCGCACCGGAACCATCCGGAATGACAATATAACCTTCGCTGGTCTGCGGTGCGCACGCTATATTTTCCAAAAGGCCAACGGAAACAAGCCTGTATTTTTCGTTATCATACGCGATAGAATCAGTAGGGAGATTTACCACCAGATCCCCGTTCTCCAAAAAATACTGTACCGACAGCTTGAAATACGGCCGATCGGTGTTTTCCTTTTCCGCCCCTACTGCCGCCAGATCCTGTTCCATCTGCTCCATGGTGTACCCTACGCTGTGCAGGTATTCTTCGATCTCCTCTTTCTCGGTATCGGTAACACTTTTCAGGACATAAATCGGCATTTCCTCCACAACCGGATATTTTTCTTTAATAGCCTGAATCTGCGCCTCGGACACCGTACCGATCTCATACTTTTTGTACAGCGCCTTCATCCGGCTTTTCGCGCGTCCCTCCAGCTTATCCAAAATCAGCGTTTCAAAACTGGCCGCTGGCAGGGCCAGCGGCAGAAGAAGATCCTGTTCCTCCTGTCCCAGCGTCATATTAACCTGTATACCCTCGGGGATTTCGGTTGTCGTGAACTGCTTTTCCATTACACAGTCACGATAGCTGAGCATGGTCCCCACTGCCTGCTGGGCATCCAGATATGTGATTCTGATCTGGGAAGCCATACGCATAGCGTACTCCTCAGCAGCCACCGCATCCGCTGCCAGATCAAACGGGGTGGAAAAATACACCTCTCCTCCCTTCTGCAGTGCGATATCGCCTGTAAGCCGGTCAAAGTACAGCGTCGTCCCGCCGGATGAAGCAATCCGCTCCATCGATTCAAGCCGCTCTGCAGGAGAGGCATAGTCAGGAAGGTGCACCTCTCCTTCCGGCGCAGGCGTTCCCCCTGTATATTCTGTCATACCACCGGATGTCTCCTGTTGTGCAAATACAGGACACACGCCCAAAAGCAGAAACAGCAGAGCAGCCAGCATAGCCGCCAGGCTTTTTGGTTTCATGGTTATAAATCCACCCTTTCTCACAGCAGCAAAACGCTTCCCCCGGAAAACCGCTGTCCTGTCAGGTCCGGAAAGCAATCTCATTATATACATTCACGCCAAAAGTCACCATACGTCCCACCAGATTCACAAACAGCATCAGCAGGAACGCTATAAGCAGCATGCCGATCAACGTACAGATAACGGTCATAACATTTTTGCCGGGCGTATATGCATGGGTGCTCATCGTGGCACAGAACAACAAAAAAGCTGACCAGATAAAGCCGATAACCGTAAGGAAGCTGACAAACATAATTTCCTGCTCGGTAACAAAATGACTGAGAATCGTTGCCGGCAGCATTGTCAGCGCAACCGGCAGCAGCGCATAACCGGTCGACACATAAATATCACGGAAGCTGCCCTCTCCGGACATCAGGCTGGTAAGGCACCAATTGGCCACACACCACAGGAGAATAATTCCGAAAAATACACATAGCGTCATGAGCACATTCGCGTCGCTGATCGGCTCGCCGGTACAGATATACCCCGTCCCAATCTCCCGAATAACCATGGATACCGCGACAATTCCCAACAGAATTGTCGCGCCGCGCACACCGCCCCGTTTTGCCCGCTTCAGATCCCAGAAACCGTCAAACGGGTGGAACATCACATGAAATTCGTACATCAGCTCCTGCCGTACCGTACGCTTTTCCCCGGGACGGTTGGCCAGTGCTAAATTATATCGGCGGCTCCAGGCCAGGAAAGCAGAGATGCCAAAAAACAGTAATACAAGCCCGACCGGAACCAGTAAAAGATAATTTCCAAAAACCTCTTTGCGATACAGGCCGAAAGCTTGAGAGTAGTCTGACACCATGTTGGCGTTTTTATAGTAGACCATGGCCTGCTCATAGTCTCCCTGCCGCATCATGGCGCTCCCGATACCGATATTTGCCAGATCGAAATTGTTGTTTTCTCGCAGGATTTCCTGATAAACCGCTACCGACTCGTCATACCGGCGTGCCTCGGTGAGCGCGATGGCCTCCTGTACTTTACTGCCGTACGCTGTAAATTCATAACGGGTAATACTCCCACTTACGCCATCCAGAGCATATAGCCGGCTGCCGGAATAGTCGATAGCCGTCAGCTGCTGAAAAAGACCAGGCTGGTATCCGGTTCCGCCGAAAGCATACAGCAGGTTCCCATCCGCATCATAAGTGAAAATTTTTCCACGCTTCTGGTCCATCAGGCTGTAAACCCCGTTCTCTCCCAGGGCGACATCCGTGATGATGGACGGGCCGTAACGGATATCGGTATTCACTTCATTGCCGCTGGTATTAAGTTGTATGCTTACATCGCCAGCAGGCGGAAAGAAGCCTGTGCGCATGAGCACATCGTCCCCGCTCGGGGTCAGCTTTTTTATCATGGCGTAGCGGTTATCCGTACTGCGGGTGTTAATTGCCTGCATAACCGCACTTGTATTGGAGTAACTCGACGTTACATATAAAAAGCCCTTCTGATCAATGGCAATGCTGTTATAGTTGGAAGGTACGGTTTTGCGGGTACGCCGTTTCTGTTCCTTGGTCATAAACATCCGCCAAAACCGCTCAGCCAGATTCGGTGTTACCTTCTGAGCACCGATAAACGTCTCAAAAGCTCCGTCTTGGTCCAGCGCCACCACGCCGTATATGTTGCCGCTGCAGATACAGTACAGCCTCCCCGCTGTATCCACCGCAATCCGCGTGGGAAGAAAGGAAAAATCCGACGGAAGCAGGCTGGATTCGGGAGCCCGCAGAATGCGGATGCACTCGAGTTCCGGTGAAAACACCACAATACGCGCGTTGTCTGTATCAGCAACATACAGCTTGCCGTCCTGCGCGGCAAACACGCCTTTCGGATTTGCAAAAGTTTCTTGCCGTCCCTCAAAGGAAAACGTCTCAATCGACGCAATTGGCATTTCGTCACTGTCCATCACAACCACCCGGTTGTTTCCGGTATCCGCAATAAAAACG
>CALWRE010000196.1 GCA_944383835.1 uncultured Lachnospiraceae bacterium | reverse complement strand
ATGGGGCAGCCGGCATAGGGCCGGACGAGACGGCCGGCGAAGTGAGGAATGAGACAGCGCCGCAGCAAGAGGAGGCGCAGAAAGGGGAGATGAATCTATGACACCGATTCTGGAGTGCAGGGATCTGACGAAATCTTACGGCAAGGGTTCCCGCCCTGCGTTGAACCATGTGAACCTGAAGCTGAACAGGGGCCGGATTATCGGTCTTCTGGGGCCCAACGGCAGCGGAAAGACGACGCTGATCAAGCTGGCCAACGGTCTTTTGGCTCCCACCGCAGGAGGAATCTGGATCGATGAAAAGCCGGTGGGGATTGAGACCCATAAGATTGTGTCCTATCTGCCGGAGCGTACCTATCTGAATATGGGAATGACGGTCAATGAGGCGATCCGGTATTTTAAGGATTTCTATGCCGATTTCCAGGAGGAAAGGGCCTATGAGATGCTGAAAAATCTCCATATCGACCCTTCCGCCAGGCTGAAAACCCTGTCCAAAGGGACAAAGGAGAAGGTGCAGCTGATCCTGGTCATGAGCCGGAACGCTCAGCTTTACGTCCTGGATGAGCCCATCGGCGGTGTGGATCCGGCTGCCAGGGATTATATTCTGAATACGATCATCACCAATTACAATGAGAACGCTACCGTTGTGATTTCCACCCATCTGATCGCGGATGTGGAGACGATCCTGGACGAGGTGGTCTTCCTGCGCTACGGCGAAGTAGTGCTCCACGCTTCAGTGGATGCGATACGGGAGGAAAATGGAAAATCGGTGGATGCTCTGTTCCGGGAGGTGTTCAGATGTTAGGAAAATTGCTGAAATATGATTTCAAGGCCAGCTATCGGTATCTGTTGGTCTGCTATTGCGTCTATATCGTACTGACCGTGGGCTTTGTGCTCAGCGTAAAGGGCGTGGATACGGCCTCCGGCGTACCGGGGATGATCCTGGCCTTTGCCTTCATTTCGCTGACATTCCTGTGGATCGGATCCATTATCGGCCTGGTTATTTTGACCTATATCCTGGTGATTCGCCGCTTCTATGTGAACCTGGTGCGGGATGAGGGATATCTGACGCTGACTCTGCCGGTGTCCACCCGGATGCATATGCTGTCCAAGCTTTTGAGCGGGCTGTGCTTCATTGTCCTCACCGCTGTCGTACTGATGGCCGGTATGATGATCGTGGCCGCAGGGCTGGGCGGAGCCAACGTCTGGGAGGAGCTGGCGCAGGCGCTCCGCGACTTTTTTGAGACCTTCGAGTCCTTCTACGGCGCCCTCTTTTTTGTCAACAGCGTGCTGAATTTTATCCGGGGCATTCTGCTGGTTTATTTCTCCATCTGCGTCGGACAGATGTTTGCCAAGCATAAGATCTGGGGAGCCATCGGGGCTTACCTGGGCCTGCTGATCGTGCTGGAGCTCTTTGTCTTTATCGGTTCCCTGTTATTTGGCATCTACGGGGGGTTGAACGGCATTGTCCGCTGGTTTTACGGGAGTTCTACCTGGGGAAATACGATCTATATCATAGCGCAGATTCTGGTCTACTTCTTCCTGGGCGCGTGGATTCTGGAGAAGAGGGCAAATCTGGAGTAAATCAAGTTGCAAAAACAGAAGGTATCGTATATACTGGGAACAAGGCAAAACCGAGATAATAAAGAGAAAGAGGTAATACGATGACTGTACCGGAAAACTGGAGACAGGCGGCATACGAAAGCCAGAGAGATGCGAGAAGCGAGCAGCTCTTCTGGGGTGCATATTTTGGGAAGGAAAAGGAGATCTACGAGCAGATTCTGGCGGCAAAGGAGCCGGTGACCGGAACGGTGAAGGATCTGGCCGAGAGGTTTGGAGCCGAGCTTTCCCTGATGGTGGGTTTCCTGGACGGCATCAACGACAGCCTGAAGACGCCCAACCCCATTGAGACCATGGAGGAGGATACGCCGGTATCCCTGGATTACGATCCGGAGAAGCTCTATTACAATATGGTGGCGGCGAAGGCCAAGTGGCTCTATGAGCTGCCCCAGTGGGATGGGCTTCTGACCCCGGAGAGAAGAAAGGAACTTTATCGGGAGCAGAAGGCCTCCGGCACCGTCGTCAAGGGTCGCAAGATCGGCCGCAACGAGCCCTGCCCCTGCGGCTCCGGCAAGAAATACAAATACTGCTGCGGACGCTGAGGGGGACGTTATGTTTCGATACGCGCTTTTTGACCTGGATGGGACGCTGACCGACCCCGGCGAGGGAATCACGAAAAGCATCCAGTATTCTTTTGAGAGCCACGGAATCCCTGTGGAGGACCGAAGAGAGCTGGGCGTTTATATCGGCCCGCCTCTGCAGGAGGAGTTTATCGCCAGGCTGGGAGTGGATGAGGAAAAAGCCGCTTCGCTGGTGGCAAAATTTCGCGAGCGATACAACGAGGTGGGTTGGCTGGAAAATGAGCCGATCCCTGGCATTCCCGAGGCCCTGCAGGTTTTGCGCGGGGCGGGGGTGCGTCTGGCCGTGGCCAGTTCCAAGCCGATCACCGTCGCCACGATGGTTCTGCGGCATTTTGACCTGGAGCCGTATTTTGACGCCATCTGCTGCAGCGCCCCGGACGGGAGCCACGCGCTGAAAAAAGACATTGTGGCCCGCGCCCTGACGGAGCTTCAGGTGACGGAGGAAGAAAAGCCCTTCGCCGTCATGGTGGGGGACCGCAAGCACGATATCATAGGCGGAAAAGCCAATGGAATCGCGGCGGTAGGGCTGCTGACCGGTTATGGCAGCCGGGAGGAGCTGCAGGGCGCAGGAGCCGACTTTATCGCGGCCTCTCCCGCTGAAATGGCACAGTGGATTCTGGCAGATTAGACTGGTACGGGAACAAGAGATAAAACAGAAACGAACAGGCAGAGCACAGGAAAGGACGAAAGGGTCACCGGGCGGAAACGCTGCGGCGGCCCTTTAGCAAAAAGAATGGACGACAACCGCAGCAGACTGAAGGATAAAAGAAGAATCGTCATTAAGATTGGAAGTTCCTCCCTGACCCATGTGGAGACGGGAGAGGTAAATTTAATCAAGCTGGAAAAGCTGGTGAGGGAGCTGTGCGACCTGCGAAACCGGGGAATCCAGGTGGTATTGGTGAGCTCCGGGGCCATTGCGGTGGGCGCCAGGACCCTGGGGCTTTCCGAGCGGCCGCAGGAGACGGCCCTCAAGCAGGCCTGCGCTTCGGTGGGGCAGGCCCGGCTGATGATGATCTATCAGCGGCTTTTTGCCGAGTATAACTGCATTGCCTCCCAGATTTTGATGACGAAGAATACGATGCTCAACCCCATCAACCGGCAGAACGCCCAGAACACCTTTGAGGAGCTTCTGGGGCTGGGGGTTATTCCGATCGTCAATGAAAACGATACGATTTCCACCTACGAGCTGTCCCAGCTGCAGCAGTTCGGGGACAACGATACCCTCTCGGCGGTGGTGACGGCGATGATCGGGGCCGATCTGCTGATTCTTCTGTCGGATATCGACGGCCTCTATACCGACGATCCCCATCTGAATCCGGAGGCCCGTTTCATCGATACGGTGGAGCGGATCGACGAGGGGATTCTGCGCCTGGGAAAGGGGGCGGTGACCCGCGTGGGGACGGGAGGGATGGCCACCAAGCTGTCCAGCGCCCGTATTGCCGCGGCCTCCGGGGCCGATATGATTATAGCGGACGGCTCGGATGTGGGGATCATTCACCGGCTGATCGAGGGCGAAAAAAGCGGAACCCTGTTTCTGGCGCATAAAGAGGAACCGTTTGACCTGGGGAAATATCTGGTGTAGAGGAGGATGGCCATGGAATATCTGGAAAGAATCGGGAAACTTGCAAAGGAAGCAGAGCGGGAGCTGCGCACCTTGTCCGGTGGGCGCAAAAATGAGGTCCTGGAGCGGGCGGCCCAAGAGCTTACGGCGGCCCAGGATGCGATTCTGGCGGCCAATGCGCAGGACATGGAGGAGGCGCGGGCCGGAGGCGTGTCGGCCGGGCTTTTGGACCGCCTGGCCTTGAATCCGGCCCGGATCCGTTCCATGGCAGACGGCCTTAGGCAGGTGGCGGCCCTGGAAGATCCGGTAGGCGAGGTGCTCTGGATGAAGAAAAGGCCCAACGGCCTGCTGATCGGCCAGAAGAGGGTGCCTTTGGGCGTAGTGGGAATCATCTATGAGGCCCGTCCCAATGTGACGGCGGACGCCTTTGGCCTCTGCTTTAAATCCGGGAATGCGGCCGTCCTAAAAGGAGGGAGCGACGCGATTCATTCCAACCGGGCCATTGTAGCGGCCCTGCAAAGGGCGCTGGCGGGAAACGGCCTGAGCGAGGGAGCCTTGCAGCTTATCGACAGCACCGATCGTCAGGTGACGACGGAATTCATGAAAATGGACGAATACCTGGATGTGCTGATTCCAAGGGGAGGGGCGAGCCTGATCCGGACGGTGGTGCGGGAGAGCACGGTTCCGGTCATTGAGACGGGCACCGGCAACTGCCATGTCTATGTGGATGCTTCGGCAGATCTGTCCATGGCCCTGGAGATCATCGACAATGCCAAGACCCAGCGGGTGGGCGTCTGCAACGCCTGCGAGTCGGTGGTGGTGCATGAGGCGGTGGCGAAGGAGTTCCTGCCCCGGCTCTGCGACCGTCTGTCCCTTCACCAGGTGGAGATTCGCGGGGATGAGGAGGCCTGCCGGACGGACAGCCGGATTGTGCCAGCAAGCGAAGCGGACTGGGGAATGGAGTATCTGGATTATATTCTGTCGGTGAAAACGGTGAAAAGTCTGGAGGAGGCCATCGCCCACATCAACCGCTATAATACCGGCCACTCCGAGGCCATTGTCACCAGGGATTATGACAATGCCCAGAAATTTTTGGACGAAATCGACGCGGCAGCCGTCTATGTCAATGCGTCCACCCGTTTTACAGACGGGGGCGAATTCGGCTTTGGGGCGGAGATCGGCATCAGCACCCAAAAGCTTCACGCCAGGGGGCCGATGGGACTTCGGGAACTGACGACGACAAAGTATGTGATCTACGGAAATGGACAGGTGCGCCCGTGAGAGCAGCCGGGAGGGAGGAAGGAAAATGCGCAAAGTGCTTCTGACTGCGTTTGAGCCCTTTGGCTCCGATAGGGAGAACAGCTCCGCCCTGGTCTGCGGGGCAGTGCGGGAAAATGCGGAGGAATATACGCTTGTGA
>CALWRE010000195.1 GCA_944383835.1 uncultured Lachnospiraceae bacterium | reverse complement strand
CAGCTCCTCTGAGAAGCTGCTTTGTACTGCCGCTGCGATAATGGTACTCACCCTTATAATTCACAGGATAACTGCTCGGATTCACACATATCTCAATGTAATCTTTACCATCTTGGGTCAGCAGATTCACATCCACGATAATACCAAGAATATCCCTCGCTTTATTGGGAATATCTTCCAAAAGCTTTTTACTATCTTGTACCCCGATGACATTTCCATTGTCATCGGTTCCAATATATATTTTACCTCCTTGAGCATTTGCAAAACCACAGATCCATTTCAAATACTCATCACGCCAGGATTCTTTCCACTCTGTGTTTTGGTTTTCTGACATACATTTCCTCCCCGATTTAATTCTTAACTCTTATTCTGCACCCATTACTGTTTCCATGTATAATTGCTGCATATTTTTCTCCAAAACACTTAAGCCTGCTTGTGTAAATTTATACCTCAGCAAATTTGCTTTTGCGTCTTCCTGTGTTGACAAAACAATTTGCCCGATGCCCTGCCGTGTCAATAAATCAGCTAACGATATAGCACTAATATCATCAATCGTTTGAAGTGGATCATCAATTAGCAATATGTCTAATCCATTCGCAGAACCATAAACATTTTTTATTGACAATAGAAATGCAATGGAAAGACCATTTAATTGACCTGTGCTTAAAATATTATAAACATCATTTCCATTTTTTTACATACTCTCGAACACTAGTTGATTTGTTTTCACCACAGCTCTGATTCCTAAGCCCAATGGATAATTTTGTATAATTCTTCCGCTATAGACCAGCAAAGGAATTTTGATTGCATTAGCAATCTGTGTTTAATAATCTTTGTTTGTATCTTGATATTTATTCATCAAGCTACTAACAGTCTCTTTCATCTTATTTGTTTTATTATTATATTTTTCATGCCTTTCTTTTAATTTTTTTACTTTTTCTTCGTTTTGAATAAATTCATGAGACAATCTATCAGTAAATACTCTTGCAATGTACTGTTCTTTTTTGTATATCGTTAACTGTATGCTTCAACCTTTTATTATGATAACATTTTTGATGTATTATCTTAAATAATGCATTTTTTTCACCACTCAAATCAATTTTAATAGGGAAAATTTTATTCTTAATGGTTTCCTGCAATTTATCATGCATGTCTGAAAATTCTTGAATATCAAATTCACCCTCTTCATGTGGTTTAAACTCACTCATTCCTAATCTGTTTACCATCTAACCATTGTTCTACTGGAACCGCTATTGATCCTCATCCGGAGGTTTTTCTATAGCGAAGATACAAAATCCCCGCAATACACATCAATAATTGCTTTATCTCTTTTTTATCGTCATCCTTCATCCCCAATACCTCCTCCCTGTCATTGGCCCTATATCTTCCGGCTGCCATTTCCTCAAGTGGCTGTGGTAAACACAAAAAAGGCAAACATATTATAGACAAAGTGCATCGCCGAAAGCTGCAGGTATATAGCCTCCGCCCGCTTTTGCCGAATCACAAACGCCGCCATACCAAAGGCAAAAGCAACCAAAAACTGCTGCCACAGCCCGTTGAGCACTAAATGGAGGAGAGCAAAAATCAACGAGCAGAGAAGAGCCAGCCCTCCGTAAGGAAAGCCGCGTAAAAATGTCTTCAGCGCCTCCGGAAGGTAAAAGCGAAACAAGGCCTCCTCCGAAAAGGCAATAAGCAGCTGCCGGGCGACAGCCAATGCAATCCATTCCAGCGGCAGCATCCGAATATACGCCGGAAACAGCACCACTCTGAAAAATATGCTCAGCATGACTATGGCCCCGGCCGCAAAAACCGTCTCGCAGACTGCTCCCCGTACAATGGCCCAAAGCCCTGCCCACAGGTGCGTTCACCAGATTTTCTGCCCGAAATCTATTTTCAGCAAGACCAGACTGGCCGCCAGCGTAAACACCTGGTAGAAGATAATGAAGCCGTTTCTTACTCCTCCGTACTTACAAAAAAGAACCAGGATGACTTGGGCCATGGCAAAAATACCAAAATGGTCTCTTTTTTTCTGCATTTTTCCTGCATCTTCCCCTCCAGTCCTTCCTCCTAGATTCTCCGATTTATCTCAGGTTCTGAGTTCTGCCTGAGTCCGGGCCGTTCTGAGTCACGCCTGAGTCCGGCCCGACTTCTCCACGATCCGCCGCAGAAAATCCTTCTGCCTGCGCAGGCGGGCAAAATCTGTAAGCCTCCACATCCAATCCGGATCTCCCACCGTTCCCGGCGTATTGATCCGTCCCTCCGCACCCAGGCTGAGCACATCTGCGACGGGAACAATGGCAAGATCCGCCGGACGCTCCATCGCGTAGGTCACAAAGGCATGGGCGATATGTCTGGTGGGAATCCCCTGGCTACGCAGGGTACGGCGGCACCGGTCCTGCTCCTCCGGGCTTTCTGCCTGAAACCACTGCAGGATAGTCTCGTTGTCATGTGTTCCTGTATAGGCCACCATATTGGCGGAGCTTACCGTATCCCCTCTGTCCGGGTCAAAGTTAAACTGAATCACATCCATGCCCGGCAGCTCATAGTGATCGCGCAGAGCATAGACCTCCGGCCGCATATCGCCTAGATCCTCCGCCACAATATTGAGCCTCGGATATTTCTCATAGAGCCGGTCAAAAAATGCATAGCCCGGAGCCTCCACCCACTCGCCTTCCACTGCCGTCTCGCAGGAGGCCGGTATCTTCCAGTAGGTGTCAAAGGCCCGGAAATGATCGATCCGAATAATATCAAAAAGCTGGGCCGTATAGCCGATCCGATTCAGCCAGAAGGCAAAATCCTCCTCGGCCAGTTTTTCCCAGTCGTAGATCGGATTGCCCCAGCGCTGGCCTGTGGCGCTGAAATAATCCGGCGGCACTCCCGCCACGAAAGACGGCTGCCCGTCCGCACCCAGCAGGAATTTATCCCGGCTGGTCCACACATCCTGGGAATCCAGGCCCACATAGAAGGGGATGTCCCCCATAATCTCGATGCCCTTGCTGTTGGCGTAGGCCTTTAGCTCCGCCCACTGCCGGTAGAATGTATACTGGACAAACATCTCATAGCGGATATCCTCCAGCCACACCGTCTCGTCGAAGCCTGAGCCCTGCGGCCACTCCCTCTGCGGCTCAGGCCAGTCGGTCCAGCACCGCATATCGTTGTGCTTCTTGAAGGTAAGGAATACCGCATAAGGATAAACCCAGTCCATCTGAACAAATTTTTCATAGTCCGGATCCGGCGTAAATTGGGAAAAAGCTTTGCGCAAAAGCTGGCCCTTCTTTCTGCGGATCCCATCGTAATCAATGGCCGCTGCCTTAGACAGCCTGCGGGGCAGAGTTTCCTCCGGCAAAAGTCCCCTGGCCTTCAATGCGCCCAGATCAATATACAATTCATCGCCCGCCATGGACGAATAGGGCTGATAAGGAGAGTTGCCAAATCCCAGCGGATTCAGCGGAAGGATCTGCCAGACCTTCATCCCGCACTCTGCCAAAAAGTCCACAAATTCATAGCTGTATCTGCCAAAGTCCCCTATTCCCCAGGGCGACGGCAGAGCCGCCACCGGCATCAATATTCCTGCTCTTCTCATGTTTCACTCCCCCTTAATACGCCACCCATCTGTGATAAAATACGTGGTTTCCTATAATATAATACGGAATTCCATTGGTCTCCAGGTTTTCCAGCAGCTGCGGAACCGGCGCATAGGTGCGGAAGAATAAACTCTCTCCCACGTTGCTGGTTCCATGGATCACCTCTGCGGCAGCACGGCGGCAGGAATCGGTGATCTTTCCCTGTACATCCGGATCCGCCTCCATGGCCAGGATCGTCGCCAGCCTTCCGCTCTTTACCGGTGAAAACTGGTTGGGCTGGTAGACAACGCCGGTGATGGTATTGGGGAACTGGCTGCTTCGCACCCGATTCATAATGACATAGCCCACAGCCAGCTGGCCTTCATAGCTTTCCCCGCCGGCCTCGCAGTAGATGATGGCCGCCAGGAGAAGCATCTCATCGTCGGTGGCCGCAACATCCATCCCACTGTCGATGCCGGAATCTCCCTCGGTAATGTTTCCTTCCGTATTATTGGCTTCTTCTTCGGCCTGCCGCCTGGCCTCCTCTTCCTCCTGCCGCTCTTTCTCCGCCAGCAGTTCCTCATAATACTGCTGCTTGGCCGCAATTTCCTCTTCATAGGAGTGAATCGTATCCGAAGAAGAAACCAGTTCATCCACATACTGCTGCAGTTCGGCAGCGGAAGAGCTCTGCTGAGCGGCTACGCTGGACTGTCTGTCCCGAAGCGTCTCATTCAGCGCATCCAAATCCGCCTTTTCCTGTTCCAGTGCGTCTCTCTCCTGCTGCAGTCCCTCTCTCTCCTCGCTGAGACGGCTCTCCTCCGTCTCCAGCTCGGCCTCCTGCTCATCCAGAGCCTGTTTCGTCTCCCTATACTCCTGCAGGAGCTGATCGTCATAACGAACCATCTCTTCTATGTACTCCGCCCGGTTCAGCAGGGAGACCAGACTGTCGGATTTCAGCAAAAGCTCTAAAAACTGTACGGAAGAGGAATTCTCGTACATAAACTGGATGCGTACCTTCATTGCTTCGTACTGCTCATCCAGATCTGCCTGGGTTTCGTCAATCTGTTTTTTTGTTTCCGCAATAGAGGCCTCAATCTTGGCGATCTCCGTTTCCTTGGCGGCGATGGCCGCCTCGCTGTCTGCGATCTCCTGCTGCTTTGCCTCGATATCTGCCTGTACCTGGGTAATCTGACCCGAAAGGCTCGCATACTGGCTGTTTAACTGGTCGAGATAACTCTCCACCTCGGATTTATTCTGCTCCAGATTGCTATGGTTTTCTCTAGCATCGTTTAAGCCTTCCTCCAGCTGATCCAGTTCATCGTCCACTCGGTCGATCTCGTCGTTCACCTCGTCCAGAGGGCTTCTGGTGGTCTCCTGCGTCTTTGCATCATTCTGTCCCCCCTCCGTTCCCGGCGCAGCATTCTGCGTACCTTCCGTCTCCTGTCCGGCTGTTGTATCTGCAGCGCTGGTATCCGTCCCAATCTCCGCAGCCCCTGCATGCAGAGTGCTCCCTAACAATACTGCGAAGCACAGCACCAGAGGCAAAAGCCTGCGTCCCAAATTTTTCTTCATATATTATCTCCTGTATATTATCTCCCGTATCTTATCTGTGTCCTCTTTGGAGCAGCACAGCCCTTTTCGCCCGCCGCCATTTGTTTCATTTCTGTTCTATTCTAATATAAGATAAGAAATTTTCGGTGTCAATGGGGATTTCTGAATGAATGCAGACATGAATGCAGACATAGAATATTTTTGACAAGTATTCCGGATAGGAAGGGGGCCTGTACCCTCATGCGCCTGTCGCCTGTACAAAAAGCTATTTTAGCGGAACTGCTTTTGCTTCTCGCAGCTGCCGTTTTTCTTTTCGTCCGGCGGATTTACGGTTCGGAACCAGAGAAACTTTCCGCCGCCGCCAACATGAACTATGCGGTGCTGGAAACAGAGGAGGAAGATTCGGAAGAAGATTCAGAGGAAGATTTCATTCGCTGGGTGGATTTTGACGTGTCCTGCGAGGCCCTGGAGGACGCCAGCGCCTACGATATGGAAACCCATGGCTCGGAAACGGAACTGCACTGGGTCGAACTGCTGGCCGTGCTGGCCTGCTATAACGGGGGCGATTTTTCGTCCTACCGCAGTTCCGACATGGAGACCCTGGCCGAGAGCCTTCTGTCCGGCGAAGAAACCATCGAGTCTCTGACGGAGAACCTCCGTTATTACGATTATTACAAAGAGGCCTACGGGGCCGTCCTCAACGGGATGCTGGGAGAATACCAGATCCAGACCGGAACCGATCCCGTCACAGGAGAACCCCTGTGGGAAAGCCGCTACGGCCTGAAGGCCTTCCTTCCCATCGCCAAAAACTTCCCCTACACCGATTATGACGACTTTGGCGTATCCCGCTCCTATGGCTACACCCGCAGCCATCTGGGCCATGACATGATGGGGCAGGTCGGCACCCCCATTATCGCCGTCGAATCCGGCTATGCGGAGGCCATGGGCTGGAACCAATACGGGGGCTGGCGGCTGGGTATCCGCAGCTTTGACGGCCAGCGCTATTATTACTATGCCCATCTGCGGCAGAATTACCCCTACCAGGAGGGCCTGGAGGTGGGGAGCGTCGTGACCGCCGGGGACGTCATCGGCTATCTGGGACGCACCGGCTACAGCGCCACCGAAAATACCAACAATATCGATACCCCTCACCTTCACTTCGGCATCCAGCTGATCTTCGATGAATCCCAAAAGGAAGGAAACGGAGAAATCTGGATCGACTGCTACCAGCTGATCCGTTTCCTGCGCCGCAATCGCAGCGAAACCGTCCGGGATGACGCTACCAAGCAATGGCACCGGGTCACGGAGATGATCGATCCGGCTGTAGAGTCTTATCAGAAGGAGCAGACGGAAAGCCAATAACCTCCGCCCCCAGTATCCTGGCTTCTTCCGGATAATGGGAGGCAAAAAGCAGGGTCCGCCCTCCTTTTTTCCCTATGACTAAATCCATGGCCTTCTCCCTGGTCTTTTCATCCAGCCCCTCAAAGGGTTCGTCGAACAGCAGGAAGTCTCCGGCAGATAAGAGGGCCCGCATCAAAGCCGCCCGGCGGCGCATTCCGCCGCTGAACTCCGACACCGGCTGAGAGAGGCTGTCCTCCGGCAGAAGCTGCAAAAGTTCCCGGCGAATCGTCTCCTCCGAAAGCTCCGGCCGAATCAGGCGAATATTTTTTATCGCCCCCATTCCCATGCAGAGCCGATCTTCCTGAAACACCGGGGCGAAGCGGACTTTTTCAAAGCCGATCAGCCTTCCCTCGTCCGCCTGCTCCAGCCCCATCAGGATGCGAAAAAGCGTGGTCTTTCCCATCCCCGAAGGGGCCATCAGGCAGTAGGTTCCCCCTTCCTGCAGACACAGGTTCAAATGACGAAAAATATATTTTCCTCCATAGCATTTTCCCAAATCCTCTGTCCGAAATTCCATCTTTTCCTCCGTTTTTGCCTCTGCCTCCTGCCTTCCTTTTCCTATATTTTCTCCCTGGCCGCTTCTTTTATCAGGATGAGCACGGCCTTTTCAAAGAGGAAGCTGAGGGCAATGATCACCGCCGTCCAGGCAAAGAGCTCATCGGTGGTAAAAAACACCTTGGCCATATAAAGGTTCTCCCCGATGGAATACTGGGGCGTGCCGATCACCTCGGCGGCAATCCCGGATTTCCAGCTCATCCCCAGGGCCACCTGGCAGGCGCTGACCAAATAGGGTGCCAGGGCAGGCCGATAGATGTGGAGGGCACGGGCCAGGCTTTTCATCCGATAGACCTGGCTCATCTCCAAAAGCTGGCGGTCGGTGGATTTAAGCCCTGCCACCGTATTGAGATAAATGATCGGAAAAACCACCAGAAACGAAATAATCAGGGACAGATTGTCCGCCCCGGCCCAGATCAGAGCCAAGATCACAAAGGAGGCCACCGGAATCGTCTTCATCAGCGTCACCACCGGGGAAAGGAGCTCCCCGAAAAATGGCCGGAAATAGGCGGCGCTCCCGCAAATAAGCCCGATACAGAAAGCCAGCGCAAAGCCGAAGCCAATCCTGGTCAGGGAAGAAAAAACGGCGTGCCAGAAAGGCCCTGTACCCGCCAGCCTGAAAATGGCGGCCAGAGTCTCGCAGGGCCCCACCAGAAAGATGGGGCGGTCCACCCACAGCGATATCCCCTGCCACAGGCAGAGCCAGAACAGAAGTATCGCCGCCTTTTTAATCCGCCTGCCTTTTAATCCGTCTGCCTTTTTCCTTCCCATCGTCCGCCTCCTCAGGCAAATTTACGGCATGTAATAGAAATCGTCTCCCGGCAGAGCGCCGCCCACCGATTCCGCATTCTGGTCGTAAAGCACCTGCAGATAGCCGGACAGGGCCGTCTGCATCTCCTGGCCCGTCAGGCAGGTGATATTGCAGTAGGGGATCGCCTGGGCGGCAATGGCTGCCTGGGGCACGATTCCCAGTTCTGCCACCAGCTCCGCCGCAGCCTCCACATTTTCATTGGTATAGGCCGCCGACTCTCTGTGCTCTTCGATAAAGGCCCGGACGGCCGCTTCATTTTCCTCCAGGAAAGTCCGGTTTACCACCGTAACACCTGTCACCAGGGAGCTGTCCTCGCTGACCTTGTCCCATTCCTCCGTGAGATCCAGGGCAATGCGCAGGCTTTCATTCTGCATCAGAGCCGTCGTCACGGCAGGCTGCGGCAGCAGACCCACTGCCTCCGGCTCCTCCGCCAGGGCAGAAATCACCTCGGCCGCCTCCGCCTTATACTGGAGATCCATATCGTCCGTAGTCAAACCGTTCTGCGCCAGCACATACTGCAGGGCATAGTCCGGCGTGGTACCCCGGCCCGGCAGATAGATGGTCCGTCCCTCCAGATCCGCCGCAGACTGAATGCTGTCCCCGCTTTCCAGCAGATACAAGACGCCCAGGGTATTGATATCCAGCACCACTGCCTCTCCCTCCGTGCGGTTGTACAGGACGCTGGCCACATTGGCAGGGATCAGCACAATGTCCAGATCTCCTCGCAGAAAAGAGGCATTGATCTCATCGGCTGCAGCCGCCATCGTAAATTCATAGGTGTTGGCCGCCTCCCCCTTCTCATTCTTCTCCATCAAAGACACCAGCCCCATCGAAGTGGGGCCGCTGAGGGAGCCTACGCGAATCGTTGTACCCGTCTGGCCTTCTGCCGCCGTTGTCCCGGCAGTCTCCGTCCCTTCGGTCTCGGCCTGGGCATTCGCCGTTTTCTCCGCTGCGGACTCGGTCTGCGCCTCCGTCTGCGCCATCGCGCCCTCCGTCCTGGCGGCCGTGGTCTGCGTCTCTGACGCGCAGCCTGCCAGGGATACAAGCATGCAGAATCCCAGAACCAGTGCCAATACTTTTTTCTTCATTGCTTCTCCTCCTCGTTTTTCATCGTCACAGCTTAGAATATACTGTCTTGGTACTGATTCCCGGAAGCATCCCCAAGCGCCCGGAAAGAGCGCTGATGATCTCCGCCGGCCCATCGACCACCACGCTGATGATGGAAACCTGCCGCTCCCGGTAGGGAATCCCCATCCGCCCGATGATATAGCGCCCATATTCATGCAGAATCCGATTCAGCTGCTCCACCGAATCCATATTTTCCACTATGATGCCAACCAGGGCCACTCTCGTATTCATCCTGCTCCTCCTTTCCGCTTCGCCGCAGGATTCTCCTTCAGCGGCAGAACGTTTCGCTCCATCTTCTGCCCCGCCCGGCGCAAGCTTCGCGAAGCATAAAAAAACCTGGCGGCGGCCAGGCTGCAAACAGGCAGGGCAAAAAAACGTCCTGCAAAGCTGTTGTCTGCTGGCAGCCATTCTTTTGCCGCTGTTCTATTTTCGTTCCCATGTGTTGAAATGCCGCCTTAGCCCTCCGGGATCCGCCCATCGGGATCAGTACCTTTTCCAAGCATCTATAACATATCACAAAACTTGCCCCGGCACAAGGGCTTTCTCCCCTGGGTGTACTGGGTGTACTGGATGTACTGGGTGTACTGGATGTACTGCGTGTCCTGAGTGTACTGCGTGCACCGCCGCATGCACTGCTTCTACAGACTGCTTCTACAGCATGCTCTGCCCATTGATCACCAGCCGAAAAGCCAGTCCCAGCTTTGCCGCCGCCTTGCGGCACAGGATCATCCTTCCCATGAAGATCTCAAAATAATCCATCACCGAGCAAATGGTCGTATCGATGGCCAGTGTCAGGGTAATATCCGTTTTCTCTTCATTGATCCGCGTGGAAGATTCCTTCACCGAATAGTTGACCCGGTCGTGAATATCAAAATCCGTGATCGCCTGATTGCGCACCCGGCTTTGGCGCACATCGGTCTTGTCCGCCAGAATCAGCGCCGCCGCAATCGGATTCACCGCCTGCGCCGTCCCCTCGTCATGGTTGCCGATGGCGGTAATAATTGTGGCCGTATCCTCCGCGTCGGCCCCCAGGCGATCCAGAATACGGAACGCCATAACCGCCCCGCTCTGCGCATGGTCGATCCGGTTGATCACATTTCCGATATCGTGCAGATAGCCGGCTATCTGGGCCAGTTCCGCCTCCCGCTCCGAATATCCCATCGTCAGCAGGATATATTTTGCCGTCTCCGCCACCTTATTGACATGAGCAAAGCTATGCTCCGTATAGCCCAGGGCGATCAGCGATTCATCCGCTTTGCGGATATAGGTCTTAATTTCCTCGTTTTTCTTAATTTCTTCAAACGTAATCATTTCTTTTTCCTCCCAAATATCGGTATCGGCGCTTCCTCCTTCGGCGAAGGGAAGACCCGGTCAATAAGCAATGACAAAGCGACGCCGATTCCCGTATCAATCATCCGATTCACCGTATATGTGACAAACGAAGTTTCCGGCACCGTCAGAATAACCACATAGAACACCACGGACCCCGGCTGGATTCCTCCGATTGCCCCCAGCATTTCCCCGATATACAAAAGAATCAGCAGTCCCGCCGTCAGGTATATCCATCCCGGCACGCCCCACAGTTCATCGTGGTAAAGGGGATAAAACAAAAGGGCAATCACCCCGCCCATGATGGTTCCAATAAAGCGATTTCCCCCGCTTTTCATCCCGTCCATCATCACGTTTCCCATGCCGAACACTGCGCCGATACAGGCAAAACAAGGATTTCTGTCCCACAGGGAATAAGCCGCCACAATCAGCGTAGCGGATATCATCGTCTTTATCATCCGCCAGCCAACCCGCGGCAGCTTCCACTTCTGCACAGCCGCTTCGCCGTCTTTTCCCTCCCCTGTGCTTGCCTGTATATTTTCCGTTTGCTCTTCCACCTGTATTTCCATGCTCGTTCTCCCTGGTTCACATAAAATTATAAGATGAATTCCGCCAGAATGCGGTTGCTTACGTCAATCCCTCTGCGGCTCAGCCGATACCCTTCCTCCGTTTTCCGCAGGAAGCCTTGCCGCGTCAGGCGGGCCAGTACGTTTCCGTAGACAGAATCCAAGCTTTGCCCGAAGCAGTGCAGGAAATCCGCTTCCCGAATGCCGGCTGTCAGGCGCAGACCCAGAAACATAAACTCCTCCATGGCCTCCTTCTTCCCGATGTCCTCCTCTGTCTCCAGCAGCCCTCGAAGGCTTGCCTCCCTGTCTGTATTTTCCGCCGATAAAACCGTCAGATACTTCTTCATATCCGCCGTATTGGAAAAACGTTTTTCATGGTACAGGGAAGTATCATGCAAAGAAGAAGCATACGGAGAAGGATCATACGGAGAAGAAGCATGCCGGGAAGAAGCATACAGAGAAGAGGCCCCTAGCCCCAGCCCCAAATACGGCGTGCGAATCCAATAGCCGATATTGTGGCGGCATTCCCTCCCAGGCTTTGCATAATTGCTGATTTCATAGCGCCGATAGCCGGCACGCCCCAGTATTTCCTCCGTCATCGCATACATCCGGCGGTCTTCCTCTTCATCCGGCAAAAGCTCCGGATGGTTGGCGTATTGATCATAGAAGGGAGTCCCCTCCTCCACGATCAGGCTGTAGGCTGAAATATGCTCCGGCGAAAGCTCTGCGACAAGCCGAAGACTGCGTCCATAAGATTCCATCGTCTGCCCCGGCAGAGAGGACATCAGGTCAATATTGATATTGTCAAAGCCCGCCTCCCTGGCCAAGCGGTAGCTGACAAGAAAATCCGCCCAGCTGTGAATCCGCCCCAATCGCGCAAGCTCTTCGTCGTCCGCCGACTGCAGGCCGATACTGAGGCGATTGATCCCCGCCCGCCTGTAGCAAAGAAGTTTCTCCTGCGTCAATGTGCCTGGATTGGCCTCCATGGATATCTCTGCATCCCCGCTTATCGAAAAGCATTCTCCCGCCGTCTCCATCACCCGGCAGATATCCTCCGCCTCGATAACCGTAGGCGTCCCTCCGCCAATATAGACGGAAGTCACCGTTTCTTCCTGAATTTCCCCGCGCAATGTCTCGCTTCTCCAGCGGATTTCCCGCATCAGCGCCTGCATATATTTCTTCTGCACTTCCCGAGACGCAGGCCCCGACAGGAAGTCACAATAAAGACATTTCTGTACGCAAAAGGGAATGTGAATATATAATTCCATTGCAGATAAAGCTCCTGTTTTCTCTCCCGCCTGTCTTATCTGTTTTATCGGTTTGTTTTATCGGTCCGTTTTTATCAGCCTATTTTATTAGCCTGTTATATGTTATACCGGCCACGTTATGCGGGCCTGTTATGGGCCTGTTATGCGGGGCTGTAATATAGGTCTGTTATATAGGTCTGTTATAATTATTTACTCAACTTTCCCACCGGCATAATCCGTGTTGACACTTGATTTTTCCGGCAAAAAAATATGTTTTATCGGTTCATTGACATAAAAATAGCACCTGATCTTTGGTATAATAAGATTACCACATCAAACAAATACAAAAGAAGAGGTGCTAATCTTATGATATACCAAACGAGTCAAAATGAACATACCCAAAATCAGTTTTCCGATGCTGTGAAAGAACTTC
>CALWRE010000194.1 GCA_944383835.1 uncultured Lachnospiraceae bacterium | reverse complement strand
TGATCCCAGAACGGGTCGGAGGCATCCAAAATGGTATCGTCCAGCGGCTGCATCACCGGCAGAAGCCGCGGCCATTCCCCATTGCACACTACGACATCGGGCGAATCGCCCGACGCCACAAGGGAGGACATTTTGGAAACGTACTCGGTCTGCGCGATTCTGGTCAGCTCCACATTGATGCCGGTAAGGTCGGTGAAATCGGAAAGAACCATAGCGGATTCATTGGACTTGTGGTCAATCCAAGTGGCGAATTTCACCGTGGTGCCGTCCAGCTCCACCGGCACATTGTCAAAATACTCCGCTTCCTTGTCGGATACGGGAGAACCTGAGTTATTGTCCCCCTTTTTACCGGATTCAGTAGGTTCCTTTCCTGTGCCATCGCAGGCCGCCAGTGGCAGACAGAGTAATGCTGCCAACAACGCCGCTATCCACTGGTTCTTTTTCTTCATCCAACAACTTCCTCCCTTAAAATCGATAAAATGAATAAAACAGGATCATCAAGCAACCAGAATAGCCAAAACCATCTAGCTTGATACACTTAAAGTTTAACATTTTTGTCACTCCTAAACAATCACAAAAAAGTATCCATTTTGTCATAAAAATTTTTTACAACAAAATGCAGAGCATTTTCTGATTGCGGACACCTGACGATGTTATAAAATAAAAGATAGTAACTCCCTTGTCGACTTTTGATGAAAAGCTATAGAGAGGTTGATTATCTATGACGGATGTATTTTCCATTCAGGCGTTTCAGTTCCCAAAAGGCTTTCTGTGGGGGAGCTCCACCGCTGCCCATCAGATCGAAGGGAACAATATCCATTCCAGCAATTGGCACAGAGAACAGGAAAGGCTGAAAGCGGATCCAAACTATGAGATCTCGAGCTCTGCCTGCAATCATTATAATATGGTAGAGCAAGATATCCAATTGCTTTCCGACCTGGGACACCAGGCGTTCCGTCTGGGCGTCGAGTGGGCGAGAATTGAGCCGGAGGAAGGCATGTTTCTGGACGGGGAAGCGGATCATTATGTGCGCGAGTTGGCCATGCTCAAGGAAAGAGGGATCAAAACCTTTGTCACGCTGGTTCACTTTTCGGTTCCGCAGTGGTTCGCCGAAAAAGGGGATTTTCAAAAGCTGGACAATCTCGTCTATTTCGAGAGGTATTTGAAATATATCCTTCCTCGCATCAGTCCGTATGTGGATTTCTGGAATGTTATCAATGAATTCAATCTCGGTTTAACCGAAAGAGAGATGACCCACAAATTCAACAGTGTGATTTACCACGCTCACGGATATCACCTGATCAAGCAGTATTCCAACAAGCCCGTCAGCTCCGCCCACGCGCTGGTGCAGTTTTACGGAAAGCGCCAAAATGATCCGTTTGACCGTGCGGTCCAGGCCTATAAGGACGCGGTCAATCACGAATTCTTTTTTCACGCGATCCGCACCGGTGAGCTGGTTCTTCCCTCCAAGGACGCCGTTATCGATAAAACCATCAAGGATACCTGCGATTTTTGGTCGATCAATCTGTATACCCGCGAAATGGTGGACACGCGTAAAGCAGATACGATGGGAGACCGCTATGCCTTTACCAAAACCCGCATGCTGCCCATGAACTTTTATCTAGATGAATTCTTCCCGGAATGCATGGTGCACAATTTGACGCGGCTGATGGATAAGCCTGTCTACATTACGGAGAATGGCTGCAGCTGCGAGGATGACGATTTTCGGATCGTCTATCTGACGGAATATCTTTGCGCACTCAACGAAGCGATCAAAGCGGGGGTCGATGTCCGGGGCTATCTGTATTGGTCGCTGCTGGACAACTATGAATGGTGGACTTTCATCCCCCGCTTCGGCCTGGTGGATGTAGATCGCGCCCACGATTTCAAAAGGACCCCCAAGCCCAGCGCCTGGTTTTATAAGGAAATTATCGAAAACAATGGATTCCATCCGGACATTCTGGCGAAATATCTCAAGGAGCAGCCGCGGGTGCGGGAGCTCCCGATTTTGAAATAACAGAAAAGAGGGATTGTGTGGACAAAAACCTTTTGAAACATAACCATGCCGTGCCGTCGCCGGAGAGTCTGGAGGCGGACTTCCGGCAATTGTGTCGTCAGGCCGGAAGCGAAGGGGTCGTCCTGCTGAAAAACGACGGGGCGGCTCTCCCCCTTTCTCCGGGCACCGTCGTATCGGTTTTCGGCAGAATACAAACCAACTATATCAAAAGCGGAACCGGCTCCGGCGGACTCGTCAACGTGAAATATGTTGTGGGGATTCCAGATGGACTCCGGCAGGCCGGGCTGACCGTTAACCAGGAGCTGGCGGATCTATATGCCGCATGGGAGCAGGATCATCCTTTTGACAACGGAACGGGCTGGGCAAGCGAACCGTGGTCCCAGGAGGAGATGCCGCTGGACGATACGGTGGTCCGAACCGCTTCGGCTACATCCGACGCCGCTGTGGTCGTCATCGGCCGTTCGGCCGGGGAAGACAAGGACAACCAGGCGACGGAAGGCAGCTATCTGCTTTCGGCCGCTGAGGAGGATATGCTGTTAAAGGTGACCACCCATTTTCAAAAGGTGATCGTCGTACTGAATACCGGCAATATCCTGGATATGAAATGGGTCGAAACCTATCAGCCGACAGCCGTACTGTATGCGTGGCAGGGGGGACAGGAGGGGGGAGGAGCCTTGGGCGATATTCTCACAGGACATGTCTGCCCTTCTGGAAAGCTGCCCGACACCATCGCTTACGATATCCAGGATTATCCCTCCTCCGCAAATTTCGGCAATCCCGATAAAAACGTATACAGCGAGGACATTTATGTCGGATACCGCTATTTCAATACCTTTGCCAAAGACAGAATCCTGTATCCCTTAGGCTATGGGCTCTCCTATACGGATTTTAACGTCTCCGGCTTTCAGGGCGAAAGAAGTGGGGACGACGTCCGGCTCCAGTTCACGGTACGAAATACGGGAACCACCGCGGGCAAGGAAGTCGTACAGATCTATTATTCCGCCCCTCAGGGCCAGCTTGGCCGGCCCGCCAGGGAATTGGCGACCTATCATAAAACCGGGCTGCTGGAGCCCGGCGGTAAGGAGACCGTAGAGATCCGCCTTCCTTTAAACCAAATGGCCGCCTATGACGATTCCGGCATCACCGGCCATCCCTGCTGCTTTATCCTGGAGGAGGGGACCTACGAAATCTATGTCAGCGCCGATTCGCTGACCGACCTATACCGCTATACGGTTGTTCTGGACGACAGCCGTGTGGTCAAACAATGCACAAGAGCCCTGCCGCCGCAGGAGGCTTTTGAGAGGATCAAGCCGGTAATGGAAAACGGCGGATATACCCTTTCCAGGGAAACGGTTCCGGTGCAGCCTGGCAGCTTTTCCGACCGCGCTCTGCGGCAGTATCCCGACGATATCCCCTTTACAGGCGACAAGGGCATTCGGCTCATGGATGTAAAGAACGGGACCCACTCCATGGAGGCGTTTATCGCCCAGCTGACCGACGAGGAGCTGGCCTGTATCGCCATAGGCGAAGGGATGAACAGTCCCAAAGTCACAGGCGGAACAGGCTGCGCCTTCGGCGGTGTGACACCTGAACTGCTGCGGCATGGCATTCCCATTGCCTGCGGAAGCGACGGCCCTTCGGGTATCCGGATGGACTGCGGCGCCAAGGCCACCCTGATGCCGTGCGGTACGGCGCTGGCGGCCAGCTGGAACGACGAACTGGTGGAAAGGCTGTATACGTATGAAGGGCTCGAAATGGCAGCCTATGATATAGACGTGCTGCTTGGCCCCGGCGTCAATATCCACCGTCACCCCTTGAATGGACGGAATTTCGAGTATTTTTCCGAGGATCCCCTGCTCACGGGCCGGATGGCGGCGGCCGTATGCCGCGGCATCGCCCGCTCCGGAGGAACGGCCACAATCAAGCATTTCTGCGCCAACAACCAGGAAACCAACCGCCATTCCGTCAATTCCGTGGTTTCCCAACGGGCTTTGAGGGAAATCTATCTGAAAGCCTTTGAACCGGCGGTTCGGGATGGGAGCTGCCGTGCGGTGATGACCTCCTATAATCCGGTAAACGGCTGCTGGTCTGCCGGAAATTACGATTTGACGACCGTGATTCTCCGAGAGGAATGGGGCTTCAGCGGCTTTGTCATGACCGACTGGTGGGCCAAAATCGAGCGGGATTCCATCCTTTGGGGACGAACAGACGAAACACCTCCGCTGAATCTGGTTCCCATGGCAGAGGCGCAGAACGATATCTACATGGTGCATGAAACCGCCGCGGATTTTCGGTTCAGCAATCTTTTGGAGGCTTTGCAGTCCGGACGGCTGAAAAAGGGGATATTGCAAAGGAACGCGGGCAACATCTGCCGGTTTCTGATGAACTCCAACGCCATGGAGCGCTTCAACAGCGGCGAAGTTCCAACAGGGGATTCTGTGAGCCGGATGGACTTGTCCAAAAAGCTGTGGTCCCTTCAGCAGGTTTCCCCCGATACGGAATACCCCTTATCCTGTGAGCGCGGCGGAACCTATTTCTTAAAGGTCTGCATCCTTTCCTGTGCTTCGGAATTATCTCAGAACACGGTGATCGTTTATGTGGACGGAGAATATATGGCCTCCTTTACGGTTTGCGGGGCCATGGGAAACCGAACCGAGGCCGTAAGAGAGATACGGCTGGATAAGGGTGCCGGCAAATTGACCTTCAAATATCCCGCCAATGCGTTGTGTATAGAGGATGCTAGTCTATACGGTGAAGCCGTATAAAATGAAAGAGGCGTACAGCGTGAAAAATCAAATTCCGTGGTCGCTGAAATCTACTCTTAAAGGTGTGAGGTTGTCATGGAAATATGGGAAGGATATTCGCAGAAGGGATTGGCCGTAAAGGAAACCGACGTGGAATATTTCGATATCCGCCAGCCGCCGTTCCAGATATATGGCGCCTGCAGTACGGACCGTTACTTTTCCAGGCTTCCCGAGGATACGGCCAAAGCCGCCAGCGGAGGCGTGCATACCCACGCACTCGCGGCCGCCGGCATACGGCTTCGGTTTGCCACCGATTCCCCCTATGTGGCCATAAAGGTTGAACACGCAGCCTATAACAGCGGATCTCCCCTTGTGACCAAGCTGGCCAGCGTAGGCTTTGATCTCTATATTGAAAAAAACGGCAGGACTTCCTATGTGCAAAGTTTTCTGCCTCCTCTGGATACGGAAACCGGCTATGAAGGTATCCGTTATATAGGAGAAAGGGAAAATAAAGAGCTCCTGCTCTGCTTCCCCTATGGCAAACAGATTCGCAGCCTGCAGGTCGGCCTGAAAAAGGGAAGCCGGATTACCAACGGCCGTCCCTATTCCATCCAAAAGCCGGTTGTGTTCTACGGTTCCTCCATTACGCAGGGGATAGCGGCTTCGCGGCCAGGCAATACGTACGAGAATATGATCTCCCGCAGGCTGAATATCGACTATATCAATCTCGGCTTTTCCGGCAGCGCCCTGG
>CALWRE010000193.1 GCA_944383835.1 uncultured Lachnospiraceae bacterium | reverse complement strand
GATACCTCTGCTTGCCCGGAGGCACGCGCCAATATTTTTTCCGACATGGTCTTTCCCATGGTCAAACCTCCTTGGAGAGCACAGACTTTCGGATATATACCAGGCCGTCCATAATGCGCCGCGCCGTGCGATAGACACCGAGGCGGGTCATCCGAATCGTATCTCCTTCTATTGCGGCTTCTGCTTCCACTGGGACGATGCCGCCTGGATGCCCAATCCGCAGGGTTCCATTTCTTCGAGCCTCTGGCCGCATAACATCCCACACGACAGTGTTTGGAATGCGCCCGGCGGCTCCCGTGCAGACGGTCCCAGTAATGGGATAGGTCTTATGCATCTTCAACATGAAGGAAAGACGGGACACCAAGTCAATGTCCCTCGCATCCACATGGAGCCCATTCAAGGCCTCATAGCTGGCTGGTGGAGATACGATTGCAAAAAAGGGATTATAGGGGCTCTCCTCTGCGGCTTTGTCTGGAGAATCTACCAAGCCAAGCAAGACGGCTGCCTGGGAACGGATCGCCTGGATCGTCCGCATCAGGTTGTGGTCCGACTCAATCTGGGCCGTCGTCTCCGTTCCAATGAGCCCCAAATCCTCGGCCCGGATAAATACCAGCGGATTTCCCGCGTCAACCAGAGAGACAATATAATCACGCCCCTCCGCCACAATCGTATCTTTGGCGTGCCCCGTGGGGAGCAGATGGCCTGTAAGGCCACCGACGGTATGAGACCAGTCAATCACAACCTTTGCTCCTGTGCCGGGAACTCCGTCAATATGGTAGTTTCCATCCACACAGGCCTTTCCCTCTCTCACAGGAACTTCGGCCACCAAAATTGTGTTGCTGTTGGTCTGACGAATTCTGACAGTGGTAACCGGTTCCACGGCCGGAACCAGTCCCTCGTCCACAGCAAACCCGCCTACCGCCGAAGAGATATTTCCACAGTTCCCTTTGTAGTCAATGAATGGCCGCTCAAAACTCACCTGACCAAAGGTATAGTCCACATCTGCGTCTGGCGATGAAGATGGGGCGACGATGGCCAGCTTGCTTGTCAATACATCTGCCCCGCCCAAACCATCAATCTGCCGTACATCTGGGCTGCCAAACGCCGCCAGGATTACCCGGTCGCGCTGCTGTGGATCAGATGGCAGCTCATTTTTTAAAAAGAAGATTCCCTTACTGGTTCCGCCGCGTATGATTGCGCAGCGATAAGCGTTCATATCTGGATGCATACCCAACGCCTCCTTTCCTAATTGCCTTTTTTGCAGCAAGTCCTGTGCCAGCCGCAGATCGTGAAAAACCACGTTTGGATTATTCAGCCGCGGTTATTTCAGGAGAGCCCTCAGCCTCACGTTGAAGACAAAAATTCAAAATTGAAATATATTTTCCAAATTTGGAATATTTACTTTTGCGGACATAACATGCCAGCGCATCCGTTGCATATAAAAGGCATTTTATCCGCTCGAAAAATACGGTCTCTCTAAATCCGAAGTTGGCATCTAAATTGCTTTAATTTACGGATAAAGGGGGAAAAGCAAATGCAAGGAATTGGAATCAATCAGAATCTCTCTCAAATCGTCACTCTGTCCCTAAAACAGGTTCAGTCCATCCAGATCCTGCAGATGGACGCAGACGCGCTGGAGCAGTACTTACAGCAACAGCTGGAGTCAAACCCAGTATTGGAAGAAGATCAGCCTCCGCACTCCATTTCACTTTCCGTGGGATATGAGGATCTCGGAAACTGGGGACAGCACCGGCGGGACTATTCGGAGGGGCATGTCTCCTCCGCTCTTGAATACGCGGTTGCTCCCGATGAAAGTGAGACGCTGCATGCATTTTTGTGGGACCAGTTAGAACGCCTTCACTTGCCTGCTTGGCAAATTCGCCTTTGCAAATACCTGACCTGTCTGCTGGATGAGGATGGTTACCTCCCGCAGGACGAACTGGACGCCCTCTATGCCGATGCGGACCTTGCTCCGCACTTGATCGACGCATCCGTGACGGTTTTGCAAAGTCTAGAGCCGGCCGGCATTGCTGCAAGAGATCTCAAATCCTGCCTTCTTCTCCAACTGAATCGCCTAAAGACTCCGCACTCCACGGCACTGCGAATCGTAGAGGCGCATCTTACAGATCTGGCCACTAGGCGCTATTCCGCACTGGCCAAAAAAATGCAGCGGCCTGTCGAGGAAATTCTGTGTGCCGCAGAACAGATTTGCGCATTGAATCCGAGGCCTGCCGCAGCTTTTGCGCCGCCAGCCCCGGCTGTATACGTTCGGCCAGAGGCGTATGTTGCGGTACGGGATGGCCATTGCGACATCGTGCTGGAGTGCGGCTATCTCCATCGCCTTAAGCTCAGCGATACATACATTGCTATGGAAAGGGAAACAAATGATACGGAAGCTGGCGCTTATCTGCGGGAGAAAATTGCCGAGGGAAACTGGCTTCTGTCCTGCTTAAAGCACAGAAACAGGACATTGGAGCGATGTATCCGCGCAATTGTCGAAACACAGGCGGACTTTTTCCTATACCAGACACAGCAGCTGCGTCCGATGACGCTGGCTGAAGTGGCAAGAGCACTTGGTGTCCACGAATCCACGATCAGCCGGACGATAAGCGGAAAATACCTGGTATACGCCGGAAAGACTTATCCCCTGCGGTATTTCTTTTCAAATCCATCCAATCATGCGGCGGGAGCCGCTTCAGCGCAAAGTGTACGGAATCAGATCTCCCGACTGATCAAGCAGGAGGACAAGCGAGAGCCCCTGTCTGACCAGCAGATTCAAGCACTTCTGAAGCAGGAGTTCGGTATGACGATTTCCCGGCGCACAGTGGCAAAATACAGAAGCATCTTACAGATTCCATCCGTCAACGAACGAAGGACTGTCTTTCGCAAAGCAGAGTAGTACAAAAAAATAGAGCTGGGACACGATCAGATCGTGTCCCAGCTTCGTATTAAATCCGTATTAAATTTCTAGCGAATTAAAATCTCACATCCAGATTATATCAAGCTCACGCATAGACGGACTGGAACGTTTCAATGAGTTCCTGCTCTGTGAAGGGTGTAAATGCGCAGGCCATGAGCCGCTGCTGGTTTGCGTAACAGCTTTTGCCAAAATCAATGCAGTCCTGCGGCGTAGCGCCGTACTCCTTCAGGCGCTTCCGCGACAGCATGACACCCAGCAGCGCGTCCAGTTCCTTGAGAATTTCCCCATCACTGGCCCCCGGCAGTTCAAGCGCTTCGGACAGCAGCCGCATCAGGTTCTCCCAGACTTGTTTCTGTTCCAGTGTCACCCGTCCCGCCTGCACATCTCGCAAGTATTTCTGCATGGTTGCATCCAAAAAGACGTAGCAGGCCTCGCCATGGGGACGGTGGAATTTTCCGGCAAAGGGATAGCCCATGGCGTGCGAGGCGGACGGCAGCGCATTGGCAATGGCGATTCCAGCAAAGGTGGAAGCCAGCTGCATATCCAGCAGATGGTTCTTCCGTTCCTCCATCCCCTTTTCCCGGATGGCACGATAGACAGGCAGGATCATGGTGATCGCTTTTTCCGCAAACATCCGGCTGGCAGCGGTTGCCTGGAGACCATCCAGGTAGCTCTCTATCGCATGGATAAGCGCGTCGATGCTACTGGAGCCGAACACAGACGCGGGCAGAGATGTCAGCAGGGACGGGATCAGAACGGCATAGTCCGTGCCAAGGGCGTAATTGGTCAATCCCATTTTTGTTCCCTTCCGGGTGCGGTCAAATACAGCCGTTACAGTGACTTCACTTCCAGTACCGCAGGTGGTCGGAAGGCAATACAGGGTCTTCGTCCTTTTCAGAGAGGATGGCTCCGCATCAAACAATTCGTCCAGATTCCGCCCATCCGCCGCACAGAGAGCCTTTGCAATATCAATGGCAGTGCCCCCGCCAACCGCGATGACTCTGGAATAGGCATATCGGGCGGCGTCTGCCTGGATTGCCTCAAACATGACGTCGGAGGGTTCTCCCTGTCCGTATGTTTCCGTGCAGATCACCGGAATATCTTTCGGCAGGTCCGCCTGGAAGTGCGGGAGAATGGGCTCATTTGTCAAAACCAAATCTCCCTGTCCAATGTGGTGCGCATCCACAAATTCGGCAAATGTTTGGAAGCTCTGAATTTCCGGCTGGAGGAACAGTTCTCTCATAGAATCACTCGCCTTTCTGTTATGTTTCATTGTATCGTCTCCGAGGGAAAACTACAATGGTTCTAATTAATATTTCAGCAAGAACTATGCCACCTAGCAGGGTAACGCATTCCAACGGGAGCCCCACTGCGCTGTGCGCAAATATTTCTAAATTGAAATTCAAATTGCAAAATTGAAACGCATCCGATATACTGAAAAGAAATATGAGAGGGGGATACGCGTGAAAGATAAAATCCGGCTGGCGTTTATCGGCACTTACCCGGAAGTGTCTGAGATTTTTCTGGAAATCACCTCCCACATGGACCACATCCACGCCATCCAGGTAGACGCTTCTTTTGAAAAAGCCGCCGCACTCGCAAAGGAGATGGAGCCCAAACTGGACGCGATTCTCAGCCGCGGCGGGACGGCGGAGTATATTCAGAATGCAGTCAACATTCCTGTGATCTACATACCCATCACGCCTTTTGATATTGTCAAGGCCATTCACCAGCTGCCCCAGGAGACGCGGCAGGTGGCTATTATTCATTTCCATAAAAATGTGTTCAACATTCCGGAGATTGAGACACTCTATCACATCCACATTCAGGAATATCTCTTTAAAGACTACGCGGACATTGAATCCAGCGTTTATGACGCCCACAAGCGCGGTATCCGGACGGTCATTGGCGGCGCGGTTGCGGCACAGATCGCTCAAAAATATGATATGCAGGGATACGCCGTCAGCGCGGGCTATGAGGCTGTGGCACGAGGGATCGAAGAAGCCCTCCAGATTTTGCAGGAAAAAAGGAAGGAGCAACGGCGGAACGCCCAGCTGAAGGCGGCATTTTCGGCACTTGTAGAGGGAATTGTGATTGCCGATGAGAACCGCCGGG
Organism: uncultured Lachnospiraceae bacterium; assembly: GCA_944383835.1. Classification (GTDB taxonomy): domain Bacteria; phylum Bacillota; class Clostridia; order Lachnospirales; family Lachnospiraceae; genus RGIG7193. The sequence goes on along the minus strand of CALWRE010000193.1, from coordinate 4,791 downwards.
TTGTGATCTATAATCCTGTGGCAGAGAAAATTTTTCAACGCCGGTATGAAGTGGGCTCGTATCTGCAGGAGGACGTATTTGACAGCTGCTGTCAGAGGATCTATGAGCTGCAGGAGCGGGCTGAAGAATCCCACGAGATTCGCCGAATGGGTGATGGCATTTATGCGGTCAGCCATACACCTGTAAAAATCAGCGGGAAGTTTGTCGGACTAGTCAGCCGGTATGAGGACGTGACAAAGGTCCAGCGCCTGGAACAGCAGATTCGAAAAGAAATCCATGCCAAAGGTTTTGTGGCAAAGCGGACGTTCAGTGATATTAGCGGCGGTTCTCCCGTATTGAAAAACGCCGTGGAAATGGCCAGGCTCTATGCCAGCGCGGATTCCTCCATTTTGATTGAAGGAGAGTCCGGCACCGGCAAAGAGTTTTTTGCCCAAAGCATTCACAACAGCAGCTCCCGCCGTGACGGCCCCTTTGTGGCGGTGAACTGTACCGCCATCCCGGAGAATCTCCTGGAGAGTGAGCTCTTTGGTTATGAGGCGGGCGCTTTTACCGGAGCGAAGAAAGAGGGGAAAATCGGCCTGTTTGAGATGGCTCACGGCGGAACACTGTTTCTGGACGAAATCGGTGAGATTCCCGAGCAGCTGCAGGCCAGTTTGCTGCGTGTTCTCCAGGAGCGGGAGATCATGCGGGTTGGTGGAGGCCGGGTCATTCCCATCGACGTCCGGATTATCAGCGCCACGAATCGAAATCTCTGGAAGCGGGCGCAGGAAGGCTCTTTTCGAGTGGATCTCTTCTATAGGCTCAATATTTTTCATCTGACCATCCCACCGCTGCGGGAACGGGAGGGCGACATCCGCATATTATGCGAGGAATTTGCCCGAAGAAAGGGCATTGTCCTGAGCGAATACTTTTATTTCGCCATTCTGCCGCGTTTTCAGCTTTATACCTGGCCCGGCAATGTGCGGGAACTGGAAAGTGCCATGGACCGATATATCCTCCTCCGCACCATTTGGAACGAGACCGGCGGAGATATTGATCAGCAAATCGATGCCCTGTTGGGAGGATTACAGCAGACGGCGGCTCCCGCATCCCCACAGCTTCCAGAGGGACGCGATTTGAAAGAAATGGTCGAGGCCGTGGAGCGAGAGATCGCCCGTAAGACGCTGGAGATGTGCGGCGGGGATCAGGCCGCAGCAGCCAAGCGGCTTGGAATCGGGAAAACAACTCTTTGGCGCAAGCTCCAGACGCGGGAGGGGGAGTAAATTTCTTTCGCTCCTCCCTGGCACGGGACTTGCTGCAAACAGAGCAAAAGCGGGAATCCCCGCAGAACAAAAAGGAGGACTTGCGATAATGAGCGATCAGAACGTGGAAATCTACATCTCCGGTTTGGTTGAACGGGCCCGAAAGGCGCAGGCCGTCATCGAACAGTATTCCCAGGAGCAGGTGGATCAGCTGACAGCCATGCTTGCCTATGAGATGACCCGCCCGGCGGTGAAAGACGAGCTGGCAAAGCTGGCTCTGGAGGAGACAAAGCTGGGAGACTATGATTCCAAAATTGGAAAGATCGACGGCAAGGTCAAGGGTGTTTTTTATGAGATCAAGCATGAGAAAACCGTCGGTGTCGTGGAGGAGATCCCGGAGAAGGGCCTGCGCCGCATCTCCAAGCCGGTGGGTGTGATCGGCGCGCTGATTCCCAGCACCCAGCCCGAGATGATTCCGATTACCACCGCCCTGTTCTGCATGAAGAGCCGGAACGCGGTCATCTATGCGCCCCACCCCAGAGGGAAGCGCACCACAAACCGCACCACCGAGATCATGCGCGGTCTTCTGAAGCAGCATGGCGTTCCGGAGGATATGCTGCTGTGCATCCCCGCGGAGAAGCTCTCTGTGGAGATGACAACGGAGCTGATGCACCAGAGTGATCTGATCATGGCCACCGGCGGAGCCGGTATGGTAAAGGCCGCCTATTCCTCTGGTCGTCCCGCTTATGGTGTCGGCGCCGGCAACGCCATTATGTGCATCGACGACACCGCGGACCTGAAGGACACCGCCCACAAGATCATGCTCAGCAAAACGACCGATCTGGCCGCCGGCTGTTCCTGCGACAATGCGCTGGTCATCTTTGACAGCGTTTATGACCAGGCCATTGAGGCGCTAAAAGCAGAGGGCGCTTATCTGTGCAAGCCGGAAGAACATGACAAAATCCAGAAGGCCATCTTCCCGGAGTGGCCGGCCAATCACAACATCAACCGCGACATTGTGGCCAAGCCCATCGACGTAATCGCCAAAATTGCTGGTATCACAGTCCCCGAGGGCACCAAGTTTATCCTAGTAGAAGAGACCGGCTCCGGTCCGGATTTCCCCCTGTCCGGCGAAAAAATGTGCATGGTCGCCACGGTCTATCGCTGCAAGGACCTGGATGGTGCGATTGCCCGGGTAAATGCCAATCACGCCTACTCTGGTGCGGGGCATTCCTGCGGTATTTACTCTCAAAACGATGAAAATGTGGTGAAATATGCGCTGAATACCCATACCGTGCGTGTCAACAATAACCTGCCCAACGGCCTGACGAATACCGGCGCCTGGTTTGCGGGCTATCCGTTCAGCCCCTCTCTGGGGTGCGGAACCTGGGGCGGAAATATCTGCTCGAAGAACGTCACGCTGGAATATTACATGAATACCACTTGGATCGCAACACAAATTGACCGAAAGGCGCCCACAGAGGAAGAACTCTTCGGGGATACCGGCGTTATGCACGCCTAAAGCTTTATCGCCGGGGGCAGCAGCCTGTTCGCTGCTGCCCCCTATTTGCTAGATGCACAACAAAGGCGGGAGTTTACAATGGACTACGAGACACTCAAAGCTACCCGAAATCAGGAAAATCCATTCGCGCTGTACATTGGTGCTTCTGTTACAGAAATCTCCCATGGCCATGCGGAGGTCTCTCTGCTCCCCGGTAATACGCACAGCAATCTACTGGGCACAGTCCACGGGGGCTGCTTATATGCGCTTGCAGATATAGCTGCAGGTTCGGCCATTGCATCCCTAGATTGCCTGGCTGTAACCGCGACGGGGGAATACCATTATTTTTTACCTGGACAGAAGGGATCCGCTATTAAAGCAATCGCTGAAATCGTGAAGGCCGGCAAGACTTTGGTAACAACCGAGGTAACCTTAAAGTCAGAGTCTGGAGATGTCTTAGGCAAGGCCATATTTGTTCACACAATTCTGAAATCGCAGCATTCTGATTGACCGGAGGGAAATATGAAAATCTCTAGTTCTGGAATTATAAACGGGATCATCGAAAAAAAGCACGGAAAATACGGGGATCAGATCAGTTCGGATGGTATCCCTACGTGCTCTCTTCCCCTGAAGATCGAGGATGCTCCGGAAAACACGCAGTCTTTTGCGTTGATTCTGGAGGACAGGGACGCGATTCCAGTCTGTGGCTTCAGCTGGATTCACTGGACTGCCGCAAATATTACCAGGACCGAACTGTTGGAAAATGAGAGCATCATGGCAGAGGATTTCGTCCAGGGAGCCACCAGCTTCTCCAGCAAGGTCCAAAGGTTGGACCGTTATGCTACTAGTTGCTACGGCGGCATGACCCCGCCGGATTGTCCCCACACCTATGAACTCCATGTATTTGCGTTGGACCAGCTGCTGGATCTGTCTCCGGGATTTTATATGAACGAATTGTACTGGAAGATGCAGGGACACATTCTTGCGAAGGCCACGATCACTGGCATCTATCAAAATTGAATGGGGCGTTCCATGATCGCAAATCTGAATTTGAACCCTCAAGAGCTGCAGCATCAAGTTTGAACGGCAGAAACATGTCAGTTGCTTTTGCCGAATGAATGGCGGCCAGACGGCTGTCGTTGCCCCAGGTGCAGTACTGGAAGATCCTATCACCTCGCAAGTGGATCTGTACAATTTTCAATCATCTGCTTCAGATCCGTATGTTATCTGGCGCTGTCATATATAAAGTCATGCTCTCATCCCCACATGGTTTGAGATGATGTATTTCCTGGTCCATGCACAGCACAAAATTTCTGTTAAGGAAATTCAAATAAAACTGGGTGTCACATATAAAACTGTCGGATATATCCTTGCTCGGCTCTACAGAGCTATCGAACCTTGATACTCTAGCACAGATATTCACTCACAGCTAGATTGCACGATTTCGATTGTCAAATAAAAATCCTGTAGACAGCACTTTTAAATTCCATTCTGACTTATAAAATCAGGGGAGGCACAACATGAATAGCGCGTATAATGTGTTGAAAGAACGACGGAGTATTCGCCGATATAAGTCAACGCAAATTCCAGATGACGTATTATCTGCCATTCTGGATGCTGGCTTATGGGCTCCCTCTGCAAAAAATCTGCAGACTTCGGTAATGGTAGTCGTTCAAGATCCTGATACCATAGCATATATGTCCCGCTTGAATGCAGAAATTTGGGGGCGGCCACATGCAGCCCCATTTTATGGTGCTCCAACAGTCGTGGTCGTCCTCGGAGATGGAACGCAACGCAACTGGATTCAGGACGGGTCTCTGGTCATGGGAAATCTAATGAATGCTGCTGCGGCTTTTGGAATTGGTTCCTGCTGGGTCAACCGCGCTAGAGAACTTTTTGACCGACCAGAAGGAAAACTGTTACTAAAAAAATGGGGATTGCCGGAAACTTATCAGGGTGTTGGCAACTGCATATTGGGGTATATAGATGGTGAACTACCTGTTCCCCGATCTCGGAATGCCGGGCGAATTATATGGAGCAGAAAATAAC
>CALWRE010000192.1 GCA_944383835.1 uncultured Lachnospiraceae bacterium | reverse complement strand
GTTATTTATTTCAATGTCCCTTTACTTCCCCAATTCTGGTATTCTGTAATGGTCATATAAACTTGTCCTGCTTCCAGCTTCAGCGCCTCACGCAAAACCCGGTATGCTTCTTCTGTAAAGGCCTTATTCTCCTCGTAGGAAGCGCTCTTATAGCACCGCAGATCCACATATGCCAGAGCTCCGCTCTGCTGTCCACCAAGATACATGGCGCTTCCTTCCAGAAATTCCACCATCAAAAGCTCTTCCCTCTTATTAGGAATCAGGCTTATTGCTGCCCCCAGCTCAGATTTTACCTGTTCGCGCTCTTCGGTTGTCAGCGTCTTTGAAATGTGAATACCCAAATATGGCATCTTCTCTCCTCCCTATTCCTTTTTCATGTCCTTCAGCATCACCAGGGTTCCGGGCTTCATAATGTTGTTCGGATCCATCATATGCTTGAGGTCAATCATCAGAGGATAGGACGTTCCATGTTCTTTCCATGCCAGCGGGACACGCTTCTTTCCCATTCCGTGGTGGTGCACGCACCCTCCGGTCTCATATTTTAAAACTTCATTGCAGATTGCATGAACCATTTTGGTGTGCTCCTCATCTGCTGTCTCTGGAGAGTTCATTTTCAGCTGGTACACGAAATAAATATTCGTTCCATTTATATAGCTGTGGGAAACATGTCCGCCCAACATCACCAGGTTCTCAATCTGCGGCGGAACATTTTTCATGACATCATCATAAATCTTAACGATATCTGTCCAGCTTGCGGAGATTTCTGTAGTAGAGTATAGCGTATGAGTCTGACGATATTTTTCCTCCCGTGCCGTCCCCCTAAACTGATCGCACAAATCATTCCTGTGGATCATCCAGTGCTCCACTGCCCTTGTCCCGATGTATTCCCCGCCAAACTCCAGGGCTATTTTGTGGATCGCATCTCCTGTGGCCTTTGAAAGTGCTCCCGGACCTTCGGCCACAAAGAACATGAAAGCCTCTTCATCCTTTAAAGTAACGCTTCCGAAATTGTAATCCATATCAGGCTTGTCATAAAGACGTACAACCGAGGGCTTGTAGCCGGAGGTGATAATCTTGCGCAGCGCCTCAAATCCGGTCTTCATATTCTTCATGATATAGCCGCCCATCCACATATTATCCGGATAATACGGGAAAAGCTTAACGGTTACTTCTGTGATAAAGCCAAGAGCGCCCTCGCTCCCCATAAAGATGTGCCGTAAATCCGGTCCTGCAGAGCGCCTGGGGACATTTCTTATGCGTATTACCCGGCCATCCGGCGTCACCGCCTCCAAACCGCAGAGCAAATCTTCTATCGCCCCGTAATAGGTAGAGAACTGTCCGATACTCCGGGTCGCCACCAGGCCGCCCATATCCGCCATGGGCCTTGACTGTGGGCTGTGTCCGGTTGTCAGCCCCAGCTTATTTACCTGATCTTCAATTTCCTGCAGGGGCGTGCCGCACTGGCAGGTTACCATCATATTGTCCGTATCAATTTTCAAAATCTGGTTCATATTGGAACCATCCAGAATGATGGTATTCTCACAGATAACCTCCAAAAGCCCCTCGCCTCCGGTAGCTCCCGTTCTGGGAATTACATGGATCTGGTTCTGGTTGCAGTAAGCCAAAACTGCTGAAACCTGATCGGTAGAATATGCATTAACGATAGCCAGTGGCAGCGGAGTCTGATACAAACCAAATGCTTTCGCATAACCTCTGTTATGGCTGTCCCCCATTCGCAGGGACTGTTCGTCCGTCAGCACATGCCCTGCGCCGACAATCGCCTCTAATTTTTCAAGTGCCTGTTCTCTTGTCACATTCATGATGATCTCTCCTTTTTTATTTATTGATTGTTACATAGGGAGATTCCGATGGATCCGGTCTGGGCGCCCCTGCCGGGAGCGGCCCTATAAAATGCATCCTTTTCTCCCTTTTCCATAAATCTGCTTCTATCTGTAAATGAAATCCCATCCCATTGGGGCAGAAACGGTCCCTCTCATCCAGCTTTACCGTCATATGTTCCCGGAGGAGGCCGACAATAACCATATTGTGGCTTACTACTCCCACATCCCGGATTCCTTCCCGCTCACAATCTGCCAGAATCCGGTCTATTGCCTCTGCCGCGCGCCGTTCCACTTGCCCAAAAGTTTCCCCCCCTGGGAGCCCGGTATCCGGATTTTGCTCTCTCCAGCCCTTATAGAGCCTGGTGTCGGCAAATGATCGGACCGGTCTGCCCTCGTATTCGCCAAAATCCATTTCAATCAAATTTTCCTCGATCCGGGGAAGGTTCTGTTCCATGTACCTAGGAAAAACCAGCCGGGCTGTCTCCCTGCATCGCTCCAGTGGGCTTACATATACCAGAGATGGCTGTGGAAATGGGTGGTGCTTTACCATATTCCGGATTTGCTCTATTCCTTTTTCGGTTAAGCGCACATCACTTCTTCCAGCTAAAACCCCCAGCTGGTTATTCTCTGTCTCCCCATGACGGACTAAATAAACATCCACCGTCATAACCTACTGATTTCCTTCCCGCTCCATTCTTTCCTGATAGCGTCTTCCCTTCTCAGGAAGGAACAGGCACAAAATCCCAAAAATAAGCGGGGACAGGCAGCAGACTGCCATTGCTTTATAAAGTCCCATTGTCTCTCCCAGAATGCCTGCCAGTGTTCCGCCCAATGAGCTTCCCACACCAACCATTGTGAGAATGCAGCTGGTTCCTAAGGTAACAGTCCTCGGCTTCACATTAGGAATTTTGTAAAGTGTTGTAAACGCAATCGGAACAAATGCATACGCGCCAAATCCCGCTACGATTGAGCACAGGCAGAGGATTGCCATATTGCTTGTCTGGAGCATTCCATAATAGGCAACGGGAAGAATAAATCCCCAAGGCCACAGCATCAATTTATCGTATCCAATCTTGTTTGTAATACTTGGCGAAATAAAGGAGGCGATGGCAGATGCAATGGGGAACAGTCCCAAAACAAATCCGGCTTCTCCCAGTGTGAGGCCCAGTGTCTCTGTCGCATAAGTGGGCCAGAACGTATAAGTTGCAATCCATACAAGGCTGGTGCCAGGCCAGCCAATGGCCAGCAGCCACACTTCCTTCAGCTTCAGCGCCTCTTTTAACGGCTCCAGGAATTTGGCATCGCTTTTCTGGAACTCATGGCCTTCTTTTTCTCTGTACACTACAAAGAATACGATGCCAACCACAATCATAACAGTGCCAAGAGCAATCATGACATTTCGCCATCCCCCCAGCATGGCAATCATTGATGTGACTGCTACAGTACCTAATGCCTGTCCTACTGGAGAAATACAGTTTTCAATGCCATTGATCTGGGTCATGCGTTTCTGCGGCACCCAGCTGATTTTTATAGGAACCAGCGGAGCCAGTATGCCGGCTGATGCTATACTCGTCAATGCTCTGCCTACCATCAGCATTTCTACGTTTGCAGCAAGGCCCTGGAAAATAAGAGCTAACCCGGCCGCTAAATATACCATTACCAGCACATATTTCGGGTTAATCTTCGCCACGCACAAGGCAATGGGTATGGTAGCAAATGCCTTAAATATCCACCCCGCAGCGCTCAAATATCCAGATGCCTCAATTCCGAACCCCAAGTCCTCCCGCATACTGGGAAGCATCATTCCCAAAGCAAATACAGCAAGATTGACAACTAATACGGCTATCCAGCCTACGGATAACATTGTCCTACCTCTGCCTTCCATTTTTTCTTTCCCCATTATTCATACCTCCCTCTCTTCATTCCAACCAGTTCAAAGAGCGATCCACGGCCTTTTTCCAGGTTTTATAATGCGCTTTATAAACTGCTGCATTTTCGTCCGGTACAAATACTTTCTTGGCCTCCACCATATTTTTTACATCTGCCTTTGTAATCACCCCCATATAGATGGCCGCCATTTCCGCCGCTCCAAGAGCGGAAGCTTCCACAGAGGCCGGCCGCTCTACTTTCATATCCAGAAGATTCGCCATCATTTGCCCGACAAGATCGCTGCGAGAAACGCCTCCGGAAATTTTTACTTCTTCCATGGACAGCCCAAATATCTCCTGAAGACATTCAAAGCTGGCACAAACCGCATAGGAGACGGATTCAAGTGTAGCCCTGATAAAATGTTCTCTCTTGGCATTTCCGGAAATCCCCATGTAGGCAGCACGCGCTCTGTAGTCTGTCACAGGGGCCGTGAGCCCTGTAAGTGCGGGTACAAAGTAAACGCCTCCGCAGTCCGGAACAGAATTAGAAATATCATCAATCTTCGTGATATCATCCAATAACCCCAGGTTATTTTTCATCCACTCCAGAACGGCTCCTGTCGTAAAGCAGGAGGACTCCACGGAATAATTCACCTCATCCCCCAGCTTCCAGGCAATCTTCGGCTTGATACTCCCATTTTGTTCTGCCGGCAGCTCATTTCCAAGATTTACCATGAAAAAGCTTCCCGTACCGTTGGTAACCCTGCCTGTATTTCTCTCATGGCATCCCTGGGAAAAAAGGGAAGCCTGCTGGTCCGCTATGATACCGGTTATCGGAATTTCTACCCCAAGAATTTCCTTATCCATCAAACCGTAATCATCCGCGCAACCCTTAATTTCGCAAAAGGCGTCCATAGGATATCCCAGGTAATCGCGAATCAATACTTCCGGCCATCGAGTCTCTTTTCCGCTCGCCATGCCTACCATTACGCTGGCATTGCTTGGATCTCCGGCAAACACTTTTCCCCCTGTCAGCTTATATACCAGCCATGTGTCCACGGTTCCAAAATACAGTTCCCCAGCTTTAAACCGGCGCTCCAATTCAGGCTCTTTTTCTAAAATCCCCGGTACAGCAACCGGAAGAGTCAATGGAGTGACCGCCATCTCCCATTCGGGACATAACTCCTGGAAACGCGGATCCTTTTTTACGAGATCTACGCGGTCCTTTGAACGGTTATCCTGCCAGACGACCATCTTCCTCACAGCTTTTCCTGTGTCCCGCTCCCACAGCGTCCAGGTTGCCCTCTGACAGGTGATCCCCACACAAAGGATGTCGGAAGGAGATACCCCAGCCTCCTCCACAGCTTTCCGGCAGCATATAACTGATTTTTCATAGATTTCATTCGGGCATTCCTCTACAATTCCCCCATCCATGTAATCCACTGCCAACTTCTCATAATGGTTGCCCACAATCTGAAATTTAGGATCAAATAACATTACGCGCACACCCGTCGTTCCCTCATCAATGACTAGGATATATTGTTTCATGTGCCCTCCTTTTATTATTTGTTTTTCCACTTCTTCTCCTGACTTGTAAAATGTAGAATCTTATTTTTGAGCTATTTTCCTTTTTGTATGTTATTTCATACTTATATGGCAAAAAAATTATTTGCAAGAGAGTGTCATTGATTTTATTTATGTTTTTTCATACTTTTATGCAAGAAATTGTGATCTTATTTTGTTCTCCCACCTCCATTTATGTATGTTTAATCGTACTTTCAACCGAACATAACTGTGAGGCCTCATTCAGCTAGGTTCAATTCTTTTCTTTCATCGTCCGAGCGGCAAGTATATTAACCCCTGTTCCGCAAATATTTTTTACAATGATATCTCCGCAGCGAACCGGTGCTTCCACCGAAATCTGATAGAGATCATTCAAACACTCCTTCAATTTCCCTTTCGGAACTTCACCTTCGGAAATCACAGGAAGTCTGGGAAGAATCGCATTCCGAATCTTCACCGTAGTGGTTACCATTCTCACCGGATCCGTATGTTCCGAGATTGCATATTTCTCTCCCCTTTTGCACTGATTTCCCTCTGTAGTAAATCCCCCATCCGCATTGGGAATTACCTCTATCGTACAGCTAACCGGACAAACCACACATGTATACACATTTTTAGCCATAATCACACCTCCACAATCCTGAACTCGGGACTTCCTTTTCCGTTGACATAAACCTTTGAGGCCAGCATCTCCGGCGGTGCTACCGAATTATGACGTTCTTTTTTTATAATATTTCCCTCTGATATGCATTGGAGATACACTTTTTTCTGCGGTTTTTTTACCCGCATAAAAAAGGTTACGTCCTCTTCTGCACAGTCCTTCAAAAGCCGCTGAGGAACTACAAAATTTATACCATCTCCAGGAATAACTTCCCTGTATTCCGGACACTGCGGCAGCTCTCCCTTTATGTAGCGCATCGCTCCCGCAGCCGCAATCTCACCGGACTGCGATACATAGTCCACAAGATCAAACACAACTGATACATTGCCGCAGGCAAAGATTCCCGGGCAGCTGGTCATAAAATTGTTGTCTACAACAGGGCCCTTCGTCCTCGGATCCATCTCAATATCTGCTCCCCGGGACAATTCATTCTCCGGTATCAAGCCCACTGCAAGAACCAGAAGGTCGCAGGGAATTTCTTCTTCTGTTCCGGGAATGGGTTTTCTGTTTTCATCCACTTTGCAAACCGTAACGGACTCAACCCGTTTATTTCCTTTGATTCTCGTTACAGTCGTCGATAAATGCAGCGGAATGCCATAATCATCCAGGCACTGTACGATATTTCTTGTCAATCCGCCGGGAGAAGGCATCACCTCATAGACCCCTTTCACCTGAATTCCTTCCAGGGTCATCCGCCGGGCCATGATCAGGCCAATATCCCCGCTTCCCAGGATAACCGCCTGGCGTCCAGGGAGATAGCCCTCCATATTGATATATCTCTGTGCTGTTCCCGCTGTCATCACACCTGCGGGACGTGCGCCGTAGATCAGCACCTGGCTCGCCGTGCGCTCCCTGCATCCCATGGCCAGTATGACCGCCCCGCATTGGATATGCATCATGCCGTCAGTGGAATTACAGGCGTAGATCTCCCGTTTTGCCGTAAGATCCAGCACAATGGTTTCCAGTTTTACTTCGATTCCCGTGTCCTGCAGCTGATCAATAAATTTCTGGGCATACTGCGCCCCTGACATCCTTGCATTAAAACGATGCAGACCGAATCCGTCGTGAATGCACTGCTGAAGAATGCCGCCAAGCTCCATATCGCGCTCCAGAATCATAACTTTTTTGGCTCCCCTGCGTTCTGCCTCCAGAGCCGCCGCCAGTCCTGCCGGACCGCCGCCGATTACCGCTACATCCACCTTAATTTCTTTCATGAACGGCTTCCTCCTTCCTCTGCATTCTCACGGTTCGGACAGATCAATACATTACTTCCTCTCCCTTTTAAAGTGATATTTACCCAGTCCTCTCCCAGCTCCCGGGCCAAAAGTTCCAAAACCCGCGGCTGGCAAAATCCGCCCTGGCATCTGCCCATGCCTGCTCTTGTCCTCCGTTTAATGGCATCAATACTGGTGGGTACAACCAGCGAATGCACTGCATCCAGGATTTCCCCTTCGGTGATCTGTTCGCAACGGCAAATAATCTTTCCGTATCTGGGATCCTTTTTTATAAGAGCATCCTGCTCTTCATGGGTCATGTGTCTAAAATCCAGCTTAGGCGGCTGAATGGGATCGTAATCCGGCTTTTCTTCAGGCCTTTTCCCGTTTTTCTCCATATCGTCCAGCAAAATTCCAATGGCCATCTTAGCCACCGCCGGAGCGGACGCCAGACCCGGCGACTGAATCGCCCCCACATTCATAAACCCGTGCGTAATCGGAGACATCTCAATAATAAAGTCTTCTTTAAAATCAGCAGGCCTTGTCCCCGCAAATATACGAATGATATTCCCTATCCCTATCTGTTCGTTGCTGTTTCTGGACATTGCATACGCCAGATCCTCCGGGGTTGTATCCACGTCCTCTTTATCCGGTACCTCTGTGGCCGACGGGCCAAGAAGAATATTGTGTTCCGGCGTAAAGCACATCCCGCCGCCTTTTGATTCCACATTTTTCTTCATCGTAGGCTCATGGGTTGTGATTCCGCCCAGCACACTGAAAAGCGGAGGGCATGTCTTATCTATGATGGCAATGGTTCCCTTCCTGGGGTGGATGGTGTAGCTTCTGTCCCCTGCCATCCAGGACATTTCATCCGCATAAACACCGGCGCAATTGATCACAAAGTCTGCCTCTATAATTCCCTTCTCTGTAACAACGCCCTTCACCTGTCCATCTTCATGGAGCACATCCCCCACTGTACAGTCAAAGAGAAATTGCACCCCGTTTTTCGCGGCATTTTCCGCAAGCGCCACCACTACTTCATAGGGCTCTACCACTCCCATGGAGGGCAGCCAGAGCGCTGCCTTCAGCTCTTTGCCCATACGCTTTAATTCCGCTTCCACACGCGGTTCAATCTGAATCGCTTCTTCCTGGGTTACCATACGCGCGCCGTCCACCCCGTTTTTCAAAGCGGTCTCATACGTTTTCTCAACAGACGGAACCAGACGGTCCTCTGTAACCATCTGCAGAGAACCACAGCGTTCCAGGCGGAATCCCAGCTCCTCTGACCATTGGGTGTACATCCGGTTCCCTTCAACGTTTAACTTTGCCTTTAATGTTCCTGACTTTGCCGCGTGGCCGGCATGGATATCCCCGTTGTTCGCTTTACTCGCCGCATAGGCCACGTCATCCCCCATCTCCACAACTATAATTTTCAAATTATACCGGGATAATTCTCTGGCAATGCCGCATCCGGATACGCCCGCGCCGATAATCACCACATCTGCTCTGTCAATAACCCCTATTTCTTTCCCCTTTTTTATGTATGGCTCATAATTCTTTTTGGGAATTGTCAGCCCTTCGACTTCCATGTCGCTTACGACGTTCTTTACACCATCCACCTTTGCGACCGCATGTCCCACATCAATTAACGTCTGCCAGGAATCGCAAACACCTGACAAGGTCACGATGTTCCTTTCATCTGCGGTCATATTCGCGTCCTTTACATGGAAATCCTCCATTATTTTTTGTATCTCTTTTACCACTCGCTGCTCCTCTCCCACTCTCCCACTCATTTATGTATGATAAAACATACTTATCGCTCAAAAAATAAGATCTGTAATAAGAATAGTCTTTTTTTCTTTTTTTGTCAATAATTCAGAACAATTTTTATAATAAATATTATTTTAACAATCTTTCTTTGGTTATTCAAAATTTTCTATATAATATTTCTTTTAAATTCCCCTTCTCTTCGCCCGATACTCTTTCGGTGCCATCCCCTCATACGTTCCCAGAGCGCGTCAAAACATCACGAAAAAACCCCTACGGGAATCTAACGCATCTGTCTTTTGATTCCCGTAGGGGCTTTGACTCTTATTTCCAATTTATCTTTCTTGGAGAGCACTCCTCTTTTTACCCCTCCACGCTCCCAACAAGCTCCTTCACGTCCTCTATCCCGTGACGCTCCATATAATTCCGGATTCCCTCCACCGTATCCAGGGTGGCTCTCGGATTGCGGAAATTGGCGGTTCCCACCGCCACCGCGCTGGCTCCGGCCAGGATAAATTCCAGGGCATCTGCCCCGTTTGCG
>CALWRE010000191.1 GCA_944383835.1 uncultured Lachnospiraceae bacterium | reverse complement strand
CTCATTTGTCTCTGTCTGCTCCTGCTGTTCGGTTTCCTGGAGATTCTGCACCAAGTCTCCCTGTTCCATCAGCTCCCTTTCCTGCTCGTCGGAAATATGCAGGGAATCCTTCAGACCGGCGCTCATTCTGGCCATATAGGCCGCCACTGCCGCCGTCGCTGTCCCCACAATCAGGAATGCCGCCAGAATTGCCGCCGCTATGGATTTTCCTCTGCTGCTGCGCCGTCTCATCCTTTTTGCCGTCTGCGCCCCCTCTTTCTTTTCTGCCTGCTCCCGGATTCGGGCAAGGGCTTCATCTGCCTTATTCTGCACGGTTTCAGGGATTTTTACTTCTTGTTTCAACCAATCCATACCGCCATCTCCGGTCATATCATTTTCCTCCCATCCTCCTGTGATGTGTAATAATGTTCCAATATCTTTCTTCCTCTTGCCAGCCGGGTCCGCACCGTTGCCTCCGGCATCCCCAGCATTTCCCCGATCTCCCTGGTCCGAAAGCCGTCCACATAATATAAGATAATGATCAGCCTGTACCTTTCATCCAAGGTTCCCAACGCCTCCTGAAACGCCACATTCTCTTCTGCCGGAGCACTGGTCTCCTTCTCCGGAATCTCGTCGACAAACCGTAACCGCCTGTTGGAACGGATCAGATCGTTGCATTTATTCACCAGAATTCGGATCAGCCAGGTATTGAAATACTGTTCGTTTTTCAGCTGGCCCAGCTTTTCCCAGCAAGTCAAAATCGTCTCCGATATTGCATCGGCACAGTCTTCATCGTTGGATAAAATCGCCCGGGCCGTCTTATACATATTCTGCATCTGTGACTGTATCAGTTCAGCAAACGCATCCGGGTCCCCCCTGACAGCCCTCTTCCTTATTGCTCGCTCCTCTCTCTCCACTTTTTTCGCTTTCCCCCTTTCCCTTTTCCCCGTGCGCACAGAATTATCTGAAATTTCATTTACATACATTAGACGGAAACAACCCCCGAAATGTTTCACGCCTCCCTTATTTTTTTCTGATTGCCAAGCACAAAAACCCAGCCTCTGCGCACAAACAGAAGCTGGGTTTCCCGGCTGCCAGTATCTTGAAAGTCTCCCAAGGTTTCACAGTATCTTCACGTAATGGTCAGATTTTCATCACAGATACGGTTTATCATAAAAACCATCAAAGGGCAGCACCCCTTTTTCATCATATATATTCTTTTTCCTTTGCCGGCACGGTACCCCCGCGCCGGCCCTCCTTTTATACGGGAAAGCCCCGGACGGCGGCCGCCGATGGGCGCATTTATGCGCACATTCGCGCGGACATCGGACGGGCAAGGCGATATGAGTATGCAGGCCGATAGGCCGGAATACGAATATTGCCTCAGATGACGGGAGCGCGCAGCGCGGAGTCATCTGGCTTTCCCGTATAACTCTCCCCAAGCCCCGGACGGCGGCCGCCGATGGGCGCATTTATGCGCACATTCGCGCGGACATCGGACGGCTTAAAACGCATTTCCCGGAAATCTCGGTATCCCGTCAAACCCCTTTTGAAGATCCGCATCCGTCGGAATATAGTCGGTCATCTGTCCGTTATGGAATTTCTCATAGGCCATCATATCGAAATAGCCCGTTCCGGTCAGACCAAAGACAATATTCTTTTCTTCCCCGCTCTCCTTGCACTTCATCGCCTCGTCGATGGCAACCTTGATCGCATGGCTGCTCTCCGGGGCGGGAAGAATGCCCTCCACCCTGGCGAACTGCTCGGCCGCCTCAAACACAGCGGTCTGCTCCACCGAAACAGCCTCCATATATCCATCGTGGTACAGCTGCGAAAGAGTCGAGCTCATGCCATGGTAGCGAAGGCCGCCGGCATGGTTGGGCGAAGGAATAAAGCCGCTTCCCAGGGTATACATCTTGGCCAGAGGGCAGACCATTCCGGTGTCGCAGAAATCATAGGCGAATTTTCCGCGGGTCAGGCTGGGGCAGGAGGCCGGTTCCACCGCGATAAAGCGATAATTTTTCTCCCCGCGCAGCACCTCTCCCATGAAAGGAGAAATAAGCCCTCCCAGATTGGAACCGCCGCCGGCGCAGCCGATGATGATATCCGGCACAATTCCGTATTGATCCAGAGCCGCCTTCGTCTCCAGGCCAATCACCGACTGATGCAGCAGTACCTGGTTGAGAACGCTGCCCAGCACATACCGGTAACCCGGTTTGCTGGCCGCTGCCTCCACCGCCTCGGAGATCGCGCAGCCCAGGCTCCCGCTGGTACCGGGATGGGCCGCCAGAATCTTCCGCCCTACCTTGGTGGTATCCGAAGGAGAGGGCGTCACCCTGGCCCCATAGGTGCGCATCACTTCGCGGCGGAAGGGCTTCTGCTCATAGGACACCTTCACCATATACACCTGGCAGTCCAGCTCAAAATAAGAGCAGGCCATAGCCAAAGCCGTCCCCCACTGGCCCGCGCCGGTCTCCGTGGTGACGCCCTTCAGGCCCTGCTTTTTGGCGTAATAGGCCTGAGCAATGGCAGAATTCAGCTTATGGCTGCCGCTGGTATTGTTTCCCTCAAACTTATAGTAAATATGGGCCGGCGTATCCAGCTTTTTCTCCAGACAATAGGCCCGCACCAGAGGCGACGGCCGGTACATCCGGTAAAAATCCCGGATCTCATCGGGAATATCGATATAGCGGTCCGTGTCGTTCAGCTCCTGTTTCACCAGCTCGTCACAGAACACCGCCTCCAGTTCCTTTTCCGTCATCGGTTCATGGGTGGCCGGATTCAGCAGAGGGGCCGGTTTCTTTTTCATATCGGCCCGGACATTATACCACTGTTTCGGCATCTCGCTTTCCTTCAGGTAGATTTTGTAGGGGATTTCCTGTCTGCTCATCTTTGTCTTCCTCCTTCTTTCTTGCTTTCGGGACGAGCGGCCGGCTGCTTTACGTCTCCGGAACACCACTTCCGGTACTCTTCCGGTACAACAAAAAAGCCCTCGCCCCCAACATTGCTACATGCAGGGACAAGAGCCTAATATACTCCTGCGGTGCCACCCGGCTTGACGTGTCTCCACGCCCACTCAGCGCATACATTCATATGCCGGTCTTTGATAACGGAGAACCTCTCCGGCTCGCCTACTCCCATTTCAGCTCGCCCTCAGGAGCCCATTCATCCCTGCGTCCGGTGCCGTCTTCCACCAACAACGGCTCTCTGTGACCTCGCTTTCAGGAATTACTTACTCTCCCTCATCGGTTTAGTAAGATTATATGCAGGAAAAACCGCTTTGTCAAGATAAATTTCCCTTCATTGCCAAAATCCCCTGGTCAGAAAAGGCGGGAACCTGCCTGAAAAACGGCAGCGGCGGCAATCCAGGCAAAAAGCAGCTGAAAAATCGCCATCCCCAAGGTCTGCCTCCAGGAATGGGTCTCCCTGTGGATGGCAGCCAGCGCCGCCACACAGGGGGTATAGAACAGACAGAATACCAGCAGCGCACAGGCATTGGCCGGCCCAAAGCCAGCGTTTGCCAGAGCGCCGGCCAAGGCACTCCTACCCGCCGCGGAACTCACGTTCTCGACGCCGAAAAGAACGGAAAAGCTGGAAATCACCACCTCCTTGGCAGACAGGCCGCTGATTAACGCCAGGGCAATCCGCCACGTCCCCAGGCCTGCCGGAGCCAGGAGGGGAGCCAGCAAACGGCCGGCTGCCGCGCCGAAGCTCTGCGACATATCGGCGGCCGTCCCCGCCGGCCCATAATGCAGCACAAACCATAGAATGACAGACGCCATAAAAATAGTCGTCCCCGCCTTATCCAGATAATCCTTCACCTTATTCCACACATAGGCGGCCGCTGTGCCCGCGTCGGGCAGCCTGTAGTCCGGAAGCTCGATGAGCAGGGCATGCTCCTCCTTCGCCGGAAAGACACGGCTCCAAATGCGGGCCAGGGCGAGAGCCGTCCCCAGCCCCAGCAGATAGAGGGAGTAGGCCGCGGCCAGGGCCGCGTCGGGGAAAAACATCTCCGCAAACAGCAGGTAGACCGGCAGCTTCGCCGAACAGGACATAAAGGGAATGAGCAGAATCGTCCTCTTTCGATCCTCCTCGCTCTCCAGCGCACGGGCCGCCATCACCGCCGGCACCGTACAGCCAAAGCCCAAAAGCATCGGCAGGAAAGCCTTGCCGGACAGGCCCGCATGAGCCATGATGGAATCCATCACATAGGCCACCCTGGCCATATAACCGGAATCCTCCAGAAAAGCCATTGCCAGAAAGAGGATGGAAATATTGGGGAGAAACGCCAGTACTCCGCCCACGCCGGCGATAATCCCGTCCACGATCAGAGAAACCAGCCAGTCCGCTGTCCCGGTCCTCTCCAAAAGTCCTCTGGCCTGCCCGGTCAGCCAGCTCAGAGCCTGTTCAAAATACCCTTTCAGGAAATCACCCACGGTAAAGGTCAGCGCAAATACGCAGGCCATGATTGCCAGAAAGGCTGCAATCCCCCAGATGCGGTGGGTCAGGATCCCATCGATTTTCTCGGTAAGGAGCTCTCTCCCCTCTCCCCCTAAGACGCATTCTCCCACTATCTTTTCTATGTAAGCATACCGGCCGGCGTCTGTGCCCTCCCCGCCCTTTTGGCGAAACTTCGGCCGAAGAACCGCCGTACCCGCATCTTTTCTTTCGCCGCACCTAACCACGGCCTCCATCAGCTCCGCCAGCCCGGTCCGTTTTCTGGCCGAAACCGGTATCACGGGAATGCCGCCCAGCATCCGGGACAGACGGGGCAGGTCGATCCGCATGCCCCGTTTTTGCACCACATCCATCAGGTTCAGGGCCAAAACCACGGGCCTGCCAAGCTCCAGCAGCTGCATCGTCAGATAGAGGTTTCGTTCCAGGAGGGAGGCGTCCGCCACATTGACAATGACGTCGATTTCCTCTTCCAAAATACAGCGGCGCGAAAGCTTCTCGTCCATTGAATAGCTGTTCAGGCTGTAGATTCCCGGCAGGTCAATAAGCTTTAAGCGACGTCCTGCCGCCTCGGTCTCGCCCTCCGCCCTCTCCACCGTGACGCCGGGCCAGTTGGCCACCTTCAGGCTGGCCCCTGTACAGGCATTGAAAAGCGTGGTTTTTCCGCAGTTGGGATTCCCCGCAAAAGCCACCCGTATCTCGCCGCCGTTCATCTGCCCGCCGCTGTTCTCCTGTCTGCCGCCTTTCTTCTGCCTGCCGCCGTTCTCCTGCCCGCCGCTTTTCACTTTCCCGCCTCCCGGACAAAAATCCCCTCCGCGATGCGCCTGCCGATGGCCCATCTCGTCCCCCTGGCCCGGATAATCATGTCCCCTCCCGCTTTTTTATGCAGCACTCGTATAACCGCATGGCCGCCCATCCCCAGCGCCTCCAGGCGCCTGGCAGCCCGCCCGATATTGCCAATCCTCTTTACCTCATAGGCCCTGCCGATTTCCCCGTCGCTCAGCCGCATCTTCCGCTCCCCGCGCTGCCTTCTTTATACAAATATATAAGATAAGCTGCCGGAAATAGAACAGCCTCTGACTGCATTGCATTCCCTTTAGCGCCGTGAAGCCGGCTTATTTTCCGCATTTTTCTATTTCCGGCCGCCTCCCGGACCGCCCCCTTGACTGTCCTCTCCCGTTTTGCTGTTCGTTTTGCTGTCCGTTTTGCCCTCTGCGTAGCTGTGGGCAATCCGCACACGAAACAGCCTTTTCATCAGCTCTTTTCCGTTAAAGGGGATCAGCGGATACAGATAGCTGCGCCCGCCGACGGCCCGGTTGCAGGCAATAACAGCCCCCACAAAAATCACGCCGATGACAAAGCCCCAGACATCGAAGAAGGTAGTCAGAAACAGCAGAATAATCCGCATGAATTTCAGAGCATAGCCCAGCTCAAAGCTGGCCTGCGAATAATTCGCCATCGCGACAAAGGCCATGTACAGCATAATCTCCGAGTTGAACCAGCCCGACTGCACCGCATAGTCCCCCATAACGATGGCCGAGATAACGCTTAACGGGGTGGACAGCATGGTCGGCGTATTGATCGATGCCAGCCGCAGGCCATCGATGGCAAATTCCAGGATCAAAAGCTGCAGAAGAAGGGGGACGGAGATATTGTCCGAAACCAGGGAAAACTGCAGCCACTGGGGCACGCTCTCCGGATGGGCCATCATCAAAAGATAAACCGGCG
>CALWRE010000190.1 GCA_944383835.1 uncultured Lachnospiraceae bacterium | reverse complement strand
TGGTCAAGCGCATGAAGGCCAGCGGCGCCAAGGCTTACCTGGTCAACACCGGCTGGAACGGCACCGGCAAGCGCATCTCCATCAAGGATACCCGCGGCATCATCGACGCCATCCTGGACGGCTCCATTAACAGTGCGCCCACCGAGACCATCCCCTACTTCAACTTTGAAGTGCCCACGGAGCTGCCCGGCGTGGACTCGCAGATCCTCGACCCCCGCGACACCTATGCGGACGCCTCCGACTGGGATGTTAAGGCCAAGGATCTGGCCTCCCGCTTCCGGAAGAACTTCGTCAAGTACGAGAGCAATCCGGCTGGCAAAGCCCTGGTTCCCGCCGGCCCGCAGCTGTAATGCAGTTCTGTAATACGGCCGCAGTAAAACCTTTTATCTAACGAATGCATCGCTCCGCTCTGTTATTTCACGCAGGCGGAGCGATTTTATCATTCCTATTTGATCTCCCTATTTTATCAGCCATTTGGTTATCTACATAAGAGGAAACACAGGAAAAGAGGAAACACAGGATGTGCGGAAGATATGAACTGAATTTAAAGGAACAAAACAGCAGCAAGCTTTATGGCAGGTTTGCCCGCCTGATCGGACTGGCAGAAAAAAGACAGGGCCTTGCGGCCCCGTCGGGCGAGATTCGGCCTTCGGACACAGCCCCTGTCCTGCTTCTAGGCCAGGGGGAAATTCAGGCGCAGCAGATGGCCTGGGGCTTTGCCTCCCCCAAGGGCTCCGGCCTCGTCATCAACGCACGATCGGAAACAGCCGGGGAACGGCCGATGTTTCGCAGGCGGCTCCGAAACGGACGCTGTATCGTTCCGGCCACCGGTTTTTATGAGTGGAGCCATAGCGGGAAGAAGGAAAAACACTGTTTCCGCCGCCCGGACAAAGGACTTCTGTATATGGCCGGTCTCTATGGTCTCACGGAGACCGGAGGCCGCTTCGTCATCCTGACCACCGCGGCGGGGGAGGCCATGTCCGGCATCCACGACCGCCAGCCAGTGATCTTAAACGAGGAGGAGGCAGCCCAGTGGCTCTCCGACGAGGGCCGCGCCCTCTCCCTCCTGCGCCGGGACGAGACGGCGGGACCGGAGCTTAGCCGGGAACGTCTGGAGAGCGGACAGCCGGGCGACAGCCCGGAAGGGGAATACGAGCAGCTGACCCTCCCCTTCCTTTAATAATTTTCCAAACTCTCCATTCGGCCGAACAAAATTGAACCCAGCAGGGCCAGAAGCAGGGCAAAGACCAGCGCAATGGCAATCAGAATCAGGAAACCGCCCTCCGGCCCGATTAGAACCGTACCGATTACGGCTCCGATGATTCCCAGGATCATAATAATGCCCTGGCTGCTCATCCGGATCAGGGACAGGCCGAAGCTGCCAAACAGCGGGCTCAAAATCCCATCGCAGACCATGGAGATATAGAGGCGGTTGGCCTGCAGGCAGGCGTAGATTAAGATGCAGAGGAAAATCTGCAGCGGGGTGATTCCCATGGCGATTCCCATGGGGACGCACAGGAAGGCCCCGTCCATCAGCGCCTTCACATGCTCCAGCAGGGTGGAGTACCACAGCTTGCGAAAAGCGGTGTCCGGCAGCAGGAAGGTGTAGGGATTCTTTAATTCCGCGCTCCATTTTGGCATCACCGAACTGAAGAGAAAGGTCATATAGGCCCCGATGGCCGGCAGGATGAAAACCTTAGCCGCCCCGATCTCCATATCGTCGAAGGAAAAGACGCCGAAAAGCACGGCGGCCGCCGCCGCAAGGCTGATGCCCAACAGGATAAAGCTGTTGTAGTTTAACAGGAAGAAACGGCTCTTTTTATATTCCAAAAGCTGACGGTAAAAAATAGCCTTGGCCCCGCCGCCCCGGTAGGTGACCTGGGCTTTTTTAAATTTCTTTTTGCGGGAGGATTTTTCCATGCTGCCGCTCTGCTTGCGCTTCAGCGCCTCCTCGTACTCGTCGGCAAAAGTCATGGCGTCCTCAAAGTATTCTCCAGTGCACTTCATCCGCCAGGCGGCGAGGGGAGCGGCGATCACGGAGAACAGATAGAGGGCGGAGCAGAGCAGGTTGACGGCGTCAGGGCCGACAAAAAGCAGGCGGATAAAAGCGATGTTCCAGCCAATGACCGGAATCAGCTGCAACAGGGGATGGGCCAGGGTATCCGTCACCATCCGGAAGCCGAAGGGCTGGATAAAAATCCGGCTGATTAACAGCAGAATCATGGCGATCACGCTGGCCCAGATCAGGCCGCGGATTACCCTCGTCCCCTTTTCCCCCAGGGTTTCGTTTCCGAATATCAGAAGCATCAGAGAGGCTTCCAGGATATTTTCCGCCAGGAAGGTAACCAGAAAGAGAAGGAGGACCTTCACCGGGTCGATGGAAAACCAGATAATCCCGCCCACCGCTATGATAAGATTCAGCAGCACAGAAGCCGGCAGAGACTTCGCATGGGCGTACAGCAGAATCAGCTTCGGGTTGATCGGGGCCGAAAAGACAAAATGCACGTCGCTGTGCTTGAAGGCCAGTCCCCTTTTCCTGGCATAGGAAAGAAAGGACAGCGGTATCGTCCAGACGATGAAGAAGGACAGAAGAAGCACATAGGCCTCCTCCCCGTCCATCGTCAGGCCTTCAAAGAAGGTGCCGAAGGAACCGAAGATCATCGCCATATAGAGGACGAAAAACACCACCGACACATAGGTCAGCGGGCGGCGCAGCCGTTTTTTCAGCCGGTTGATAAAATTCCGCCGAACAATATAGATCAAAGCGCTCATCTGGCCTGCTCCTCCTTTTTCTCCTCAGCCGTGGCGCCGAAGAAAATAGCGTCCAGATCCTTGTCTCCCGCCTCTTCCCTGGTGTAGGAGGCCAGGATATGTCCTTTATCCATGATAAAGACCTCATCCCAGAGATCGTCCACCATCTCCAGCATATGGGTGCTGATTAACAAGGTCACTCCCTTCGCCTTCTGTTCCAGCACCACTTCCTTCAGCTCCTTAATCGCCTGGGGATCCAGGCCCACCATCGGCTCGTCCAGCATCAGGACCCTGGGCTTCACCGCCAGGGCGCAGCAGATGCTCACCTTCTGCATCATTCCCTTGGACAGTTCATTGCCCAGCTTATCCTGCTTGTCGTAAAGCTCGAAGCGTCCAAGCAGGGCGTCGATCTCCTCGTCGGTGATATCGCTGCGGTAAGCGCGGCGGACGTATTCGATATGCTCCCGCACCGTCAGTGCGTCGTACAGGGCGGGAATCTCCGGCACGTAGCCGAATATCCTCTTCGCCTCCAGCTCGCGGTTGGGGATTCCCTGGATGGAAATCGCCCCGTCAAAGCGAAGAAGGCCGGCGACACTCTTGATAATGGTAGATTTCCCCGCCCCGTTGGGCCCCAGGAGAATCCCCACCGTGCCGTCGGGAACCGTAAAGCTCACGTGATCCACCGCCAGTGTCTTGCGGTAGCTTTTCGACAAATCCAAAATCTGAAGCATTTTTCCTTTTCCTCCGTTTCAATGAAAGTCACAAAAGCAAGCCGCGGCAGACGGCCGAAAAACCGGCAGAAAAAAAGCCCTCTTTTGTACTAAGCTAATAATACATTTCAGAGGGCTTTATGTCAATTTATAAATTTTTAAGAATTCTTTACGACAAGCCGCATTTTTCAGCGTCAATCGATTCAGCGAATCGCAATCTGTTTCAGCGAATTTCAATCTGGCAGGCTTTCATGGCCTCCAGGGCCTGGGCATGGGACTGCGGCGTTACCCCCGCGCACAGGGAGGAAAGCACCGCCACCTTCGCCTCTGGCACAAAGGCCTTGGCCAGCAGCGCGTTGGAAATCACACAGATATCGGTGCATACCCCGGCAAAAACCACCTCTTCCACGCCCCAGAGCCGGTCCTGCAAAGCCAGATACGCGCCCAGGGCGGGGCTGCCGAAGGTTTCCTTATCAAAGACCGGACAGTTCCTTTCGAGCCGCACCCTCTCCAAAGCCTCCGCCAGCTGCCAGCCAGGACTCCCCTTCAGGCAGTGGGGCACCGGGAGGTTTTGCCCCTCCTGGGTATTCAGATAGTCCTCACCATGGGTGTCTCTCGTAAAAATTACCGGGCCTTCCCAGCTCTGGGCAAAGGAAGCCAAAGGGGCGGCAATCGCCTCTGCCTCCGCCGTCCCCAGGCTGCCGTCGATAAAATCGTTCTGCATATCCACTACGACCAAAATCCGAGCCATTCTCTTTTCCTCCTGCCGATTGCTTATTCCGTTTGCATCTTGGAACCATCATACCATAAAAGGGGGAAAGAGCAAAGCGGATTCCGTTCCTTTTCTGCTTTTCTGTTTTTCCTTAGCTTCTCTTTTGCCTTCCGCCCCACTCCATTTCTTCTTCCTCTTCTCTTCTGTCTTTTGCCAGGCTTTTTTTCATCCGCTTCATCAGAGCCGCTGTTCCGGCCAGGACGGCGGCTGCCAGGCCCCAGCTGATAAATTGGCCGAAAATCCCGATTTTTCCCACGGTCTGCTCCCAGGCCGCCCCGGCGATCACTCCCAGGTTGACCAGGATAACGTTCCACAAAAAAGATCCAATGATGGTAAAAGGCAGAAAGATGCCCATCTTCATCCCCGCCATGCCGGCCGGTATGGAAATCAGGCTCCGCAGAATCGGGATGCAGCGGCAAAAAAGCACGGCCCCCTTTCCCTTGTCCTCAAACCAGCAGAACGCATTCCGCACGTCCTCCCCGTCAAAATGCAGGATCTGCCCCACCCTTCCGTCGAGAAGCCGGGCCAGACGCTCGGCCGACAGGGCGCGTCCGACCCCGTAGAGGACCAGGGCCCCTGCCAGGGAGCCGGCGGTGGCGGCCCAAATTACCCCCCATTTATCCATGGAGGTGCAGGTGGTAAGAAAACCTGCGAAGGTCAGAATCAGCTCCGAGGGAATGGGCGGAAAGATATTTTCCACCGCAATCAAAGTAAGGACGCCCAGGTACCCCCATTTTTCCACTAAAATCAGCATCAGTTCCCGCATCGGTTAATCCCTCCCCCGCAGACGGTTCCAGAGCTTCTGCAGCTCCACGATGGGAATCGGCGCAAAGCTGAAGGCCAGCACCAGCGCCCATTGGGCGAAATCCATGGCCTGCACCTGGAACATTTCCGAGAGAACCGGTATCGAGACGACGCCGATCTGCAGCCCCATACAGATGAGCAGAGCCAGGTTCAGCCTCTTATTGGAAAACCAGCCCACATGAAAGAGGGAACGGCTGCTGCGCACGTTGAGCACATGGAAAAGCTGGGAGAGGCTGAGGACCGAAAAGGCCATGGTCCGGGCCGCCGCCAGCCCATAGAAATCATAGCCGATCAAGTAGGCGTTGAGGGCCAGGGCCGCAATCACAATCCCTTCGATCACCATCTGAAAGGCCAGGCCGTCCGAGAAAATCCCTTTTTTGGCGTCAATGGGCGGCCTGCGCATAATATCCTCGTCCGCCCCTTCTGCCCCCAGGGCGATAGCCGGCAGGGAGTCGGTGACCAGGTTCATCCACAGAAGCTGGACCGGCAGCAGGGGCGAAGGATGCCCCAGGATAATGGCGGTAAAGATAGTCAGGATTTCGCCGATATTGCTGGACAGAAGAAAGTGGATGGACTTGCGGATGTTGTCGTAGATCACCCGCCCCTCCTTTACCGCCGCTACAATCGTGGCGAAGTTGTCGTCGGTCAGGATCATATCGGCGGAATTTTTCGCCACATCCGTCCCGCCCTTCCCCATGGCGCAGCCGATATCCGCGGCCTTCAGAGCCGGGGCGTCGTTGACCCCGTCGCCGGTCATGGCCACTACCTGCCCGGAGGCCTGCAGGGCCTTGACAATCCGCACCTTGTGCTCCGGGGATACCCTGGCATAGACCGATATGGAGGTTGCCCGGCGTGCCAGCTCCTCTTCACTCATCTCCTCCAGCTGGCGGCCTGTAAGAACAGAGGGGGAGGCAGGCAGGGCCGCATCCAGCGAAGCCGCCCGCAGCAGGGTTCCCCTGCCTCGCACGCCGGTTTTCTGCCCGCCGCCTGGCCCGCTGCTTGGCCTGCCGGCTGGTCTGCCGGTTTCCAGGATCCCTAGCTGCCTGGCGATTGCCATGGCCGTGGCGGGATGGTCCCCGGTGATCATGACCGGACGGATCCCTGCCTCCTTGCAGGTATGCACGGCAGGGGCTGCCTCCGGCCGCGGCGGATCCATCATGCCGATGAGGCCGATGAAGGTCAGTTCCTCCCCTTCTCGACAGGCCCCGACGGCGATTACCCGCAGCCCGTCCTCGGCCATCTCTTCGTTTCGCCGCAGAATCTGGCTGCGGACGGACTGGGGCAGCGGCCGCCCCTGCCCTCCCTGCAGATACCGGCCGCAGAGCGTGACCAAAACGTCGGGAGCCCCTTTGACGATCCGCACATTTCCCTGCGGGGTCCGGTGAAAGGTAGTCATCCTCTTGGCCGCCGAATCGAAGGGGATTTCGCCGGTGCGGGGGTATTTCTGCTCCAGTTCGTCCTTGTACAGGCCCTGCTTTGCGGCGGCCTCTACCAGAGCCTTCTCCGTCGGCTCTCCCAGCAGGGTATATTTCCCTGCCTTCCGGTTTCCCATCCGCCCCCTTCCCCCTTCCTCCCGGCGAAGGACGGCGTCGCTGCACAGGGCCGCGCAGGAAAGCAGCTGGAGAGGGAAGCTTCCTCCGGCCTTTTCCTCTCCCACCGCCGGAGCCAGCCTGGTTACCGTCATCTTATTCTGGGTCAGGGTTCCGGTTTTATCCGAACAAATATAGGTGGCGCTGCCCAGGGTTTCCACCGCAGGGAGCTTGCGCACGACAGCGCTCTTCTTTGCCATCCGCTGAACGCCCAAAGACAGCATGATCGTCACAATGGCCGGGAGCCCCTCGGGGATGGCCGCCACCGCCAGGCTGACCGAGGTCATGAACATTTCAAAAAGAGGCTGCTCCTTCCACAGCCCGACAAAGAACATGACCAGGCAGATGCCTAAGGATAAGAGGCCCAGGATCTTACTGGTCTGGGCCAGCCTTTTCTGCAGCGGCGTATCCCTGGATTCCCCGTCCATGATCAGGCTGGCGATATGGCCCACCTCCGTATGCATCCCGGTCTCGGTCACGGCCATGACGCCTCGGCCCGCCGTAACCACCGTGGTGGACAGAGCCAGGTTGCGGCGCTCCGAAAGCGGGGTATCGGCCGGCCCCGTCCAGGCGGCGTCCTTTTCCACCGGCAGGGATTCGCCGGTGAGGGCAGACTCCTCTATCTTCAGATTCACCGCCTCTAAGAGCCTCCCGTCCGCCGGGACGAAGCTGCCGGCCTCCAGGCATACGATATCGCCCGGAACGACCTGGGCCGCGTCGATATGCTCCCTCCTTCCGTCCCGCAGCACCATCGCTCCGGGGGCGGACAGCTTTTTTAGGGCGTCCAGGGATTTCTCCGCCTTTGTCTCCTGCACCACCCCCAGGATGGCGTTGACAGTAATGATAACGAAGATAATAATCGGATCGGTCAGATCCCTCTCCCCATTTAAAAAAGAGACCACTGTGGAGACCACAGCCGCCCCGATCAAGGTCAGAATCATGAAATCCTTCCACTGCTCCAGGAATTTGACAAGCAGGGAGGTATGAGGCTTTTCCCGAAGCACGTTCTCCCCGTTTTCACTGAGACGGCGGGCCGCCTCTTTTGCGGAGAGTCCGGAGGCCGGATTGGTACGCAGGGATTCCAGGACCTGCCTTTGTGTCATACTGTGCCAGTTCACGCATTCTTCTCCGTCTGAATATCCTTAGCACATCTTACGCGGACAGACAGACAAATATGCGAAGCCGCAGGAAAAGGCAGACGCGGGAAAAAGCAAATGCAGGAAAAGGCGGACAAAGATGCGGCCCGGAAGGGAGCGCTTCTGCTCCTCTCCCAGGCCGCCGCATCTGCCTGATTTGCTTTACCGCTTAGCGGTTTTCGCTGATATAAATACCCGCCCGGCTCTGGATGATTTCCGCCGCCTCGGCTGCGGAACGCTGGCCGGCGAAATAGGCCGCCGCCTCTTCCGTCACAATATTGATCAGCTGGTCGTCATAATTCAAAACCTGGTTGACGGACAGGATGTAGTCCCTTACCAGATTCACCTCCGCGTCGGTCATCGGAGGAACGATAACCTCCTGGTCGCCGATGTAATAGACGTCGTCGTACTCCACCTTTTCCCCGTTTTCATCCAGGTAATAAGGCTTCTGCTTCGCCTCCTCCATCAGCGTTTCCAGCCGGTCCATCCGAATCGGGAAATTGTAGGTGATGGTTTCCTGATATTCCGGCAGCAGATACTGGCGGACAAAGGCCCAGGCCCCATCCTTATTCTCCGACTGAGCTGAGATCGCGTAGGAGGTATCCGACGAAATAGCCGCCCCGTTCCCTCCTGCGGCCGGATAGCCGATGAGCGTGATGTCCTCGCCGAAGGTAACGACCTTGGAGACATTGTAGGTGCGGAAATTGTTCAGATAGACCGAGGACAGAAGACAGCGGTCTTCCCGGTACATGCTGTCATAATTCATCCAATAATCCTCATCCTCATAGATGCTGGGATCGATCTCCTCCGGCAGGGTATTGGCAAATTCCAGGAAGTCAATGAATTCCTGGCTGTCAAAATGGCATTCCCCTGTTTTCCAGTCTACGAACTGGCCGCTGGACATATAAAGCATGTTGGAAATAAAGGAATCGCGGGTGATGTCGCCGAAAATCGACATTCCCTCCGGCAGGTTTGGCTGCAGGGCCAGCAGATCCGCCATGGTCCATCCGGGCTCGCTGCCTACGAACTTCGACTTGGCCGCCATCGTATAGATGTTGAAGCTCGGCGTAATCTGATAGAGGGCCCCATCCACCGAATATGCCTCCAGGATATTGGGCAGGAAATCCTCCCGGCTCATATCGGGATCCTCGTCGATGAAGGGGTAAAGATCCGCGAACAGCCCTTTGCTGATGTAGCTGGAAACCGGCATGCTGGAGCTGACGATCAGGATATCCGGCACATTGCCGGAAACGATATCGTTATTCAGACGGGTAAGGCCGGCCGTCCAGTCTTCGCTGCCGTCGTAAGAGGAATAATCGGTAATCTGGATTCGGTACTGGTCATTGCTCTTATTGAACTCGATCACATCGCTGCGCACCGAATAGATCCCGCCGTAGCAGGCCAGCTGTATAACGGTTTTATCCTTTACATCGGCCGGATCCACCTTGGTGAGGGAAGCAAGAATAGAGGAACCGTCGTTGTAATCGTAGCTGGTCATCAAAATCGAGGTGTCGTCGAGAATCACCAGGAAATTCATATAGCTGTTGTCAATGTCGGAATCCACGAAATCCAGGATCTTCGTCTTGTCCGCGTCCCCGACATTGTAGCCGTAAACCGCCATGTTGTCCATCATATAGAAATCATAGCTGCCTCCGAATACATAGGGGCAGAGACTGAGCGTATAGGAATCCATTCCGGGAATGGAGATCGGATCGGATACCGTATGGGCCTGCAGATCGATCTCCCGCAGCGTCTGCGTGCTGCCGTTCTCCGTGTCCTCCCAGGCGTTGATATAGACCTGGCCTTCGCTTCCGGTATAGAAACTGCCTCCGCTTACTTCCAGCGTAAATTCGTCGGCAGGATTTCCCTGGGTGTCGTAAAGGCGGTATACCAATCCTTCATCCCCCTGCACGCAGGCCAGAACGCCGGACGGCGTACCTGCAATGTCATTGACATAAAAGTAGGAGGAGCTGTTCGCCTCGTTGCTGCCCAATTCCATGTTCCACAGCTCGGTTCCAGCCGTATCCAGGGCCATCAGGGAATAGCTTTCGCTCCAGGTCGGATTTTCCGGATCGGTGTAATCGTTAATGGAAGTGTTTAAAAGCAGGTACAGATTCGTCCCGTCGGTGGTCAGCTGATTGATCCAGGTGTCGGTATATACCTGCGAACCGTCCTCATTTTCCGGGGGAACCGGAAGAATACCGATATCATCGTTCAGATTCCCTGTATCGCCTTCACTGTCTGTCTCAGCCTCGGTTTCCGTTTCGCCCTCAGCCGCAGTTTCGCCCTCTGCCTCCGCGCCGTCTTCTGCCGCGGTTTCTCCATCGGCCTCTGTCTCCTCTTCGGTCTCAGCCTCGGCTTCCGGCACGGCAGACGCAGGGAAGGCGCTGCTCAGCACGTCCGAGCGAGGCGTAACGACGCCGCCCCCCTCCGATGAAGAATTCGGCAGCTCAATCTCTACCGTCTGCACATCGGAACCGTCCGGATTGCAGGACAAAAGGAAGGAATTTCCCGATGAATAGTCCATCCCCACCATGTAGAGCCGTTCGCCCACCATCGTCAGGTCGTTAATGGAACTGATGTCCACATCGGTGTCCATCGTCAGATCTTCCTGGCGGAACACATAATTCTTGGCCTCGGCGTCTACCTCCGTGCTCTCTCCATTGCCGCAGGCCGCAAGGCCCAAAAGCATGGAGGCAATCAGCAGCAGACAGCCGAGCCTTTTCCCTGTTTTCTTATTTTTCTTCATTCCCGCCCTCTCCTTTCTTTTTGTTCAGCCAGCGTTTCTTCGGTTTTCTTTCTTTTGGTTCCTGTTCTTTTGGCTTCTCTTCTTTCGGCTTCTTTTCCTTTTCGGCCTCCCTGGCCCAACGGGCTTCGCGCCGGTCCGCCAGCCAGTTTTTCACATCCGACCAGTGATGTTTCCGCCTCTTGAAGCGGCGCACCAGAAGGATGATCAGAAGAATCGACGGAACCAGATAGAGAAGTATCTGAAATAGCAGAACGGCCGACAGAATATCCTCCCAGCCTCTGGCAGCGTTTTCCCAGTAGGGATAGATGATCGCCTTTGTGTTCATCGAGCGGGTACCAAACGCTCCTGCCACGGACAGGAGGGAGAAAAAGGAGTAGCGGCTGGAATTTTCCACCACTTCAATGGAATCCTCATCGAATCCTATATTCTCCGATACCATGTTTTTGGCAAAGCCGGTAACGGGGTTTGGCATCACAACCTCATAGCAGTTGATTCCGTTGTGACTCCCGAAATTATTCAATATTTCATATGAGACATAGACCGTGCCGGTCTGCGCTCCGGCCCTCTCGTTCATCCAGCCGCTCTCCGACTGCACCACGCCGGCCACCACGCCGGTATGGGAATTCGCCCCGGAGCCGATGGTGATCGACTGGCCGGCGATATCATAGGAGCCAAAGAGCTGCCAGGCGGTATTCTGGTCGAGAATCACTCGATCCTGCATCAGATCGCTGCCGGAGAAATACATCCCGCCTTCCTCCAGGCCCAGCGGATGAAACATGAAGTAATCCCCGCCGACGCCGTAAGCGTTGGCCTCGGTAGAGCCGTGACTGGTGGAGAGGGTGATTTTCCCCTTGGCGCTGTAAGCATCCACCCAAAGCCTGGCATTTTCGGAAGGAGCCTCTATGCTGGCCGTTTCCAGCTGGTTTTCCATCGTGTATTCAAAGGCTCGGATGGTGTCCGGCGTCACTGACTGGCCGCTGGAAAAGAAACAGCTGATCTGCGCCGACCCGCCTTCACTGTCCCAGCGCTCTGCCATCTGTTGAGAAGGCTGACTGTTTTTTATCCCGGCGGCAAAGGCAGTAAGAATAACCGCCAGAACGAGGCAGACCGCGCCGATTATCGTCCAGACCAGCTGTCTGCCGGAAGGGCGCTTTATAATTTTAAGCATGGTCTCCCTCCTTTATTGATCTGCCAGTCTGACCTGCTGTCCTGCCTCCACCGGTGCGGTGGATGTGGTAATCACATACTCATAGCCATACAGGCCGCCGCTGACCGCCGACATCGTATCGTCGCTGGCCAACACCTCCACATCCACACGGGTGGCAATGTAGCGGTTGCCCAGAGGGCTGCTCTTGGACTCTACGATCAGGATAAACTGTCCGTTGTTGTCCTCGCGGATGGCGCTGTTGGGCACCACGTAATCATAATTGGCGCTTCTCTGCCCCACAGACAGG
>CALWRE010000189.1 GCA_944383835.1 uncultured Lachnospiraceae bacterium | reverse complement strand
GCTGTCCTTTTAGTTCCAGGGTATAAGGAAACGAGCTGCATTCCAGATATTCTCTGTATTTTACCCCCCTGTCTGTCATACTGCCGGTACTTTCCATATATTCTTTAAAAGACAGGGGGAGCATTTCGATTTGTACATACCGCCTGGAAATTAGTGTCGCAATTTCGCTGGAAAGCATATTGGTATTTGATCCGGTAATATAAATATCCACATTTTTCTTAATATACAGACTGTCTACTACTTTAGGGAAAGCAGCAACATGCTGGATTTCGTCCAGGAAAATGTAGGTTGTTTTCCCCGAAATCAGTCGTTCCTTCAAATACGCATACAACTTGTGGTAATCTGTCAATTCTTCAAAATCAATATCCTCAAAGTTTATCGAAACGATCTGCTCCTTTTCCACTCCGTGTTTCAGCAGCCAATTCTGGTAAATCTCTAACAATGTAGATTTTCCGCATCTGCGGATGCCGGTAACAACCTTAATGAGCTGCTTATCTTTGAAGGCAATCAGTTTATTTAAATATTCTTTCCGTTGAATAACCATGGGAATGTCACCTTTCTTGCATTTTAAGATCAGTATATCCCAAACAAACAAAATTATCAATAGTTTTTGGATTATAATCCAAAAATACTCTATTTTTAATAATTTTTCGGATGAATTTGGCCTGCGCAGCAATTCCAACGCTTAGATATCCATTCTGCCAGCAATTATTTTTTGACTTTCCTCTCCTGCCAGCAGATTTCATCTTGACAATGTATACATCACGGTACATACTGGTAGTGCAAGGAGGCGAACAAATGAGCAAACAGTATTCCATGAAAGTATATCCTGCCGGCAGAGGGCGGGAGGTTTACAGAAATATTGAAATCTGCGGAGATAACTCGTTAGATCAGCTGTGCGGAATTATCCTTGAAGCATTTGATTTTACGGATGAGCATTTGTATGAATTCTGTATGGATAACCGCATGTACAATGACAATGCATATCAGGCCATTCCTGGGCGGAATAAGCTTTCAACAGATAGAACTCTTGATGAAATCGGACTTTATAAGGGGCAAAAATTTTCGCTTCACTATGATTTTGGGGATGACTGGATGTTTACGATCAGAGTGTCTAAAATCAGCGAAGTACAGGGGAGTTTTGAACCTCGCATCGTCAAAGCCAAGGGGAGTGTGCAGCAGTATCCGGATTGGGACGAGGATGAGTGGGACGAGGAAGACTGGGACGAGAGAAATTAAGGGAAAAAGAAATCGCTCCAAGTTGGTGAGAGGATAATGCACGATCATGGACGGTAAGGATGCAATTATTCAAGAGCAAAAAGAAAAAATAAAACTGCTGACAGAGGAAATAGAGCGTCTTCGTAAAATTTTAGATCGCGCAGGGATTGTCTATGCATATCAAGGTCAACCCTCATCTTTAGAATCAAAACGAGAAGAGCTCAGCGTAGAAGAGGGCGTTCTGGAGCAGGGGAAACGCATTATTCCAGAGCAGATTACGCAGAAGCATGCCCAGTATTTCTATTCTTTTTTTAAGGGACGGAAAGACGTATACAGCAAAAGGGCAGGAAAACCAAATCCCAAAACGCAGAAAACAGGATATTATACGCAATGCTGGAATTATTGGAAACCGGGGCTATGCCCTAAATATGAAAAGAAAAAGATAAAATGTTCGGATTGTCCTGCCCGGCATTACAGGGAACTTACGGGAAAAACGGTCATGGAGCATTTACTGGGATTGCGAGAGGACTGCTCGGATGTCATCGGAATCTATCCGATGTTTCCGGATGAGACCTGTAATTTTCTGGTTTTTGATTTTGATAATCACGACGAAAATACAAATGGTGAGGATTTTG
Source organism: uncultured Lachnospiraceae bacterium (assembly GCA_944383835.1). Classification (GTDB taxonomy): domain Bacteria; phylum Bacillota; class Clostridia; order Lachnospirales; family Lachnospiraceae; genus RGIG7193. Next base: position 27,416 of record CALWRE010000189.1, on the reverse strand, counting down.
CCAATACGGACGAACTCTGGAAGGAGGAGGTAAACGTTCTGCGTGAGATTTGCCGGCTCAATGGGGTGGACATCCTGACGGAGCGCTCTCGTTCCGGAAAGGGAGCGCATGTCTGGATGTTTTTTCAGGAACCTGTTCCAGCAAAGGTGGCAAGGCTTTTTGGCTCTGCACTTTTAACCAAAGGAGCGGAATCCGTCAATCAGAAAAGCTTTCGCACATATGATAGAATGCTCCCGGCTCAGGATCACTTGCCTCCGGGCGGGTTGGGAAATCTGATTGCCCTTCCTCTGCAGGGCCAGGCATTGAGGCAGGGGAATAGTGCATTTATAGATCAGGATTGGAATGCATATCCGAATCAATGGCAGCAGCTGCAGAAGGTGAAAAAACTGTCAAGAGAATTTATCGAGGAAAAGATTAAAGAATGGTCGGAAGACGGCGCCTTGGGAATGCTTGCAGATCTTGAAACCATGGAAGGAGAAGAAGAAAACGAATTAAGGGAAAGTGCAAAACAGACCACTGAGAAATCTGAAAAGAAAATCAAGTCAAAACCGTGGAAAAAGAAAACACTCCGTTTTTATCCGGAGGATATTTCCAGACAAGCCTGCCTTGTTCTTGCAAACGGCATTTATATTGAAAAGGAAAATCTTCAGCCGCGCATGCAGAATGCATTGCGCCGCATGGCGGCATACAGTAATCCTCAGTATTATAAAAAGCTTGCAATGGGTTTTTCTACCAGAGATAATTCGAGGATTGTTTCCTGCTCCGAAGATTTTGCAGATTATGTCTGCATTCCGAGAGGGCTGAAAGAGAAACTGATCGAGAAATTGAAGGAAGCGCATATGCCCTATACGATTCTGGATGAAAGACAAAAAGGAAACTGCATCCATGCCGAATTTACAGCGGAACTTTACCCGGAGCAAAGAAAAGCGGCAGAAGAAATGCTGCGGCATGAAAATGGCATATTGCATGCCGCGACGGCTTTTGGGAAGACGGCGGTGGGGGCATATCTGATCGCGGCAAAAAAGACGAACGCTCTTGTATTGGTACATAACAAGGAAATACTTCATAATTGGATGGAAGATCTCCGGAAATTTCTAAAGATTGACGAAGAGCCGCCGGAGTACACAACGCAAAAAGGTCGTGTAAAGCGAAGGAAAAACGTGATTGGCGCCCGCTATGCCGGACATGATTCTATGACGGGAATTGTCGATGTGGCGATGATATCATCCCTTGGGAAACCTGGGAATATTGATAAAGTTGTTAAGGATTATGGATTAGTGCTTATAGATGAATGCCACCACTGTGCGTCGGAGACAGCCGAGGCGGTAGTAAAAGAGCTGAATGCCAGATATGTCTATGGTTTAACTGCAACCCCGAAACGGGATGATGGACAGGAGCAGAAAATTTTTATGCAGATTGGGCCAGTTCGGTATCGTTTCAGCGCTAAGGATAAGGTGAAGCTGCAGGGAATAGAGCATTTTGTATACCCTAGATTTACGAGACTGCTGAATACAACTGGTCAGGATTGGAATATCAATGAAGCATATGCCGCAGTCCGCGGCAGTGAAGAGAGAAACAGGCAGATCCTAGCGGATGTGGAAGCTTGCCTGAAGCAGGGAAGGACTCCGCTTGTCCTGACAAAATTCAGAGACCATGCAGATAAATTGTTTGCTATGCTTGAGGGGAAAGCAGATCATGTTTTTCTGCTCAAAGGCGGCAGAAATAGAAAAGAAAGCGTCGAGATTCGAGAAAGGATGAAAGATGTCGCGCCAAATGAGACTATGATTCTTGTGGCAATTGCACAGTATATCGGGGAGGGCTTTAATTACCCGAGGCTGGATACAATGATGCTGACGACGCCGATTGCGTGGCAGGGGAATGTAGAGCAGTATTCCGGAAGGCTTCACAGGGATTATGAGGGAAAGCGGAATGTTATCATATATGACTATGTGGATACCCATATCCGAGTCCTTGATAAAATGTATCATAAAAGATTAAGGACATATAAAAAGATCGGCTATGAAATTATTATGAATGCGGCGGAAAACAAACAAGAGGCAAATGCAATATTTGACAGCGATTCTTATGGGCCTGTGTTTTCTAAAGATATGGAAGAGGCAGATAAGGAGATCGTAATTTCCAGTCCGGGCGTCAGCACGATGGGGGTTCATAGGATCAAAAAAATATTACAGGAGTGCCACGATAGGGGAGTTACGATTACGCTTTTAACTTTGCCGGCAGACGGATACCCAAAAAGCCAAATTGAAAAGACAGAAGCCTTGCTCAAGGAATTCAGAAATTTAGGAGCGGTTGTTTTGGAAAAAACCGGTATACATGAGCATTTCGCTGTTATTGACAGAGAAATTGTCTGGTATGGCAGCGTGAATCTCCTGTCCCATGCCAAGGAAGATGATAATTTGATGCGGATAAAGAGCAGGGAGGTCGCGCAGGAACTGCTGGAGATTGGATTTTTGGGATAACGATACCAAAGTTGCATTTATCAAATTCCAATTGAAGGAGCCGCCTGTCCGTCAACAAAAGGAATTGAAAAATACTTAGGAATGCCTGGAAAAAGGAGAGGAATATGGACTGGAAACGTTTGTTTGCTCCGCACATCTTGGAGAGAGGATTTGATTACTTTATATCGGATTTTGTAGAGAACATGGAGATTTCAGATGAGCGGATCTGCGCAGAAGTTGAGGGGACGAAAGTCTACGAGGTAGAGATAGATCTGGAGGGTGGAGAAATCGCGGATATGTACTGTTCCTGTCCCTATGCGGCAGGCGGGGATAACTGCAAGCATATGGCGGCTGCGCTGTATGAGTGGGAGGAGTGGAAGAAGGAAGAGGCTTCGGCCCAAAAAGAGGGCGGCTGCGAATTAGAAGGAGAGCGGGTGGAAGAAAAAATTCTGTTTGCGAAGACTTATACCGTCAATGGAAGAAAACAGAAGGAAGAAGCTGTATGTAAGCTGGTGGAAGGCGCCGATATCTCCGCTGTCAGGTCGTTTTTGGCTTCTGCCCTTATGGAAGATGAGCAAAAGCTCCTCCGATTTTATACCCTTACCCGAGGCGAAACGCCGGAGGAAGACGTTCAGCGCTATGTGAAGCAGGTGGACAATATTGCCGCACGGTATTCCGGCAGAGAAGGATTCATTGATTACTACAGGGCGAGCGACTTTATCGGGGAATTGGATGATGTTTTGTCCAAGGACGTGCGCCGGATGATGGATAATGGGGAGTACAGAAGCGCCTTTGCATTGATGAACCATATCTTTGTGCTGTTAGGCGAAGTGAATATGGACGATTCGGACGGCGGTACGAGTATGCTGGCAGGAGATATTTATCAGCTGTGGCTGGAGCTGTTAGAGGAAGCGGGCGCACAGGAAAAACGGGAAATGTTTCAATGGTTTACCTCCCATCTGGACGGTTCTCTTATCGACTATCTGGAGGAATACGTGGAGTGGATTGTCATGGAAGAATTTCAGGAGGAGGCATATATCCCGGAAAAGCTTGCATTTATTGAAAGTAAGATACTGGAGGCGGAAAGGCAGAGAAACGGCTGGAGCGGCCAGTATGCCTGCGAAAAATGGGCGCTGCATTATCTGGGGATTCTTGAGCAGCAGGGCGGAGACAGGGAAAAAATCCTGGAATTCTGCAGAGCGCATTGGAGAAATTCATCCGTAAGAAGATATTATATTGATAAATGCATGAAGGAGAAGGACTACGGCCTGGCTTTGGAGGCTCTGGAGGAGAGCATGGTTATGGACCGCGAATATCAGGGGCTTCTTGCCGGCTATGTCAGAAAGAAAAAAGAGATATACCGTCTGCTTGGCGACAAGGAAGGGTATAGGAAACAGCTGTGGGAGCTGGCCCTTTCGTATGAGGCGGGAAACATGGAAACGTATCGGGAATTAAAAAGCCAGTATACGCAGGAGGAGTGGGAGAAAAAGCGGGAGGAATTGTTTGCCGCCCTTCCGAAATATACCCAGATGGAGCCGCTGTATAAAGAAGAGAAGCTCTATGACAGGCTTCTTGCAGCGGTGCTGAACAGCCCCGGCACGCATCGGCTCTTGGAATACGAGGACGTTCTAAAGGAAGACTATCCAAAAGAAATCCTGAATAAATACAGGGAGGAGCTGGAAATAAGAGCGTGCCGCGCCAGTACCCGCAAAACCTACCAGGAAATGGCGGCCCTGCTTCGCCGAATGAAAGAAATCGAGGGCGGCCCGGAAATAGTGGGCAAGATTGTGACAGGCTGGCAGAGCAGATATAAAAACAGACGGGCAATGATGGAGGAAATCCGGAAAATATAGGCCCCCTGCGTGACGGCAGCGTGATCCCAGCGTGACTCCTGTGTGATCCCAGTGTGATTATTTACAAAACTTACTGTGGCTGTTTACAAAACCTGGTTGTGAAAAAATCATAATCGTGTTATAATGCATGTAATTTGGTTTGTATTTCGAAATTTCAAGGCGGTTTGAGGGGATGGATAAGGGATGAATATTAAAGTTGCCATTGCTGACCGGGATGGGGTATATCTGGAACGTTTGGGGGAGGGGCTGCAGAAGAATAGCGATGTAATCTGCACCAGGTATTCAGAGCAGGAGGCTTTTCTCCATGCGCTGAAAAACAGGAAATTCGATGTGGTTTTGTTTGATCCTTCCATGCTGGAGGGCCTGGAGGGGAGGACTGTCGATTTTTCGGGTGTGACCGTGCCTGTGGTATTGTATGCCGAGGGGACGGATCTTTCCGGCCTTCCGGGAAATGTCGAAAAGATAGCGAAGTATCAGAGAATCAGCGGAATATATCGGGATATGGTGGATTTGTTTGCCAGCAAGAGAAGCGGCGGGATGACCAGCAGACAGAGCAGTATGGTCATTGCGGTCTTTTCCCCTGCTGGCGGTACGGGCAAATCCACCATTTCTTTTAAGCTGGCGGGGCAGCTGGCGGCGGCCGGACGGCGCAGCCTGTATGTCAATCTGGAGGATGTGCCGGGAACCGATGCCTTTGCCGCAGCCGGAAGTACGGGCGGCATGGATGAGTTCTTTTCCTTTGTAATGGACGGGGAGGGGGACGCAGGGCTTAAGCTGGAGGCCTGCGCCGCCGAGCTTTCTCCGGGTCTCAGCTTCCTGCCTCCCTTCAGCAGCCTGATGGATGCCAACGGCACTTCGGCCGATGCGCTGACGGATATGCTGGATAAGGCGGCGCAGACGGCCCGTTTTTCCTGCGTGATCGTGGACTTGAGCGCCGGCCTGTCGGAGAAAAACCGGGCGATTCTGAACCGGGCCGACCACATCGTGCTGGTGGAGAAGCCGGATCCCTGCACCCAGGCAAAGATGGGCCGTTTCCTGGGCCAGTACAATCTGATGGAGGACTATGGTCCCAAGCTGGCGCGGGTACAGAACTTCGATATTGGCAGGGAGCAGCTGTGGAGCAGCTGCCCGTATCCGGTGATCGGCCGCATTCCTTTCGCCGGGACCATGGGAGAGGAAAATATGCTGGCTTTCGCCGGGCGGCTGGACGATCTGGATATCAGCCGGTTCCTTTAAAACCGACCGGTGAGACAATCGATGAGACAGAGGGGGTAAGCAGGTGGAGCGGGAAGGAGCAATTGCGTTTTCGGTCGGGACGCTGGAGGATTATTATACGGAAGAAGCGATGGCAGTGATCCGGACGAAGGAGGACTTTTATCAGCCGGAGGTCAAGATTCTATCCGAGACGATCCGGCATGACAGGGAAGTGCAGACCTACGGCGAGAAAGAGCTGGAAAATTACATACAAGGCTGTTACGAGAGGCGGCTCCGTTTCCTGGAGCAGAGGGTATATGAGCAGAACCAGCTGGCCAGGCGGATCTACGCCTTTTATTCGGGGATGACCCTGGGGCAGAAGAAGAATTTTTTCCAGGCGGTCTTCGAGGCGATTCGGGGCCTGGGCCTGCTGGGGCGGATTATCATGGATAAATCCATCACCGAGGTCATGATCAACGGGCCGAAGGATATTTTCATCGAGCGGGAGGGAAAGCTGGAGCGGTATCCGGAGACCTTTGAGGATCAGGAGAGCCTGATGCAGACGATCATGAACTTTACCGAGAAGACGGACCGCCAGGCCACTGAGTCCAATCCGATTGTGGACACCAGGCTGCCGGATAAATCCCGCGTGAATGTGGTGATGCCGCCGGTGGCGTTAAACGGGCCGATCGTTACCATCCGCCGGTTCCCGGAGAAGCCCTGGACGATCCAGGATATGATTGAGAAGAAGCATTCCCTGACCTGGGAGGCGGCCCGCTTCCTGGAAAAGCTGGTGATCGCCGGCTACAATATTTTCATCAGCGGCGGTACCGGCAGCGGAAAAACGACATTTTTAAACGCTCTTTCCAATTTTATCCCGTCGAACGAGCGCGTGATTACCATAGAGGATTCGGCCGAGCTGCAGATTGTGAACATTCCAAACCTGGTGCGGCTGGAAACCCGGCCCTCCAATGACCCGAACCTGAACATCACGATCCGCGATCTGATCAAATCGGCCCTCCGTATGCGCCCGGACCGGATTGTGGTCGGAGAGGTCCGAGGGGCGGAGGCCCTGGATATGCTGCAGGCGATGAACACCGGCCATGACGGCTCGCTGTCCACCGGCCATGCCAATTCGGCCAACGATATGCTGAGCCGCCTGGAGACGATGGTTTTGAGCGGGTCGGGAGAGGCCCTTCCGCTGAAAGCCATCCGGCAGCAGATTTTTTCGGCGGTGGATATTATCGTCCATCTGGCCAGGCAGCGCGACTATACCCGCAAGGTGATGACCATCTCGGAGCTGTACCGGATGGAGGGGGATAAGATTGAGCTGCGCGATATCTTCCGGTTCGAGGAGGATGAAAAGACGACGCCCACCCGCGTTTCCGGCCGGCTCGTGCGCAGGGAAAGCGAGCTTGCACGCATGGAGAAGCTGGAGCGGAAGGGCATAAGGAATATCTGGGAGTAGAAGAGGGAGGAAAATATGGAGATACGGTATTATCGCTGCAATCTGACGAGGGGTCAGCATCTGGCCCTGTACATCCTGTGTTCGGCGGCTATGATGGGCGTGCTGTTTCTGTTTTACCATTCCCTTCTCGTGGCCCTGCCCGGCGGTCTGCTTCTGGGCTTTCTGCCGGAGAAGATGCTGGCCGACCGTTCGATCACGAAGAGGAAGGACGCGCTGCGGCTGCAGTTTAAGGATTTCCTGGAATCCATGAGCGTGGCGGTCCGGGCCGGCAATACCGAGCTCAATGCGATCCGTTCGGCCCTGCAGGATCTGCGCCTTTCCTATAATGAAAATACGGATATCGTCCGGGAGGTTTCCTACATTGTGGACGCCCATGAAAAGAGGGGACTGGCCCTTGCCGACCTGTTTATGGATCTGGGGATCCGCAGCGACATCGAGGATATCCGTTCTTTTGCCGAGATCTTCCAGGCGACGGCGGGAAAAAGCGACCGCTTCCGCGATATCATCCAGGAAACCCAGGATATCATCAGCCAGAAGATCGAGATCCGGGAGGAGATCGAGACGACGATTTCCGGAGCCAAGTCGGAGACGATCATGATGCTGGTGCTCCCCATCCTTTTGGTCGCGATGATGTCGGTGATGGGAGGGGGCATGCTGGACGCTTTGTTTACCACTTCTTCCGGCCGGGTGGCGGCGACGGTGGCCCTGGTTATGTTTTTTGGAGCCTATATGCTGTCCGTCAAGTTTACCGACGTGGAAGTCTGAGATTCGGCCAAGGCCTGAGGGCTGGCGGGAGAAAAAGGGAAGAAAGGACTGAGAGGGGATTATGGATTACGGTCTTTTGATTGCAGGAACCCTGCTGGGAGCCCTGTTCTGTATTTTGGTGATGGGAAGCACGAAGGAGGCTCTGCGGAGTATTCTCTTAAGCCGCGTGATTGGAAATGGGATTAAGATGCGCAAGACCCGCTATGAGCTGGAACGGAGAGAGAAGCTGGCCGCAAAGCGCGGGGAGACGGAGACGAAGGCCTTCCGCAAGGGTCAGAAAAAATGGGCCAAGAAGCTGAAAGCGCAGAAGAAGGAGCAGGAGGCGGTCAAGAATGGGAAGAAAATATTTTCCTCCCTGCCGATGCTGGCGGGATATACCCTGATGCGCCTCATGCGGGTGGACAATGGCAACAGCCTCTTAAAACAGTTCAGCCGGCAGTGCGAGCAGGTGGAGGAGAGAAGCCATGCCATGGTTTATGCAAGATATCTGTACGCCTCCCTTTTAGGCTACTGCGCCCTGGGAGTAAGCGTTATGTTCTGCCTGATGGGCCTGCTTCTTGGGACGGGATACGGAAGTACCGGGGCGGTGGCCGCCGTGGTGGCCGGGGGAATCCTGGCCCTGTACGGCTATTTCCCTTACAGCGATGTCAAGGAGTATGTGGGGCAGAGGGACAGGGCCCTGGAGAGGGAGTTTCCCGAGGCCATGTCCAAGATGGCCCTTTTGTCCTTGGCGGGGATGGGAGCCTCCCGCGCCTGGAAGGAAACGGCCGAGAGCGGGGAGGGCGTATTGTACCAGGAGATGCGCAGGACGGTGCAGGAGCTGGACAACAATATACCGGCGGCCAAGGCTTACGACGGCTTTATCCGCCGCTGCAATTATTCCTATGCCACAAAGCTGGCCACGGCCATGCTCCAGAGCGCCCGCAAGGGAAACGATGAGATTGCCGCCCTTTTCCGCCAGCTGAATACGGAGAGCTGGATGGAGCGCAGCAACAGCGCCAGAAGAATGGGCGAGGAGATTAAGTCCAAGCTCCTGGTACCGACGATCATCATGTTTTTTGGCATTATCATCCTGGTCGTGGTGCCGATGCTCTCCCAGTTTAATATATAGGGAATAATATATAGGAAGCTTCTCAGACGGCAAAGGAGATGATTTCCGGCAGTCCTATGGAAAGGCCGGTTTTCATATAAATTCATGAAAAAAGGAGAGATAGAGTATGAATTGGTTGGACAAATTTTTGCTGGGAATGAAGATTAAGGCGATGGCGCTTAAAGACGACGAGCGCGGCGTCGAGGGCTTCGTGGTAGCGATTGTCCTGATCCTGATCGCGGTTCTTTTGTGCGCCCTGTTCTGGGAGCAGCTGAGCAGCTGGTTTACGGATATGTGGGACAGAATCACCGGAGCCACCGACTCGATCGGATAACAAGACGAAGCGGGGAGGCTGGCAGGAGGGGCCGCGCCCAGGGTGCGGTCCGCCTCCTGACGGCCGAAAAAGACGGGCGGCTGCCCGCGGAGGATGAAAGAGGAGGAGAGGGATGGAAAAGGAGAAAAAAGAAAAAGGCTACATATTTGTGGAAGCCGTCCTGGTCTTCCCTGTCTGCATACTGATTATTCTTGCCTTGTATTACGCGGCCATTTTCATGTGCCAGAGGGCGAACCTGCAGGCAAGCCTGCAGACAGCCCTGACCTATTACAGCAGCCAGTACGATCCCTATGTGGGGGTCAGCAATGAAATGAATTATTCCCTGCAGGATGGGACGCAGACGGGAACTGCCTCCTCCTATCAGGTGTCAGGGGCCTTGTTCCCCTATCGTTTTCTCAGCCTGGGGATGGATTTTAATGAAGGAAGCTTTGAATCCTTTTTTGACTCCATGTCGGGTTATATGTTTTTTGATGATGGAAATGATATCACGGTGACGGCAAGCGCCGAAAATTACGTGATTTACCAAAAGATCACGGCCCAGGCCACCCAGGTGGTAAGGCCTGCCATCAGCTTTTCCCTCCTGGGGCTGGATGATTCCATGACCATTTCGGCCGGAGGGCAGATCGTGATCTCGGATCAGGACGAGCTGATCCGCAATGTGGATATGGTGATCGACATTGTCAGCCAGACGGAGCTGGGACAGAAGGCCAGCGAGCTGATTGGAAAATGTACCGATCTGTATGATGAGTTCAAAACAAAATTTGGAGTGCAGGGGTGAGGTGCGTATGAAGAAGAGAGGGGGACGGATGGGAAACCGGGGAGCGGTAACCGTGCTGGTGACGCTGCTTTTGATCCCTTCGGTTTTTTTAACGGGATTTCTGACGGATCTGGCCAGGGTGAAGCTGTACGGAAACCAGGGGGCTATGGCGGCGGACAGCTATGCCGAGGCGGTCCTGGCCAATTACGACGGTTTGCTGAAGGATCTGTACGGCCTTTTTTCCGTGACCCAGAGCGAGGAGGGGATGGCGGCTATCGAGACCATCGAGCAGTATATGGCCTCTTCCTTTAAGCCCGCCTCGGGCCTGATTCAGCCGGATTACCTGAGCGCGGTCTCCGGGGTTTCGGTGGACGGCTTCATGCCTTACGACGACGCGGAGGTCTCCTTTTCCTATGAGCGGATAGCGGATTCTTCCCTGGCGAATACGGATGTGCTGATGACCCAGATCGGAGACTTTATGAAATTCCGGGTTGTGCAGACCCTGCTGCTGGATGATGACTCCGTGATGGATTCGGTGACGGAGATCGAAAATATGGAGGAAACCTCCGAGGCCATCTCCAAAAAGCTCAAGGTGGACGAGGCGGCGGAGGATGTCAATGAAGACCTGGTGGAATATTATGAGCTCCTAAGCTCCCTTGACGCGTATCCGGGTTATCTGACCTATATCAACAGTGTCCTTTCCGGCGTCGTGCGGGAGCTCAGTGCGATCTGGGATTCCGAGGAATACCAGGAGTACCGCCGGTATCTGGATACCCGAGACGACGAGGGGGTCGAATATTCCCAGGAGGACGAGGACCGTTTTGACGAATATGAGGATAGCCTGAAGGATGCGGTGGAAGCCCAGCTGGACCGGCTGGACCGGCTGGATGAAAGCGATCCGATCGACTTTGGCAATGCGGACGACATCCTGGATGATCTGGCAAAGTGCAGCGAGGACATAGCGGAAAGCCTCTCCAATCTGGCCGACCGCTGCGAAGACCTGGAAAATTACCTGGATCAGAACGACTGCGGCTCGGTGGAGCAGGGGATCCGGGATGAGCTTCATTCTTTGACGCCGATCCTGACGGACGCGAGCGGCTACTACCGGCCGGAAATCTATACGGATCTGGCCTCGGCCCTGGCCCCCAATGAGGAGGCAAACGAGCAGCTCGAGGAGGCGTATAAAAATATTGTGGACCGCATCGAAGAGGAAGCTGACAAGCTGACCGATAAAAACGAGAGCTTGGCCCCGTCCTGGCCGGGAACCCTGGATCAGAGCCGCTGGTATGACTTCCAGACCAACGCAACCTACGCCAGGCTTTATGAGACGCTTCGCTCCTGGTTTTCGGGCGGCAGCTCCGAGGCCAAGGAACAGGCCGAGGAGGACCAGGAGAGAGCCGAGGAGGAGACGGAGCAGGCGGAGGCCGCTCTGGCTGCGGACGATTCGGTTTCCGGGCTGCGGGATATCAGTGAGTCCATTGCCGGGCAGCTTCAGGGAGTCGACGGCCACGGCGTGGAGCAGCTGGGCTTTGGAGAGATGATCGGAAACGGGGCCAATTACCTGGTCAGCAGCAGCCTGTCGCAGCTTGGTTCCGATATTGTCAATAAGCTTTTGCTCATCGAATATGCCAAGGGAATGTTTACCGACCGGGTGACCAATGTGAGCGATGAAACAGCGATGAATACCTCCCTCACCGGAATTCCGATCAGTGACGATATCAATTACCTGTACCAGGCGGAGCTGGAGTATCTCTTTGGCGGAAATACCAGTTCCCAGGACAACCAGAACGAGGTGCGCAATTATATCCTGGTGTTCCGCTCGGTGCTGAATTTTGCCTCCACCTATAGTGTGGATGAGATCAATTCAGCGATTAACCTGGCTCGAGATGCAGCAGCAGCCGTCAATCCCTTGCTGGGGGTGGTGGTGGCCGGGGCCCTGCGGACGGCGGTGGCGGCCATTGAGACGGCGGCCGACTGGCAGGCGCTGAAAGAAGGGGAGTCTGTTGTCCTTTATAAGAGACAGCTGGGAGATATGACTTCGGCTGACGCAATCTGTTCCTTCCTCGATATTCCGAACGATGGGGGTTCCGAGGATGGAATTTCCCTGGATTACCATCAGTATCTGCAGATCATGCTGCTTTTGATGCGGGACAGCTCCACCCTGCTTTTGCGCGTAGGGGACTTGATTACCCTGAATACCAGCCACTATATGCTGGGAGGGGGAGGAAATCTTACCTCTCTGCCGTTTAAGATGAGCGATACGGCCACCGCGGTGGAGGCCTCCTGCTATGTCCGGATGGATTTTGCCGTGATGCCTAAGGGCTTCGCGCAGGCGGTGCTGGACGACGGGACCTATGCCAGCGTGGAAGAATTTGAAGACAGGGGATATCGGTTTGAAATTATCCGCGGCTATTGACCGCAGAGAAGGCTGCGAGGAGGAGATGGCATGAAAAAAGACGAGAGAGGCATGATTGTGGTGGAGGCTACCCTGTCGCTGACCGTTTTTGTGGTGGTGCTGGCAGCGATTATCATGCTTACCAATCTGTTTACCATACACAATAAAATACAGTATGCCATTACCCAGGCGGCTGCGGAGATTGCCAGCTACGGCTATCTCTACGACGCTTTCAATCTGAGGGCGGCAGACCAGCAGGTCAATGCCGACGGGGCCTCCCAGGCGGGGGCGGTGGACGATACGGTGACCCAGGTGATCGAGAGCATCGACGCTTTGCAGCAGCTGTACGGGAGCGGCCAGGCCCTGGTTTCCGGCGACGCGGGCTCCATGGATACGGCGATGAATACCCTGGCGCAGCAGACCCAGGGCACCTATGATTCGGTCAAGGCTGCGGCGGAGCAGATATCGGGCCTGTTTGAGAATCCGCAGGATCTGATAACGGGACTGATCTATATGGGGGTTAACCGGGTCGGTGAGTTCGCCAAGAGCGCCATTGCGGCGGGGGCCGGCCGGCTTCTGACGGAAAAGTACCTGGATATGAGCTATGTGACGGAGGATGGGCGAAGCGCCGACGCGTACCTGCGCTCCTATGGGGTGGCGGACGGCTGGGACGGCCTGGACTTCAGCAAATCGACGGTCTTCTGCGACCCGGATTACCGGATGGTGGATTTAATCGTAGAGTATGATGTGGAGATGCCGATGCTCAACCTCCTTGGCATATCGCCGACGATTCATGTGGTGCAGCGCACCAGCGTACCGGCCTGGACCGGGGACGGCAGCGGATACGGCGGATAAAGGCAGGGAGGATGGAAAAATGGCGGAGATACTAATCGGCGTGGCGGCAGGAGGGGCTGCGGCCGTGCTGTTTCATATCGCGGCTGCAGCCGTAGAACGAAAAAAAGATTTTTCCCCTGCAAGAAAAGGGATTTTTATCGCAGAACCCCGCGAGGTTTTGCTCTCTGTCCTGCTGTTTGCGGCGGTGGCCGTCTGCAGCTGGCTGCATTACGGGGATATTTTGCAGATGGCCCTGGATTTTGTCCTTCTGACGGGGCTGACGGTGCTCTGCCTTTCGGATCTGCGGTTTTACTGGGTTCCCGGACGGCTGCTTCTGGCCATGGCGGTGTTCTGGCTGGCGGCTGTGGCGGCGGCGGTCCTTTTTTCCTCTGTGGAAGCGGGGCTGGCGGTCCTGTTTCGGGGCCTGGGCGGCTCTCTGTTTTCCGGCGTCATTTTCCTGGTTCTTTATCTGGTGACGCGGGGGCAGCTGGGCGGAGGGGACGTGAAGCTCTCCTTCATCCTGGGTCTGTATCTTTCGGTTTCCCGGATCCTGCCGGCCCTGCTGTTTGGCTCTGTGCTCAGCTGCGTCTATGCGCTGGTGCAGATCGCCAGGAAGAAGATGAGCTGGAAGGACGGGATGCCGATGGTTCCGTTTTTGTGGCTTGGCACAGTGATTACGGTATTATTATCATAGGAGAGGATGAAGATGGCAAAGGCAAAGACACGGATTATATTGGCAATGATCGCATTCCTGGCTCTGTGCTGGGTGGGAATGCTGGCCGGGCACACCCAGAGCCCACAGCAGGTGCAGGCGCAGCTTCTGGCCCAGGCGGACGGCTTCGCGGCGGATGGGCTCTATGTGCGGGCCCTCCCGCTGTATGAGGAAGCCCTGGGCTACGCGGAGACGGAAGAAAACCGGGAGGAGATCGAGCAGCAGATGCTCTCCGCCTATCTTTCCTACGGGGACATGGCCAGCTATGTGCAGCTGGTGGAGGAAAGGGCGGCGGATAACCGGGCCGCGGCTTCGGAATATGTGACGGCGGCCGAGTACTACCTCTCCATGGGCCTTGCAAACAGGGCCCTGCCGATCCTGGCCGCCGGGATCGGGAACCTGGGGGAGACGGATGCAGAGCTTACGCGTCTGTGGGAGGAGAACCGCTACGGCTACCGGTGGAGAAACCTGGAATATGTACAGATCGAGCCGGCGGGGGACAATGGTTATTTCCCTGTATATAACGGCAGCCAGTGGGGTTACATAGAAGCCAATGGAAACGTGGCCATCGATATGAGGTATGATTGGGCCAGCCCTTTTGCCGGGGGCTATGCCCTGGTGCAGACCGGAGGCCGCTATTATGTGATTGTGGAGGACGGCAGCCTCTATTCCGTGCAGAGCAGCGAGATGACCGAGGCTCTGGGAATCTTTGACGGCCGCCGTGTCCTGGGCAAGGTGGGAGAAACCTGGAGCTATTACAATATCGAGGGAGAACCCATCGCCGAAAGCTTCCAGTTCGATGCCTACAGCATGAATTCCGAGGGCCTGGCCGCTGTCTGCCAGAATGGGAAATGGAGGCTGATGCAGGACGACGGAACCTATGTGACGGAATTCATCTGGGATGATGTGCGGCTCGATGAGCGCGGCTATGCGGTGATCGGCGGCAATCTGGTGGCGGAAAGGGACGGAGTCTGCGTGCTGGTGGATACGGCCGGGGCGGAGATATCCGGCTTCCAATTCCCGGACGCCAAGGCGCCGGGGACCGATGAGCTGATCGCCGTCTGCAACGAGGCGGGGCAATGGGGATTCGCAGACCGGACCGGGACGATCCGGATCGAATGCCAGTATGAGGACGCCCTGTCCTTTTCAAATGGGCTGGCGGCCGTTATGCAGGGCGGCGTCTGGGGCTATATCAATGCCTCGGGGGAAATGGTCATTGAACCGTTATACGAGGAGGCCGGCAGTTTCTTTGACGGCGCGGCCATTGCCCGGCTGAACGGGGTCGATGGCCTTCTGGTGCTGAATTATGTTGAAGGAGAGGAAGAATGATTACGGGCTTTGATTTTTGCCGGATCGGCGGAGAAAACTATGTGACGGTAGAGCCGGAGGACAGCCGGCGCGATGAGACGGCCGAGAGAGTGCTGGAGCGGGAACGCCCTGCTTTCCTGCTGGAGCTGTCCGTGGTGGAAATCAACGACAGGGTGCAGTTCCGCTATCGGATGAGCGGAGGCGTAAGCCTTAGAAACCTGCAGGACGGCCTGTCGGAGAAGCAGTTTAGGACAATCCTGAAAAATCTTCTGCAGGATCTGCAAAGCTGCGGCGACTGGTTCCTGGATTATCATAATTTCTGCCTGGACCCGAATATTATTTTTGTGGACCGAGATACGATGGACGTCTCCCTTCTCTATCTTCCGCTGGCCTATGAGGCGATGAGCGAGGAGGAAATTCAGAACTTTTTCCAGAACATGATCCTGGGAGTCCGGTTAAGCGGCAATGCGGGAGAGCTGCAGATCTCTCTTTTACAGTATTTAAACGGGGGAAATTATTCTCTGTCCGGTCTGGCAAAGCTGGTGGATCAGTATGAGGCCAGATATAAGACGGCTCCCGCCGCCTCCGCGGCCCCGGTCGGAGCCACGCAGGCCAGGACAGCGTCAGCCGGAGCGGCGTCGATGGGAACCATGCCCGGTCCGGCCATGGCCGGCAAGACGACGCCGTTTGGCGCAGTGCCGGTTTCTCCCGCGCCGGCCAGGACAGTCGTCCAGCCTGAGCCCGCCCGGACCATACCGCTTCAGCCTGCGCAGGGCACAGCCGGCAGGGATATAAAGACGGGGCAGACGCAGGCAAGGGCGCCAAGGGAGCCTCTGTCGGCCGAGGAGAAAGAAGACGCCTGGCTGGACCAGCTGCTGGACGGCAAGGCGGAAAAACCGGCCAAGAAGGAAAAGCATTTCAGCCTTTTCGGCGGCAAAAAGGAGAAGCAGCCCAAGCCGGAGAAACCGCCGAAGAAGGAAAAAAAGGAGACGCTAAGCCGCAGGGACAAAAAAAGGCAGAAGGAGATGGCCGCAGAAGAACAGTCGGACGCACCGGTTTCCTATTCCAGGCAGCCGCTCAGCTACGAGATACCGGTCAGTCCTGCGGATCTGGACGAGGGGACGGATATCGGAGGATCCTCCTCGGCCGAGCCCCATCTGGAGCTGTGCTCCGCCGCCATTTCCTCCCCGCCGCCCTTTATCCCCCTGCATATGGGGCCGGCCGGGATGAGCATCGGCCGCATGAACAGCAAAAATATTGTCAGCGATTATATGTTCCCGGCGGAGATTCGGGGCGTCAGCAAGCAGCAGGCGCGGATTTTCCTGGAGGACGGGGCGTATTATCTCTGCGATTTGAATTCCAGCAGCGGCACCTTCGTCAACGGGGAGCGCTGCATCCCCAATAAGGCCTACCGGCTGAAGGCGGGGGATATGATTACCTTTTCGGAGAAATACCGGCTGGTGTACCAGCTCATTCTTTAGGAGCGAAAAATGGGAGTTTGGGGAGGCTGCGCCACGGACGCAGGAAGGATAAAGCCGGTGAACCAGGACAGCATTCTGTTCTGCAGCAGGAAACGCCGGAAGGACTGGATGGCCCTGGGGCTGGTGAGCGATGGGATCAGCGGCCTTGCCCGCGGCGAGCTTGCGGCGGCCCTGGTGCGGGATCTGGCCTATCAATGGTTCTGCAGCGCCGGCAGCGAGACGGACGAGGAGCTGGAGGCCTCCTTGGAAGAGATGTTTCAGGAGGCAAACCGCAGGGTATGCGAGGAACTGTGGGAAATAAACGGGGTTCGGACCGGGGCGACGCTTTCGGCCTGCCTGCTGACCGGGCACAGCCTGCGCTGCTATCAGGTGGGAGACAGCCGCATCTACCAGGGCAGGAAGGGGCGCTGGAGGCTCTTAACCAAGGATCAGTCGATCTGGCAGGAGAGGGGAGGCCGTCTGAAGCTTTGTCTGTCCAATTATGTGGGCAGGGATCAGCCTCTCGTATGGGAAAAGACGGTGAGCCGCCTGGAGCCGGGGGACGTGATCCTGTATTGTTCCGACGGCTTCTATAAAACCATGCGGGAGGAGGCGCTGAAATGGCTGTTTGTCCGAGATTCCTTCCGCGACCCGGACGAGGGCTGCCGTGAGATGATCCGGACGGCGGTCGGAAGGGGAGAGAGAGACAACGTTTCCGTAGGCTTTATCCGGCTGGAAGCGCCGGATCGGGGAATACGGGGCCTGCTTTCCGGTTTTTCGGACAGGGGACCGGAGGAAAGAATGAGTATGGGATGGGAAAACACAGATGAGACAGAATTTTGAACCTGGATCCGGAGGCAGCGGAGAATATCAAAACAAAGAGGAATTCCTGCGGAAACTGTCGGAGAATTATCAGGATATCCGAGAGATCAATTCCGGCGGCGGGGGAATTATCTATGCGGCCGTTCACCGCAGGCTGGGGAAAAAGGTCGTGTTGAAAAAGATCCGCGAGGATAAGCTGGCGCAGATCGGAGGAGAGCGGGAGAAAAAGATTCTGCTGGGCTTAAAGAACAGCTATCTTCCGCAGATTTTCGACTTCTGGTCCTATGAGGACGAGGTCTACACGGTGATGGAGTATATCGAGGGGCGCTCCTTTTTGGAGCTTCTGCGGGAAGGGAGGAAGTTTTCGCAGAAGGAGGTGATCCGGTGGACGAACCAGCTGGCCCAGGTATTGGAGTATCTGCACGGGAAGCAGGTGATCCATGGGGATATCAAGCCTGGCAACCTGATGCTGACCCCGGAGAACAATATTTGCCTCATCGATTTTAACGTTTCCCTTGTCGCCGATCGCTCCGACGGGGAGCAGGAGGTGGGATATTCCGAATATTATTCTCCCGTGGAGCAGCTGATCTGCTGGGGGGAGAATATTCGCCGAAACAATACGTGTCAAAACGATAGCCGCGAAAATCCTGTCGGCAAAGGCGGCATTTTCGCCGGGGAGGCGGCCGCAGCCCGCGAAGGGGCCGCAAAACCGGGGGAGGCGGGAAACTGGGACGAGACGGATATCGCCTTTGACCCGGACGGAACAGACATTGCTTTTGAGGCGGACGGAACAGATATTGCCCTTGACCCGGATGATACGGATATTGCCGGGGCGGGCGGCGAGGCTTCGGCCAATATGGCTGGGGGCCGAACCGGCGGGGCGTCGGGAGGGCCGCATGTAAGCGCCAGAACCCAGGCGCTTCTGCGCCAGGAGGAAAGGCTTGCGCAGAAATATGGAGCCAAAATGCGGGTGGATGAGCGAAGCGATATCTACAGCGCCTGCGCCACCATGTATTTCCTCCTGACCGGCAAACGCCCGGAGTCCTGCTATGGGGGCAGGCAGACGCCGGTGGAAAAGCTTCTGCCCTCGGTAAACGACGCCTTTGCCCATATTTTGATGCACGGCCTGGAGCGAAATCCCAAGGACAGGTTTCAGAGCGCGGCGGGCTTTCGCAAGGCCCTGGAGCAGCTGGTGCGCTCCACCAAGCGCTACAAGAGGCTTCTGGCTTCGCAGGATCTGGCGATCCTGCTGCTTGTCCTGTGCTTTTTGGGTTCGGCGGCGGCCGCGTTTTTTGGATGGAGAGGAAGGATTGCCGAAGGCTTTGCCTCCGCTCTGGGGCAGGCCCAGGCATATTATGAAGAGGGGGACTATGAGACGGCGGCCCTCTATCTGCAGGATCAGGTGACGGGGGTTTCCCGCTATCACAGTCAGCCGGATTTCAGCCAGGCCTGGTATTTGGCCGGCTCCTGCTATTTGAACCTGGAGGAGTATGAGGAGGCGGCGAATGCCTTGCGCAGCGCCATTTTGCTGGACGACGGCAGGGCGGAGTATTACCGGGACTATGGCATCGCCCTGGCCCGTCTGGGCGATTTGGCCCAGGCGGAGGAGGCGCTTAAGCAGGCGGAGGCCCAGGGGCTGGGAACAGACGGAATTTCCCTGCTTGCGGGGGAGATCGCCATGGCCGGCGGGGATCTGGCCCTGGCGGAAGCGCAGCTTAGCGAGGCCCTTGCGTCAGAGGATCCGGATATCCGGCTGCGGGCCGCCCTGAAGCTGGATGAACTCTATTCGGAGGCGGAGGAGGATAAGGGATATGAAGAGAGGATCCGCCTGCTTTGCTCGGTTCGGGAGGGGCTGGATGAGAGAGACTGCCTCCCGGTCCAGGAGAGGCTGGTGCAGGCTTACAGCGATGGAGCGCAGATAAGCGGGGACGCCGGCCATTACCAGGAAGCGGTGCTGGTCTTGGATGAAATCATCGACGCCGGCTACGATACCCTGGCCACCTGGCTGAATAAGGGGGTGGCACAGCAGGGACTGGGCGATTATGAGGCGGCCCGCTCTACCTTTACCGCTGCCCAGGAGAAATTCCCCGAGACCTATTTGACCTACAAGCGGCTTGCCTTCCTCGAGTACGAGGCGCAGTCGCAGATCGACAGTTCTTCCAGGGATTACACCCTTTTCGGCCAGTATGCCGAGGAATGCCTCGCCCTTTACCGGGGGCAGGGGACGGAGCTGGTGCAGGATTCCGAGGCGGATTATCTGGAAACGCTGGTGGAGGAACTGAGGGCCCTTGGATGGCTTGGCACGGATTAAAGATACGAAAGGGGAGGGATACGGATGGCAGATTTGCTCTGGTACGGAGGACTGACAGGAATGGCGGTTTCGCTGCTTGTGCTGCTTATCCTGCTGCCGGTTTTCCGAAAAAAGAGAAAGAAATTATACAGGGAGATAGAGGAGGGAGAGCTGTAAGATGAGAACCCTTTGGAAAAGGCATAAGGTGCTGGTAATCGGTATTCCTGCCGTCGTTTTTATCGTGGCAGGCGTGGTGCTGTGGCTGGTTGTCGGCAGGGCGCAGCGCCTGAGTGAAAGCCTGGAGGAAGGCAGCCGCTGTCTGGAGGAGCTGGACTATGACCAGGCGGTGATTTACTACCGGCAGGCCCTGGAAATCGACGAGGCAAACCAGGACGCCGGCTTAGGACTGGCAGAGGCCTATCAGGGGCTGGGCCAGGACAGCTATGCCGAGGCGGTGTATCAGGATATGCTGGAACAGGATGACAGCCAGGCGGAGGTTTATGAGCTTCTTGCCCAGCTGTATATCCAGCAGAGCAAGCTGGACGAGGCCAGGGAACTATTGGAGACGGCCCAAACGAAGGTGGAGGACGAGCAGATTACCGTGCTCTACCAGCTCACCAGGCCCGAGCCTCCGACGGCCAGCTATGAGGCCGGGGCCTATCAGGACCGGATTGCGGTGGAACTCATTCCCTCGGCAGAGGAACAGACCATCTATTACACCCTGGACGGGACGGAGCCGACGACGGATTCGGCGATTTATACGGAGCCTTTGATCCTGCGCAACGGGACGACCCAGCTTCGCGCCATAGCTGCAAACAGCATCGGGTATCAGAGCGATATCGCCGTTTTTGAATACGACCTGCAGATTCAGGACGTGGAGGTAACCCTGCAGGAGCCCGTTATCGAGCAGATTATCCGCAACGCCCTGGAAATCCCCTACGGCGAGCCTATATATAATGAAGATATCGAACAGATTACGGAGCTGTACATCGTGGGAAACGCGGTGAGCTCCGCCGCAGATGAAAACAGCGTGACCCTGCAGGAGGGGATCTATATCGTCAACGGTTCTGTTTATACCTTCAGCGGCTCCGGCCAGATTACGACCCTGGCCGACCTGCAGTATATGCCTTTTTTGCGAAAGGTGGTGGTGGGGTACCAGAGCAGCCTGGATATCAGCGGCCTGGCCCAGTGCCCCAGCGTCACGGAGCTTTCCCTGGTGGAGGATCAGCTGACCGATGGAGATATTCAGGTGCTTGCGGGGATGACCCAGCTGGAGGCCTTGAATCTGGGCTGGAATGAAATCAGCGACCTAAGCCCTCTGGCCGGGCTGACAAACCTGACCACCCTGAGTCTGTGGGGCAACCGCCTGCGCTCTCTGGCCGGAATAGAGGGGCTGGCAAACCTGGCCTACCTGGATTTTTCCGACAATCAGATTACGGACCTTACTCCGGTCCAGGGCCTTTCCCTGCTGGAGGAGCTGTGGATGTACGGAAATCAGGTGAGCAATCTGTCGGCTCTCACCGGGCTTACATCCCTGCGGGTGCTGATGCTGAATGGGAATCCCATAGAAGATCCGGATTCGGTGCGGGCAATCTATCCCCGCCTGGAGCGTCTGGATGTGGATCTGCTGAATCTGGGAGGTGAAGAGGAGTGAGTATCTGGGTTTGGATCAAAATGGGAATCTGTGCCGCGGTTATCGTGGCCGGGCTTGCGGTTGGAATATTAGCCGTAGTAAAAAGAAAGAACCGGAAGGCTGTCAGCTGGATTTTGCAGCTGGCCGCAGGCGTTTTGCTTGCTGCGGGGGGAGCGGCCTTTTTGATTGGCCCCGCTTTGATGGGGAGCAGGGAACGGACTCTGGCAGATCAGAGAAACTATGTGGCTGTCCGGCTGATGGAAATGGGGGATTACGCAAACGGGGCCTCCATGGCGGCCCAGGCGGATCAGCTGAGCCCCAATGACGAGTCGAAACAGCTTATGGTTTTGGCCGCCGGTTTTCAGATGGATGCGGACCGGGGCCTGCGATATATCGATATCTATCTGCAGACCATGGGAGAAGACGCAATCCTCCTGGACGCCCAGGAAAACCTTGCGGCTTACCAGGAAGAGATGGAAGCCCTGGACAGGGAAAGCGCAGAATATCAGACGGAACAGGCACAGCTGGAGGAAGGGCTGCGCGGGGAACTGATGACCCTCTTGTACCGCGTGAAGGAGGAAATTCCCTCCTTCGACGACAGCGAAAGCGTAGCGCAGATGCTGTCGTTGGTTCAGGACGGCTACTATTCCGGCGATCCGCCGGCGGAGGACTCTCTGATAGCGGATGAGGTGGCCGCAGTCTATGCAATCCAGACGGCGGATTACCAGGTGATGCTGGAAAACGCCATGAGCCAGTTCGCAAAAAGCGACAGCTTTGAAAACAGGGCAAGCGTAGCCAACGTGGTGGCGAACCAGAGTAAACTCTCCAATCCGCAGGATGAGGAGATTATTCGGCTGCGGGAGCAGATCTGGGAGCTGGAGTCCCAGTATCAGCAGGTTTACAACGAGTACACGCAGCTTGAAGAGGAAGCGGCCAGACAGGAGAAGGAGGAGGAAGGGGAGCGGATCCTTCTGGAAATCGATCGTCTGGAGGAGCTGGCGGAGATCGAGGCTGCCAACCAGGCCATCAATTTTATTGAGGTAACCACTCCGATTGAGGAGAGGGATACCGTGATGTACAAGATCGAGCTGGCCAGACTCTACTACCAGGCCCGTGAGGAAGAAAAGGCAGAGGATTACATGGCGGAGGTCCTGGAGACGGCAGAAGGGGGGACGTCGGATGAAGCGGCCGCTCTCCTGATTATGGATATGGCGGATCGCTATCAGACGGACAACAGCGATACGGACTGGTTTTCCTATCAGAATGGGGAAGAAAACAGCATCGAGAGCATTTGGAACAGCATTGAAAATCTCTTCGATTATTTCGGCGCGGATACGGATGTGTACTACGGCTATGGGGATTCGGCGGAAAGGGATTTTTATGCCTGGATTCTGGAGATCTTTGAGCATTACTACCATGGGCTGATCATCCGCAGCGTGGATACGACCCAGTTCCCGACCGTTCGGGTAACGGTGAATGTGGCGGTGGATACCCAGGAGCCTGTTTCGGCGGGAAGCTTTCAGATGGAAGATATGGGCGAGGCCCAGGATTTCACCCTGGTTACGGAGCAGGAAGAAGAGGCGGCGGAGGACACCTCCCTTGTGCTGGTTGTGGACCGCAGCGGCAGCATGGAGGGGCAGCCTATGGAGGATACGAAGGCGGCTGTCGCCAATTTTGCGCGGACGGCTCCGGAAGGGATGCGGATGGGCCTGGTCACCTTTGACGACGTAACGGAGAGCGTGTCCGTCTCCACCAACCGCAGCAATCTGCGCCAGATGATAGACGCCACCTATGCCAGGGGCGGCACCAGCATTGCCCTGGGGCTTGCCGAGGCGGGAGAGATGCTGTCCGCCGAATCCGGCCGCCGGGTGATCATCCTTTTGTCAGACGGGGCGGACGGAAGCTCCGGCATGATCGACGAGGTACTGGCGGAGCTGAACCGGCAGGGGATTATCGTCTACACCATCGGTTTTGGCGGGGTAGATGCGGACTATATGACCTATATCGCCCAGAGCTGCGGCGGCCAGTTTCTGCAGGTGGAGTCCACGGAGGTGCTGGGCCAGATATACGCGGAAATCGGCGCTGCAATGACCAACGACTATGTGCTCGAATTCGAGGCTGTGCATGATCCGGAAGAGTTCTTGCGGAACCTGGAGGTAAAGCTGGCCGAGGATAACGCTTTTGACGCGGAAGAGTACCATGTGGGAGTGAGCCCGGAGGAAATCGAAGAAGAGCAGGGACAGGAGCCTCTGGCGAATTACTTCCGGCAGATCGGCGGTTCCGGCGCATTATCGGAGGACGAAAACGAGGAGAACGCGCAGGACCAGAATGGAGGAGAAGATGGGGTCTAAGGAAAAACGTGTAAAGGCAGTGACGGATGCCGGAAGGACGAAATTCGTAAAAAGCGGGAAACGGAAAACCGGCATGGATAACGCAGCCGGCCAAGGGGCCGTCCGGACCAAGGGAAACCGGCGAACAGGAATCATCCTGCTTGCCGCCGGCCTCCTGCTCGCGGCCTTTGGCCTGTATTTGTTCAGCCGTACCTGGGGCCTGAATCTTTTGTTCACCTCCGTGTGGATCGGCAGGCTGAGCCGGTTTTATGGGATCGTTCTCCTGGCCGGAGCGGGAGCCGTCCTGCTGGGCGTTCTCTCCCTGAAAAAAGGAAGGGCGGCGGCAGCGGAGGCAGCGGCAGCAGAGCCCACAGCGCCGGAGGCCGTGGAACCGGAAACAGCGGCGGCGGAACCGGCCCAATGGGAACCGGCAGAAGCAGAAGCGGCTGCGCAGGAATCGGAGGAGCCGGTAGGAGCGGAGCCGATGGAGCCGCAGGAGCCTGCGCCGGCTATGGCAGATAGGGAGAAGGCAGAGGAAAAACAGCCTCTGCCGAATACGGATGCGGGAGAACGGTTCTGTCCGGTTTGCGGAAACCGTCTGAGCGCCAGAAGCCGTTTCTGCGGAAAGTGCGGGACAAAGGTGGAGTGAGGCTGGCCTTTGTGGGACAAGGCGGAAGGCCTTAATCGGCTTTTTGCTTCCCATATCGTGACAGAAAGTCCGGTATAATAGCGGATTTTGGGGAAACTCTGGAGGATAAAATAGGTATATCAAGGGGTTCTGCCGCGGATCGGAAAGTTCCTTTTAATCCGGAGGATGAAGGCAAAGGAGAAGAAATATCCTTGGCTTTATAGGAATGTACATGGGCACATTCTGTTATATTCTTTTGCATTCCGGTAGCGATTAAGATAATCGATTTTTGATTTTTGGCAGTATTTCGATCCGTTACAGTACCCCATATAATGTTGACATTCTCCCCAGCTAAATCGCGTAAATGCGTCAAGGCATTGTTTAGATCGGTAAGTTCAATATTGCCAGCGCAATTGATTAGAATAGTATCTGCCCCGGAGATACTTGTATCCAGGAGAGGAGAACGGAGCGCTTGTTCCAGTGCTTCCATAATAGAAGCCTCCGTATTGGCAAAACCAAGACCAATGTGCCCGATTCCTTTGCCGCGCAGAACTGTTTTCAGATCATTGAAGTCCAAATTGATTGTACCGGTGTTATAGATAATATTGGCAATGCTCTCGATCACTTGGCTCAATACGGTGTCAGCCCGCAGGAAAGCTTCTTCTAAGCAAAAAGATTCTTCCGCTGCAATTTCGGGGAGTTCCAGTAGTTTGTCATTGGAAATAATAAGAAGGGTATCCGCATATTTCCGCAGTTCTGCCAGCCCATTGATGGCGGCGTTCATTCGAGGCTGTCCTTCAAAAGAAAAAGGCGTAGTTACCACGGCAAGCGTAAGGATTCCGGCATTTTGGCAGAGCTGCGCAATGACAGGAATTGCTCCGGTACCAGTGCCTCCGCCCATTCCGCAGGTTAAGATGGCCATATCGGCGTCGGTTAAAAGGGCCTGTATTTCTTCGCGGCTTTCCAATGCGGCGGCCTGGCCGGTATGAGGGTCTGCACCTGCCCCGAAGCCGCCGGTGAGGTTTGCCCCTAACTGAAGGCGGTTGTTTACCGGACAGTTCTCCAGAGCTTGAAGGTCTGTGTTGAGTGCTGCAAAATTGATTTGCGAAAAAGGAAAACTGGATATACGGGCAACCGTATTATTTCCTGCACCGCCGATGCCTGCGACCAAAATACGGGGAATGGGGCCTGTTTTCTTATTTGTGTTAGACTCATCTGCTTTTGAAGTAAACTGCGTTGTCATTTTATACCTCCAAATTCGCAAAAATGCATTTCACATACTTTTAAAATAGCATAAATGCAATGACTTGTCAATGTGGAACCAAGATTTTTGCATTTGTGCAAAAAAATATTTGCAAAATATGCGAAAAAAGTATATTCTAATACTATCGATGGAGGGATAACTACAGTGGAAGAAAAGACAAAGATCGGGAAACGGATCAAAAAGATTCGCAGGGAAAAAAATATTTCGGTGGAATTACTGGCTCAGAAACTTGGAGTTTCTCCTTCCACTGTATATCGTTATGAAAACGCTTCTATTGAAAAAATACCCATTCATATTTTTGATCGGATATGCGAGATATTGGATGTTGCGCCGGCTGCTCTTTTGGGAAATGTTCCTTCTTTTTCGGCTGAAGCGGAGGGGGAGGCAGCAAAGAATTTGCCTCCTGCCTTTGCCAATGCCCAGGAGGCGATGGAATTCATGCTGAAGCTTCCGACATTGGCTGCTTTTGGCGGTTATGATCCGGAAAAAATGAGCGATGAGACAATTGTTGCTTTTGCGAATGAGATACTGCAGCAGTTGTCTTTGGTAAGTTATAAGTATAAAAACATATAAGAGGGCACAAGATGAAACCAGCCGATATTATACGACTTGCAAGAGGAATCCGTGAAAATTGGCATACGAATGATCCGTTTGTTATTGCGGAACGGTTGGGGATTCGGGTACTGATTCGGGATGTGAATTTAAAGGATTTTAAAGCGCAGACAATTCAAATGGAGGGATATCCGACAATTATCTCTATAAATGGCGCGTATTCTTTTTCCTCGCAGAAAGTACTCTGCGCTCACGAATTGGGGCATGCAATCCTTCATGAGGGACAGGGCACGGTCAATTATTTTGATGTGACAGCACGGAATTTATATTCAGACATAGAATACGAAGCGAATTTGTTTGCCTTGGCTTTGCTTGGAAACGAAGCCGATTTTAATATGCGCTTCTTGGAAATGAGCAGTGCCGTTGTGAAAAGCGTTTTGGACTATAATATTCATCTATAAAAATCTCCAGAATAAAAACTCAAAACTCTCAATATAAAAAAACACTGAAAACAGATAAAACAAATAAAACAAATAAAACAAAGGTTCCTTCGTTTGCACATAAACTTTGGAACCTTGTTTGCTTACTATTCTTTCTGTGCTCCAAATGACAACTTTCAAGATGAGGGGAAAACTATGGCAAGAAGCCATTTAGAGCACGCATCTTATTCCACCAGCAATTATTCTTGGGTCTGATCCTCCTGTATGGGGAGATTCTCTGCCAGGCTTTTTACAACGTCCAGAATGTGTTTCTTGTAATTTTCAGGCATAGGCTGGATGTGCATGCAGATTTCGGACGTTAAAGGATCAAAAACAGCATGCTGGGAGGTATAATCGTACAATAGATATTCAATTCCCACATCCAAAATCTGAGCAATACGAATCAGGGTTGCAATGCTTGCAACAGCGACGCCGGTCTCATACCGGCTAATGCAGCTGGTGGATACGTCCAGCTTTTCTGCAAGGCTGTCCTGCGTAAGACCCTTCAGCAGTCTGGCAGCCTTAATGCGGGTTCCGATTTGCAGTTTATAATCTGACATAATATTCCTCCTTTTGCGTATAGTGTAGCAACTTTGCAAACTAATTAAAATGAATTAAAACGCGTACCAAATTAATAAAAATGCAGTTTTGCTCGTAAAAAGTTGCAAATTCCAGTAAAAGAGGGCATATGCTCCGCACCAACGGTGCGCTCAGTCCATTTTAAACGGTGCGGAGCACCATCCCTCTGATGATAGCTGCTTATTTCTCAGCTTCACGCATACTGATACC
>CALWRE010000188.1 GCA_944383835.1 uncultured Lachnospiraceae bacterium | reverse complement strand
TATGTACCGTACTCTTGCTGATGCCGAATTTCTTTGCGGTCTGGCGCACTGTCGCGTTGTAATCGATGATGTAATTGGCGATCTCCACCGCCCGCTCTTCAATATAATCCTTCAAGGGAATAACCCCCATACACCTTGTTTTTACAGTGTATGCGTGGAAAATTTCCGATAGTACCGAAACAGACGAACAATTCTTCTCTTAACATTTGGCGGAAATGTATTATAATAGCGTGGAATAAACGATAACAAATGATGCGAATGAGGAGTAAAGGATAATGAAAAAGCTGATGGATTTGTTTAAACGGGAGACGGTATTCTGCGTTTCCGTCCTGCTGGCGCTGGCGTCGGCCCTGGCGGTCCGCCCGGATGCGGCCTATCTGAACTATCCGGATTACCGGACCCTGGCCCTGCTTTTCTGCCTGATGATTATTGTGGCCGGTTTTCAGCAGCTGGGGGTCTTTTCCCGGCTGGGGCGTTCCCTGTCCCGAAGGGCCGGCAGTCTGCGCCGCCTGGCGCTGATTCTGATCTTTCTGTGTTTTTTTGCCAGCATGATTATCACCAACGATGTGACCCTGCTTACCTTTGTCCCCTTTACGATTCTGGTGTATCGGATGACGGGCAATGAGAGGAGTACGAGGAAGACGGTGGTTTTGGAGACAATCGCGGCAAACCTGGGGAGCATGGCGACTCCCATCGGCAATCCGCAGAATTTGTATCTCTGCTCGGCGTCCGGGATCGATATGGGGCAGTTTGCTCTGGCCGTTCTGCCCTATGCAGGGCTTTCCGCGGTACTGCTGGCGGCGGCCGTATGGACGGGAAAAGGAGGGGAGATTTCCGTGAAAATCGCGGCAGAGCAGCCGGAGACGGGACAGCCGGAGACGGGAGGCAGCGAGAGCAGCAAAGGCAGGGAAAACGGTGGAATGAGCGGACCAAAAGGCCAGCCGGAAAACAACGGGAGAACGGGACAGAAGGGCGCTCTGCTTACCTATCTGATTCTCCTGGCTCTCTGCCTTCTGGTGGTTTTCCGCGTCCTGCCCTACGGGCCGGTATTGGCCTGTGTTGCCGTTGCGATTCTGCTTGTCAACCGCAGGCTGTACCGCTCGGTGAATTATTTCCTGCTTCTTACCTTTCTCTGCTTCTTTGTGTTCATCGGCAATATGAAGCGGATTCCCGAGGTCAGTTCCCTGCTGGTGTCCGTCGTCGAAGGAAGGGAACTGTGGGCGGGGATTCTGGCAAGTCAGGTGATCAGCAATGTGCCTGCGGCCATCCTGCTCAGCGGATTTACGGAGAAGTATTCGGTGCTTTTGACCGCGGTGAACTTAGGAGGGCTGGGAACTCTGGTCGCTTCCTTGGCCAGCCTGATTTCCTTCCAGCTTTTTGCCGGGGCCTATCCGCAGGAGAAGGGGGCTTTCCTGAAAACATTCACCGGCTGGAATCTGCTTTTCCTTGCGATCTTAGTCGGCGAGGCCCTGCTTTTAGGGCAAGTCTGAGATAAGGCTGAGATAAATCGGAGATAAATCAGAGGTAAATCGGAAATAAGTTCAAGGCGAGCGCAGGCCCGGCCCGAGGGCGGGATGTTTCACCAAATCTACACATTCCATGCTGTTATTTTCGTCCATTCTGTATTATAATGATAGGCGACGAATCAGATGGACCGGACTCCACACAGTCCGGGTATAAGGAGAACATATGGACGATAGACAGAATTTTACAGAAGACAGAGAATTGCAGGAAAATATAGAAAATATACAGGGTGCCTCGAATGCGCCGGCGAAGAAAAACGGATACAGGAGCGGTTTTGCCGGCGGCTTTATCACGGCCCTTTTGCTGGTGGCAGTGCTGGTAGGCGGCGTCTCCTTGGGCAGGCGCCTGGCCTTAAATCAGGCCCAGTCCGGACAGTCCGGCGAAACGACCGGGGAGGAAAGCAGCGAGGAAGGCCTGATTACGATGGATTTTCTGCAGGAGGTCAGCACGATCTACCAGGATATCAGCAATCATTTCCTATACGACTATGACAACGAGGAGCTGCGGGACGGCATGCTGGCGGGGCTTTTGGAGGCCCTGGACGACCCTTATTCGGTGTATTACAATGAAAGCGGGATGCAGTCCTTCAACGACCAGACACAGGGAGAGTATTACGGCATTGGCTGCACCGTTTCCCAGAATGCCCAGACCGGCGTCATTACCATCGTGAATCCCTATGAAGGGGCTCCGGCCTACGAGGCAGGCCTGAAGCCGGGGGATATTTTGTATGCGGTGGGCGGCGAGCCGGTGACCGGGATGGATCTGGACCAGGTGGTATCAATGATCAAGGGGGCCGAGGGCAGCACCGTCAAGCTGACCATCCAGAGAGAGGGAGAGAGCGAGATGCTTGACTTTGATGTGGAGAGGCGGCAGGTGGAGATCAATACGGTGGAGGCGGAGATGCTGGACGGCCAGATCGGCTATATCGCCGTTTCCTCCTTCGACGGGGTAACGCCGGACCAGTTCATCCAGGCCTTTGAGGAGCTGAAAGCCCAGGGAATGCAGGGCCTTGTCATCGATATGCGCAATAACGGAGGCGGCCTTCTCACGGCGGTGGAGGAAATGCTTGACTATCTGCTGCCGGAGGGAGTGATTTTCTACGCCAAGGATAAAAACGGCGTCAAATATCTGGAGTACAGCTCGGATGCGGAGGCAGCCCTGGATGTGCCCCTGGCCGTGTTGGTCAACGGCAATACGGCCAGCGCCGCCGAGGTATTCAGCGGCAATATCCAGGAGTTTGGCCTGGGCACCCTGGTCGGCACCACCACCTTCGGCAAGGGCATTATGCAGAATACCTACACCATCAATGCGGAGGGCACCAAGGGCATTAAGCTGACCGTGGCGGATTATTACATCCATTCCGACCGCAATATCCATGGGGTCGGCCTGACGCCGGATGTGGAGGTGGAGCTGGCCGAAGGGCTGGAGAACCAGATGGATGTGGATCAGACCCAGGACAATCAGCTGCAGGAGGCCCTGCGGGTGGTGAGAGAGCAGCTGCAGTGAGATGCGGCGAACTGCGGCGAACTGCATTGAACTGTGGCGAACTGCGGCAAGCTGCAGTAACAACGAGAAAGTGACGACGAGAAAGAAAAAGGGAAAGAGAAGGGAAAGAAGAGATGGAGGCAAAGGAGATATTTGCCATATTGCAGATCGAGGCCACCCGTGATAAGAATGCGATTCGGGCGGCCTATCGCCGGCTGCTGGTTCACGTCAATCCGGAGGACGATCCGGAGGGTTTTAAAAGGCTGCGGCAGGCCTATGAGGAGGCCTGCCGCCTGGCCGATGCGCCGGAGGACGACGGGACGAAAGAGCAGGAAGCGCAGGACGATTCACCGATGGGCCGGTGGATTGGAAGGGCGGAAAAGATTTATGTTTCTCTGCAAAGCCGGGTATCCCTGCCTTGCTGGAAGGAGCTTTTTGAGGACGAGCTGTGCCAGGCGCTGGACACGGCCGACGAGGCCAGAGAGAGGTTCCTGGTCTTTTTAATGAGTCATTTCCGTTTTCCCCAGGCGGTCTGGCGGCTGTTTGACCAGGAGTTTTTCATTCTGGAGCAGAGAAAACAGCTGTTGGAGAAATTTCCGCAGGATTTTATCAGTTATGTCTGCTTTGAGATTCAAAACGGGGGCTTTATTGACTTCTCCCTGTTTGAAGGCCCGGACGAGGGGCCCTGGGACGAATACATCAATATCTATCTGCAGGTAAAACGCCAGACGGATATGGGGACGGAGCAGGGAGAAGACGGACAGGAGGAGAAAAAGCAGGCCAGACGGCAGGCCTGGGAGCTGCTGGGACAGCTGGACGAGATGGAGGTCTGGCATCCCTTTGCGGAGGTGGAGCAGCTGCGGCTGTATCTGGCGGAGGGAGAGGAAGAAAAGGCCCGTGAAAAACTGGAGTTTCTGCTGTCTTTGGACTATTCCAACC
This sequence comes from uncultured Lachnospiraceae bacterium, assembly GCA_944383835.1. GTDB lineage: Bacteria > Bacillota > Clostridia > Lachnospirales > Lachnospiraceae > RGIG7193. Next base: position 14,344 of record CALWRE010000188.1, on the reverse strand, counting down.
CCTATATCATTCTGCAGTGCGGCTATGCCCTGGAGCAATTGGGGCGCACGGCCGAAGCGAGACAGCAGTATGAGGGCCTGCTGGAACGGCAGCCAGACAATTATCCCGCCGGCGTAGGGCTGGTGCGCTGCCAGCTGGAGATGGGGGATTTCGCCGCGGCCAAGGAGCGGGCGATGGATCTTTTGGATATCAGCAAGACCGATCCGGAGATCCTGGACTGCATGCACCGGGCCAACGCCCATCTGATCCCGGAGATGGAAGAAAGGCTCAAAGCAAATCCCGACGACTGGGCCGAGCGCATTGAGCTGGGCTGGTGCTATTTCCAGGAGGAAAGGGGAGAGGACTGCGCTGCCCTGCTGACCGAGCAGGATGCGTCCGGGGCAGACGTCCTGGATTACTGCAATATTCTGAGCCGGACGTATTTGCTGCAGCGGGACTATGAGAAGGCCCTTCCTCTCTTTGAAAAATGGCAGAAGCTGATGGAGGAGCTGCCGGACAGCGATGATCCCGGCGAGCAGAAGAAAAAGAAGAGGCTGGGCTATACCTACTATGCGGCAGCCTACTGCAAACAGGAGATGGGACGCGGCCAGGAGGCGGCGGAAGATTACGATAAGGCCATCGAAAAGGAAAAGGACGAGGACATGAAGCAGTCCTATATGATGGCGAAGGCCCAGCTTTTGTGCCGCCTGGGACGCTTTGAGGAGAGCGTGGACGCCTGCGACCGGCTGATCGAACGCAACCCCCAGTATGTGCCGGCCTTCGTCTGCCGCCAGGAGTGCTTTTACCGGATGCACCGGGCCCAGGCGGTGGTGGACGAATATCATCGGCTCCGGGAGCTGTACCGTCCCTACCTCCCTCCCTATTTGATGGCGGCCAAGGTATTCCATTACTACCGTCAGTATAAGGATTCGATGGATGTGATCGAGGCGGCCAGGGAGCAGGGGCTTACCTCGGCGGAGCTGGACTTTTTCGAGGCCAGGAACCTCCGTTATCTGGCGGAGAAAAAAGCGGATTTGGACCGCCCGAAGGAGCTGTGCCGCCAGGTGATCGACTGGCTGCAGACCCATGAGCAGAAGGAGGAGGACCGCCAGCCGGGGGAAGAGGAACTGGACGAGGCGGAGGTCTGGAAGGAACTGGTTTTCTGTTACATGGACGAGAGAAACTGGGCCGAGGCCGCCGGCATTGTGGCGGAGGCCCTGCGCCGTTTCCCTGGGGAGGACGGGCTGCGCTATGCGAAGGCCGGGATCCTTAAGGGCCAGGGCAGTTACCAGGAGGCGGAGAATCTTTACCGTCAGCTTTTAAAGGATCAGCCGGAGAATACGGTGATCATGGGCCAGCTGGCGGAATGCCTGGAGCACGGGGGCAGGAGGGATGAGCGGGAAAAGCTCTATAAGGCGATTCTGAAGCAGGAACCGGAGAATGTCCGGGCCATGTCCCGCCTGCTGCGTATTTATGGGGAGAAAATGAATGAGCGCCGGGACGTCAGCTATTTCCACCGGGCGATGGAGCTGGCGGATAAGCTGATAAAGCTCCGGCCCGAGGCCTACTATTATATAGAGAGGGGCCTGATCCTGACCGACGATTACCGGCTGGAGGAGGCCCTTGCGGATTATGAAAAGGCGATGGAGCTGGAGCCGGACAACCTGTATGCCTATAATAATGCCGGCGTGAATTACCGCCATCTGGATCAGTTCGACAGGGCGGAGGAGAACTACGACCGCGCCATTGCCCTGCTGGGGGAAGAGGATAAAAGCGTCCTTCCTTGGCAGAATAAAATGGTCCTGCGCATGATTCAGGGGCGCTACCGGGAGGCGCTCCAGTGCCTCGAGGAGAACGAAAAGCTGTTTCCCGGCCGGGCGTCCTTCTATATGGACCGGGGGGAGATTTTGGAGCGCATGGGCCGGTTTGACGAGGCAATTGAAGTCTATAAGAAATATCTGGCCGAGAAGGAGCCGGGTTCCCGGCAGGCCCAGGTGAAGATCGCCGACGCCTACGCATCGAAGGGAGATCTGCGGGAGGCGTCCAAGCGCTATAAGCGCATGCTGAAGGATCATCCGGGGGACCGGTGGCTGGAGAACCAGTATATCGAGCATCTGATCGAGGTTGCCAGAGACTTCAAAACCGCTTATAATATACTGAAAAGGCAGCTGGCGGCGGAGCCGGACAGCAAAGAGACGGTGAAGAAGCTGGCCGATATGGTGCAGGTCCTCTTCTTTTTGGGGCGGCAGCAGGAAAAGCAGCAGTATTTTGAGCGGGCAAGGGGACTTTTGCAGACGCTCCCCAGAGGGGAAGAAAGCTATGCGGGGATAGGCTCCACGGCTCCCTGCTATCTGTATCATCTGGGGGAGCTGTACCTTTACGGCGGCGAGCCGGACAAGGCGGAAGCATATTTCCGGCGGATGATGGACAGCCATCGCTGCGAGTTCTGCCGCTATGGCGGCTGTTTTGAGGCTTTTTTGGGCATGGGGATACTGCGGATGTATCAGCGCCGCTTCGAGGAGGCGGAAGCGTATTTTAGGCGCTGCCTTGCGGCGAATCCTCAGTGCAGCCAGGCCGCGTATTATATGAACAACAGAAGGAAATGGTAGAGAATGATTATTGGAATTGATTTGGGGACGACCAACAGCCTTGCGGCCTACTTTACGCCGGAGGGGCCCCGGCTGATTCCCAACCGCCTGGGAAAAAAGCTGACGCCTTCGGTGGTCAGCATCGATGAGGAAGGCCAGGTGTATGTGGGAGAGACCGCCCAGGAGAGGATGCGCCTGTATCCCGACAGCGCCGCCTCCGTGTTTAAAAGGAGCATGGGCAGCGATAAGGAATTTTTCTTAAGCGGCAAGCTTTACCGAGCCGAGGAGCTTTCTTCCTTTGTCCTCCGCTCGCTTAAGGAGGACGCGGAGGAATTCTTAGGCGAGCCGGTGACCGAGGCGGTCATCAGCGTCCCCGCCTATTTTAACGACGCCAGGCGCAGGGCCACCAAGAGGGCGGGGGAGCTGGCCGGCCTGACGGTGGAGCGGATTGTCAGCGAGCCTACGGCGGCTGCCATCGCTTACGGGCTTTATCAGGAAAATAAGAATACCCGGTTCCTGGTCTTTGACCTGGGCGGGGGCACCTTTGACGTGTCTATTCTGGAGCTTTACGAAAACATTCTGGAAGTGCGGGCTGTGGCCGGGGATAATTTCCTGGGCGGGGAGGATTTTACCGAGGCTCTGCTAAAGCTGTTCTGCGAAAAGCAGAAGATCGATCCGATGGAGCTTTCCCGCAAAGGGCTGGAAAGGCTTCGCCATCAGGCAGAGGAGTGCAAGAAGCGCTTTTCCCAGTCCAATGTCTGCACCTTTACCTTCCAAAACGACGGCAAAACCTACGAACAGCCAATCAGCGCCCCGGAATATGAGGCGGCCTGCGAAGACCTGCTGGAGAGGATCCGGCGGCCCATCAAGCGCAGCTTAAGCGACGCGGGCATCCGCTTAAACGAGATTGACAAGGTGGTGATGGTTGGAGGGGCCACGAAGATGCCGATGATCCGTCATTTTGTGGCCAAGCTGTTCCGCCGCCTGCCGGACGCCTCGGTGGATCCCGACGAGGCGGTGGCCCTGGGAGCGGCCATCCAGGCGGCGATGAAGGAGAGGGACCAGGCGATCCGCGAGGTGATCCTCACCGACGTCTGCCCTTTTACCCTGGGCACCGAGGTGGTGCGGGAGGTGGAAGAGGGACGCTACGAGGGAGGGCATTACTGCCCGATCATCGAGAGGAATACCGTGATTCCGGCCAGCCGTACCGAAAGGCTCTATACGGTGCGGGACAACCAGACCCGCATCCGGGTCCATATCCTGCAGGGTGAGAGCCGCTTTGCGAAAAACAATCTGTCCCTGGGGGAGATCGAGATTGAAATCCCGAAGGCCAAGGCCGGGGAGGAACCGGTGGATGTGACCTATACCTACGATATCAATTCCATCCTGGAGGTGGAGGTAAAGGTAGTTTCCACCGGCAAGACCGTGCGCCAGGTGATCAAGGGTCAGTATACGCAGATGACCGACGAGGAGATCGAGCAGAGGCTAAAGGATCTGTCCTATCTGAAGATCCAGCCCAGGGACCAGGAGGAAAACCGTCTTCTTCTGCTGCGCGGCGAGAGGCTTTACGAGGAGAGCGTGGGGAACCGCCGGGTTCTTTTGGAGCAGGAGATGAGCCTGTTCGAGCAGGCTCTGGACAGCCATGACGACGGGCGGATCGGAGAGGCCAGGGAGAGGTTTAAATCGTTTCTGGAGAAAATGGACGAGCCCTAACCGTGCGGCAGCTCCAAATCCTTGCCAAAATCGTTGGAAACGGCAGAAAAAATCATATATTATTGCCGCGGATAGAGGGAGCGACCCCTTGATTTATCAAGGAAATCCGCGGCAATCAAAATAATTTGAAAGCTTATGGAAAAATTGTAAGATAAAAACAACTTGAAAAAAATAATAAATTATGCTATAGTCTTGTAGTGGTACAGAGCTCATATAAATTAACGTGGCTGACTCGAAGGCGAGTTCCCAAGAGAAGGCCATTTTTTGTTTCTTTTGAAGTTTAGTGTAATAAAGCGTCAAATTATTGAAAACGTCCGTACCGCTTCACATCATGTGAACTATGGGCATAAGCCCATTTAAATAGTTCAGGGAGCCTGTCGGAGCCGAAGCGGCGAAGTGAGCCCCCAAAAGAAAACAAGAGGAGGAAAGAAAATGAAAGGAAGCAAAAAGCTTTTGTCGCTGCTTCTTGCCCTGGCTATGGTTATGACCATGCTGGCCGGATGCAGCAGCGGCACAGACACCACCACGGCGGCTGCTCAGTCCGAGGAGACCGAAGCCGTTGGTGAGACGAGCGCTCCCGAGACGGAGGCCACCGTCGAGTCCCGGCCCAACCGTGTAATCTACGGTTCCACGACCGAGATTTCCGGCGACATCGGCCCTGGCGCTTGGTGGACCAACAACGCGACCGATCAGATGATCCGTAACCTGATCAACGACTACAGCGTCATGACGTTTGATCCCGACGGAGCCATGGTTGTTAACTCTTCCGTGGTCAACGGCGAGATCGGAGTGACGGAGAACGAGGATGGTTCCAAGACCTTTACCGTTACCATCAACGAGGGTCTGACCTACAACAACGGCGAGCCGATCACTGCTGCTGACTTCTGCGCGTACGCCCTGGTGGCTTACTCGCCTGCAGCCCAGGAGGCCGGCGCTGGCACCGTTGCCCTGGAGATCGTGGGAACGCCTGAGTATCAGTCTGGTGAGGTTAACTACATCAGCGGCCTGCATCTGGTAGATGAGTACACTTACGCCATCACCATCAGCGCCGACGTCCTGCCTTACTACTATGAGGAATACTACGCAAGCCTGAGTCCTCTGTACCTGCCGATGTATGCCAGCGCTGACCTGACCGTTGTCGACGACGGCGAGGGCGTATACTTAAGCGGCGGCGAGCTGGTAGCTGACGAGATTACTGCTACCCGCTATATGTATGACAGCCCCGTGTCCGCAGGCCCTTACACCCTGGTAAGCCTGGACACCGGTACCCTGCAGGCCACCCTGGAGCTGAACCCCAACTACGCTGGCAACTATGAGGGCCAGAAGCCCAGCATCGAGACCATCGTAATTGTAAAGACAGAGACCTCCACCGCGATCGACTCCCTGCGCACCGGCGCTGTGGACGTGCTGGATACCCTGTCCGACGGCAACACTGAGATTAACCCTGCCCTCGACCTGGTAGAGGCCGGCGGCTATGATTACGTCTCCTTCGAGCGTAACGGCTATGGGAAGCTGCAGTTTGCCTGCGATTTCGGCCCGACCCAGTTCCCTGCCGTGCGTCAGGCGGTTGCCCTTCTGTTAGACCGCAATGAGTTCGCAAACCAGTTCTGCGCTGGCTACGGCTCCGTGGTAGACGGCCCTTACGGCCTGTGCATGTGGATGTACAAAGAGTCCACCGAGTTCTTCGCGGACAACATTGACACCTATGCTTACGACCCTGAGCGTGCTGTCCAGCTGCTGGAGGAGGATGGCTGGACGCTGAACGCGGACGGCACCGAGTATTTGGGCACCGGCGTACGTTACAAAGAGGTCACTCCTGAAGAGGCCGGCGACTACGCTCTGAACGTGACCCTGGATGACGGCCGCATTCTGATGCCTCTGCACATTATGTGGGCTTCTTCCGAGGATAACCCTGTATCTGAGCTTCTGGCTGTGATGCTGTCCAACGGCGAGCAGACCGCCCAGGCCGGTATGGTCATTGAGGAGACGGTTATGAGCTTCTCTGATCTGATGAACTATATGTATCGTGACGCTACCGTGGATGCCCGGTATGGCGTACCTACCTATGGTATGTTCAACCTGGCTGCCGGCTTTACCCAGATGTATGACCAGTCCTTCTACTACAGCACGGATCCGGCTTACTGGGGTACCTACAACAACAACTTCATCGCCGACGAGCAGCTGGCCGACCTGGCCTGGAATATGGTCTACGGCGTTGAGGCCGGCGACGATGAGACTTACCTGGATATGTGGCAGCAGTTCATGGATCGTTGGAACGAGCTTCTGCCCGACGTGCCTCTGTACTCGAATATTTACTACACCGTATTCCCTGATTGGCTGGAGGGCTACAGCCAGAGCAGCTACTGGGATTTCTCCCAGGCTATCCTGTACGCCTCTATCGCAGGTGCGGAGTAAACAGACGGCTTTATAAAAAGATTGATTTAAAAATCGATATTTGATGGAACGGCGGGGCGGTCTTCCGCCCCGCCCTTTTATCGTCTCGGCATGTCAAATCCTGGCATGCTGAATCGGATAAAACCCGACCAAGGAATACTCTTCGGCAGGTAAGGGGCAGCACCGTGCTCCGGCCCGGCTCTGCCCCTTGTCTGTCGGGGAACTTCTTTCAGACAAAAACCCCGCCAGAGGGGATTATAATAGACCATAATATAAAAACCAAGGAGGGAAACGCACCGCGATGAAAAAGTATATTTTAAAGCGTTGTTTCTATATGATCGTCGTGTTCTTTCTGGTCTCCATCCTCATGTATTTTCTGTATAACCTGATCCCCAGCGATCCCGCCAGGGCGCAGCTGGAGCCAGTCCGGACTACGCTTCGCCCGGAGGAGTATGAGGCGCGCTATCAGGCACTGCGCGACCAGTTGGGATTGGACGATCCGCTGCTGCTGCGCTACGCCCGCTGGATGGGGCTGGCGCCGGATAAGCAGACCGGCGAGCTTTCCGGTATCCTGCAGGGAGACTTCGGCTATTCCTCATTCTTCAAACAAGATGTGAGCGACGTCATGCCGGTACGGATGAAGAATACCATATTTGTCAATATTTTCGTTACTATTCTGGCATTGGGAATCACGATACCACTAGGAATTTATTGTGCGGTTCATAAGCGAGGGCTGATCGATAAGACGGTTCAGGTCTTTACCATCGTCGGTTATTCGATTCCTATTTATATCGTGGCGCTGCTGTTCATCTGGCTTTTTGCCGTTGTGCTGCGGTGGTTCCCGGTCAGCGGCATGGAGACGCCCGGATCGAATTATACCGGTTTCCGCGCCTTCCTGGATACCTGCTATTATCTGACGCTGCCGGTGCTGGTCATGACCTTTGCTTCCCTGGGCGGCATGACGCGTTATGTCCGTTCCGCCATGATCGACGCCCTGAGTATGGATTACATCCGGACGGCGCGGGCGAAGGGACTGCGTGAAAAGGTCGTTATCTATTCACACGCCTGGCGCAATGCCCTTCTGCCGGTTGTTACCGTTATCATCAGCTGGTTTTTGAGCATTTTCTCCGGCTCCGTAATTGTGGAGACGACCTTTACCCTGAACGGTATGGGCCAGCTGTATTACCAGGGGCTGCGGAACAGCGATTATGAGCTGGCCCTGGCCTGCCAGATGTTCTACTGCGTGGTGAGCTTAGTGGGCGCTCTGATCATGGATCTCAGCTACGGACTTGTAGACCCCAGAGTCCGTGTGGATAAGTAAGGAGGTAACGAGAAATGGCAAAAGAGAATAAATCGTCCAGGCCTCGCGCCGGTCTGCTTACCCGCCTGTTCGGCAACCGAAATAAAGCGCAGCGCAGCTTTATGGAGGAGGAGCAGCTCCAGAGCCCGGGCCGCCTGGCATTGCGCAATTTCCTGCACAACGGCCTGGGGATGACGGGCCTGATCATTTTTTTATGTATTTTCCTGTTTGTTCTGATCGCCCCCAGCATAATCGAGCTGGATCTGGGTTATCAGGATAATACGCAGTCTAACGTACCTCCCACAATGAGTATGATGTCTCTGCCGGATGAACTGAAAGGCCATGTGGCGGATATCGCGGCCGGCACAACCTATGGCGTAGGCGTATCCGATGAAGGAAAGGTCTACACCTGGGGTTATACCAAGATCACTTCTACCATCGACCTGGCCGATATCCCTGAGGAAGTGCAGCAGGCCAAGATCGTGCAGGTGGCTGCCGGCTACGACCATATCGTTGCCCTGGATGAAAACGGCGGCGTATACGTATGGGGCAACTATCGTCTGGGACAGGCGGACCTTCCTTCGGAGATTTCCGGCGCTATGGCCAGAGGCAGCAACCTGGATATCGTGCAGATCGAGGCAGGCTACCAGTTTTCCGCTGCGGTAACCGCGGACGGCGATTTGTACCTGTGGGGCAACAGCAATATGTGTGACCTGTATGTGCGCAGAGCCTACCAGGGCAATATCAAAAAGGTTGCCCTGACCACCTATAGTTACATTGCCCTGCTGAACGACGGCACGGTGGTATATGCCGGCGCGCAGACGGACAATGCGGTCGCTTCCATTCCGGAGTCTGCAGCCAGCAATATCGTGGATATCGCGTCCACCGGCACTACCTGCGCGGCAGTAGACAGCGAAGGAAATATCACCGTCTGGGGCAGCTCGTCCCACGGCGAGACCAATATACCGGAGATGGAGAGCGCGCCGGTGGAACTCTACGGCGGCCTGTATCACTATACGGCGCTGCTGGAAAACGGCGATGTGGTCTCTTGGGGTGACAACACCCACGGACAAGGTGTAGTTCCCGCCAGCGTAGAAGAGGGCGATATCGAAACGGTCTATGCCGGTTTTTATCAGAACTATGCGCTGACCACGGACGGCGAGGTGGAAACCTGGGGTCTGCGGGGCTATGTATTCGGCACGGACGAATACGGCCGCGATATTCTCAACCGTATCGCCAACGGTGGCCGGGTAACGATGACGGTAGGCGCTATCTCCGTTATCATCTCCCTGACCATCGGCATCATCCTGGGCGGTATCTCCGGTTATTTCGGCGGATGGCTCGATATGGCCATCATGCGTATAGCGGAGGTGGTGGGCGGCCTGCCCTTCATTCCTTTCGCTATGATCCTTTCCGCGATCATTGGCACACAGGTTTCGGTGGAACAGCGAATGTACCTGATCATGGTGGTGCTGGGCGTATTGAGCTGGCCGGGCACCTGCCGCCTGGTCCGTGCGCAGATCCTTTCACAGAGAGAGCAGGAGTACGTCACTGCGGCCAAGGCCATGGGCGTGCGTGAAGTGGCGATCGTATTCCGCCATATTCTGCCCAACGTGCTGAGCATGATCCTGGTGACGGCTACGCTGGACTTTGCTACCTGCATGCTGACGGAGTCCACGCTGAGTTATCTGGGCTTTGGTATTTCCCCGCCTACTCCTACCTGGGGCAATATGCTCACCGGCGCCAATAACAGCGTGGTTATCCAGCAATACTGGTGGCGCTGGGTTTTCCCTGCCGCTATCTTTGGCATCTGCACCATCTGCATCAATCTGGTCGGCGACGCTCTGCGGGACGCTTTCGACCCGAAGTCTGCTGAACGCTAGGAGGACTGAGTTATGGCTTTATTAGAATTAAAAGATCTGCGGACCTTTTTCCATACCAAGCGCGGTACGGTCAAGGCGGTCAACGGAGTAAGCTACTCGGTGGACGCTGGCAAGGTGCTGGGCGTGGTGGGAGAATCCGGTTCCGGCAAGAGTGTTTCTGCCATGAGTATTCTGCGGCTGCTGGACAATAACGGCTACATCGAAGGAGGAGAGATCCTCTTCGAGGGCCGGGAATTGACGAAGCTGCCGATCAGTGAAATGTATAAAATCCGAGGCAATGAAATTTCTGTGATTTTCCAGGAGCCTATGACCAGCCTGAACCCGGTCTTTACCGTGGAGCGGCAGCTGTGCGAGCCCCTGGTAATCCATCAGGGCATGAGCAAGGCGGAGGCCAAGAAAAAGGCCGTCGACCTGCTCTCCGATGTGAAGATCCCCAATCCGGAGGTGGTGGCCAAGCAGTATCCCCACCAGCTGTCCGGCGGTATGCGCCAGAGAGTCATGATTGCCATGGCTTTGGCCTGTAAGCCGAAGATCCTGATCGCCGACGAGCCCACCACGGCCCTCGACGTGACGATCCAGGCGCAGATCCTGAAGCTGATCAATGAGCTGAAGGATAAGAACGGAACGGCGGTTCTCTTTATCACCCATGACCTGGGCGTGATCAACCAGATGGCGGACGACGTGGCCGTTATGTACTGCGGCCAGGTGGTGGAGCTGGCTCCTGCCCCTACTATTTTCCATAAGAGCGTTTATTCGCATCCCTATACCGAGGGCCTTATGAATTCAATTCCCCGTCTGGACACTCCGGCTGGTACCCGTCTGGAGGCGATACCCGGTGCGGTGCCGCACCCGCTGGATCTTCCCAAGGGCTGCAAGTTCTGCACCCGCTGCAAATACGCGACGGATCGCTGCCGGGAGGAGGAGCCTGAGCTGGTTCATGTGACGGAGGAGCAGCAGGTTCGCTGCTTCTACCCGAAGAAGGAGGACAGACATGGATAACAACAGAGAGGTCCTGCTGCGGATCGAAAACTTAAAGCAGTATTTTCCCCTGAAGGGAGGCCGTTTCGTCAAGGCGAACGACGGCATTTCCCTGGATATCTATAAGGGTGAGACCTTCGGTCTGGTAGGAGAGTCCGGCTGCGGAAAATCCACGCTGGGAAGAACGCTCCTTCAGCTGTACCATCAGACCTATGGCCGCACCATGTATTATGGCCGCTCCCTGGACGACCTGGCTCCTCATTATGTGCTGGAGACCATTCGCAATCTCCCTAAGCTGCGCGAGCAGCTGCGGGAGCTGGAGAAAAAGCGCGACGCCTTGGAGGAGCATTATGCCGGCCTCAGCCAGGAGGAGCAGTTTGCCAAGCACGCCGAGCTGGACGACGCCCGCAAGAAGGCGGAGGACGCTTTACTCAACATTACGAAGCTGGTGGGCGGTTTCCTGGTAGTTGACGATCTCAAGCCGGTAATGGAAATTTATGAGAAGGCCTACAGCCTTTCCAAGGAGCTCAGCAACTTGGAGATGGAACGCCAGAGCGTACAGGTGGACTGCGAAGACCTGGCCTATGCCCAGGAGAAAGGAAAGGGAGTCGCGTCCAAGCTCTCCTCTGCCCAGGATAAGCTGCAGAAGATAGACGACGACATTGCCGCCCATCGCGAGAAGCTGGCGCAGGTGCATGCACAGATCGATGAAATGCGAAAGCCCTACGCTTCGGATCCGGAGTTCCAGAAGTACGAGGCTTACCGGGACAACGGCATCGACCTGGCCCGCCTGAATTACGAGGAGATGCGCCGTCTGCGCCGCGATATGCAGCTGATCTTCCAGGATCCCTACTCTTCGCTGAATCCCCGTATGAGTGTGGGACAGATCATCAGCGAGGGCATGCTGGCCCATGGAATGATCAAGAAAAAAGATGAGAGGATGCAGGAAAGAGTCCTGAAGATAATGGATGAGTGCGGCCTGGCTCCTTATTTCATCCATCGCTTCCCGCACCAGTTCTCCGGCGGCCAGCGGCAGCGTATCGGCATTGCCCGCGCCCTGGCGACCCAGCCGAAATTCGTGGTCTGCGACGAGGCCGTATCCGCCCTGGACGTTTCCATCCAGGCGCAGATTATCAACCTTCTGCAGGATTTGAAGGAGCAGGAAAACCTGACCTATCTGTTTATCACCCATGATTTAAGCGTGGTCAAGTATATTTCGGACCGCATCGGCGTTATGTACCTGGGCAATATGGTGGAGCTGGCGGATTCGCAGGAGATATTCGACAATCCGGTTCACCCTTATACCGAGGCCCTGCTCAATGCAATTCCCACCACCGAGGAGGAGGGACACCGCGAGCTGCAGGTGCTGGAGGGCGATATTCCCAGCCCGGTGAACCCCCCGAAGGGATGCAAGTTCCACACGCGCTGCGCGTACTGCACCGATATCTGCAAGCATGTGGTGCCCGACTGGGAGGAGGTTGCTCCCAATCACTTTGTGGCCTGCCATCACAAGCTGAAACGGGCCGATGAGAAGAAGGCCCAGGATTGACGAGGAGGATCTGCCATGCTGTTTCAAAAACGTGTAGATCGGGCCATGGAGCATTCCAAGGCCCACAGCAGGGGGCAGGAGTATGATTCCAGGACAGACAGGGAAGAGCCGGAGCTGAAAGACGTCATGGAGAAGGGGGACGGGTTCGCGATGCTGGTCGCCGCCCTGATTACCTTCCTTCCCATCTGCCTGCTTCTGCTGCTGATTATGGCTGGTGCAGGCGCACTGTTCTTCCTTTTATGAGGATACCCAAGGCGTGGTACGCATAAGATACAGAACATAAGACATGAGACGAGATAGATAAAACAGACAGTACAAACAGAGGACAATGCGATTCATACGAGCCGCATTGTCCCCTGTATTATAGTCCCCTGTATCATGGGGGTCAAAATTCCTTTTGGCCCCGACCTTATTATACTTAAAAATCGTTTTTGCTATTCTTTGATTTCCAGCTCCACCGGGCAGTGGTCGGAGCCCATGACCTCCGTGTGGATCGCAGCGCCTGCAAGCCGGTCTTTCAGGCTTTCGGAGACGCAGAAATAATCGATGCGCCACCCCGCATTCTTGGCCCTGGCCTGGAACCGGTAGGACCACCAGGAATAAATGCCGGTCTTATCCGGATAAAAATAGCGGAACGTGTCGATGAAGCCGGCTTCCAGCAGGGCGGAAAAGCAGGCCCTCTCCTCATCGGTGAAGCCAGCGTTTTTGTGGTTGGTCTTAGGATTTTTCAGGTCGATCTCCTTGTGGGCCACGTTGAGGTCGCCGCAGAAAATCACAGGCTTTTTCTCCTCCAGCTTTTTTAAGTAGGCGAGGAAATCCTTTTCCCACTGCATGCGGTAGGAAAGTCTGGCCAGCCCGTCCTGGGAATTCGGCGTATACACGGTGATAATGTAGAAATCAGGGTATTCCATGGTGATTACCCGTCCCTCCTGATCGTGCTCCGGGATGCCGATGCCATAGGAAACGCTTAGAGGCTCTTTTTTGGCAAAGATAGCCGTTCCCGAGTACCCCTTCTTTTCCGCGTAATTCCAATATTGATGATAGCCGGGCAGATCGAGCTCCACCTGCCCCTGCTGCAGCTTGGATTCCTGTATGCAGAAGATATCCGCATCTACTTCCTTGAAATAGTCCATAAAGCCCTTCTGCAGGCAGGCCCTGAGGCCGTTTACATTCCACGAAATCAGTTTCATTTGCTGCTCCTTTACTCGTTTTAGTTATTAATGGCAGTTTCGCTGGCCTCCTTCAGATAGCCTTCGATTTCCTCTGCGGACAGGGAAAACTGCTTTTTTAGCTTCTCGGCAATATCTGCGTCGGTCAGCTGGCTTTGCCTGAGCGTCAGAATCGTGCCCAGGATGATGCCGATATTTTTTCCTTTACGCAGTCCGATGGCTTCGCCCTTGCGCAGTCCGATAGCTTCACCCTTGCTCATTCCTTTGCTTAACCCGCTGGCCTCGCCTTCTGCAAAGGCTTCTCTGCGGGCGACGCATTCTCTCATTTCTATTGTCATATATTCATGCCTCCATTCGCGATTGTGCTTGGCTTTACGAACCGCCTTTTCTAATTCTTGGACATAGATGTCATCCGATGTTTCTCCAGCTACATAATCAAGGAAAGCCCGCAGCTTGGGGGAAACATCCTCTAATGTACCGGCGGCGCTCAGAAAAATTTTAGTTGCCCCATCCCCTAAAATAAGGGAGGGATCCTCTTTGCAGCAGCTGCGAAAGGTGTAGATATGCCGTTTTCGGTCAAAGATGCCTTCCCAACAGATAAAAATTACAAAGCTGGAGTTGAGTCGGTCATAATCTTGCCCGGCGTCCAAAAGCTGAAGGTCGATTTGCCAAAGAGAAAGTCATTGGAAATACCAAGGCCATCCCACTCTTGGCTGATTTCATATAAGTCTTGTGCATCCTGAGAAAAGTAATCGTCTGATTTCATTATAGCGAATCCTCCTTCAAAGTAC
>CALWRE010000187.1 GCA_944383835.1 uncultured Lachnospiraceae bacterium | reverse complement strand
CGGTATACCGCAGCTCGCATTCCGACAGTTCGGTGAAGTCATACCGGTTGGTTATCTTCAGCACGCCATCCTCCCAGATGGTGCGCATGGGCTGATAGGCCGCCTTTACCTCCAGAGATCCGGCCTTCAGGCTCCGGTCTGCAAACACCATGCCGTCGCAGCAGAAATTCCCGTCGTGGGTCATTTCCCCGGGAAAATCCCCGCCGTACCGCTGTACGCCGTCTTTGTCGATGACCGTATGATCCGCCCATTCCCACACGCAGCCGCCGATCAGCTTGGGATACCGGTCAAACAGCTCGTTGTAGTCCCATACATCTCCCGGGCCGTTGCCCATGGCGTGGGCGTATTCGCATAAAAAGCATGGTTGGGTTTTGGTTTCATCCTGCGCGTAGCCTTCCACCGCCTCCAGAGAGGGGTACATCCAGGAAAACACATCCGCATGCTCGCTCTCTCCCTTACGGGAAGCGTCCTCACAGTGAATCAGCCGTCCGTCCTCCAGGGAACGGAGATAGTCGATCATAGCCATATGGTTGGGGCCGTGGCCGCTTTCGTTGCCGGTGGACCACATGATGACGCTCACATGGTTCCGGTCCCGGACCACCGCCCGGCGCATCCGTTCCACATGCTCCTTTTTCCATCTAGGATCCACTCCCGGCCAGATATCGTCCTCCATATCAAACCGGTAATTCACATTGGCCTCCCGCCGCAGAAAGCCGTGGCTCTCGATATCGGTTTCCAGAATTACATAAAATCCCAGTTCGTCGCACATATCCATAAACCGCGGGGTGGGGGGATAGTGGGAGGTCCGGATACAGTTGATGTTCAGCTCCTTCATCAGCAGGAGATCCTTGTGCAGCTGTTCATCGGTCTGATACCAGCCGTTGTGCGGGTCGGTGTCGTGATGATTCACCCCATGGAGCTTCACCGGCGTGCCGTTGATGAGCAGCTCATGTTGGGATGATACGGAGATGGTTCGGAAGCCGAATCGCTGGGTGATGATTTCACCATTCCGTTCAAACTGCAGGCTGTACAGAACCGGCTTTTCCGCATTCCAGTAAACGGGATGCTCCACTTCAAATGAGGCGTCTGCGGTGTTCGGCCGCTCCGCCAGCAGGCGACCCTCCTGGTCATACAGGGAGATACGACAGGGCTTTCCCGCCGCAGCGAACACCGTGCCTCCCTCGGTATGCACCTGGATGTCCACAATATGATCTTCCGGCCGTTGCAGCAGGTAACAGTCCCGGAAAATGCCGTTCATCCGGAAGCAGTCCTGATCCTCCAGATAGCTGCCGCAGCACCATTTCAGCACCGTCACCCGCAGGGTGTTTTTCCCTTGCTTCACATAAGGCGTCATATCAAACTCCGCCTGTAAGTGGCTGCCTTGGGTAAAGCCTACTTCCCGGCCGTTGACCCTTACATAGGCGCAGGAGGACACGCCTTCCAGCACAAGGTATACACGGCCCCACAGCTTTTCCAGTTCAAAATCCCGTTCATATACTCCGCAGGGATTGTCGTCCGGCACATAGGGCGGATCGCAGGGAAAGGGATAGTTGATGTTGGCGTAGTTGGGATTTTCGTATCCCTCCGTCTGCCAGCAGGAGGGCACAGGAATGGTGTCCCACTCCCTGATCTCTTCCGGCACGTCTATATCCCGGGGGAAATACCGGAACCGCCAGGTGCCATTGAGCAGCCGGTATTCCGATAGCCCCTCCGGGATATACCAGCTTCTCCCTTCCTCCCGTCCCTTGCTCGTCTTTTCCGGGTTCTCATAGTTTTTCATCGTTATCCCTGCCTGTTTCTTTGTTTTGAATAGCCTTTATAGCCTCGATGTTGGTACAGTACCAGATATCCTCCCGCCCGGACAGGCTTTTGCAGAAACCTTCAAAAGCGGCCCAGTCATCCTCCGTCACCAGCTCATAGCTATGGCCCCAGATATAGAAAAGCTGCGGCTCCTTCGTCTCGGATTCCAGAAACCGCCGAGCCAGTTCTCCTATATTCCCGTCTAAAAAATGGCAGGTAGGATGCAGCAGAAGCGAATCAGGTGGAGAAAAGCTCTGAGTCGCCCAGGTGGTCCGGCAATAGGCCATGCCGTTTTCAGCGGCGGCTTGTATTACTGCATCATTGTAGGAGCCAAAGGGCAGCGCCATGCCGTGTATTTCACAGCCGTAAAGGTATTCCAGCACCTTTTTATCCAGAACAATTTCGTTTTCAAGGGTGGCCGCATCTAGTGCCTCAAGATGGGGATGGGTATAGGTGTGGCAGGCGATTTCGTGGCCGTCGTACAGATGAGGATGCTCTGTATAATTGATATGGCGAACCTCTTTTCCTCCCTCAAAATTCCAAGAGGAGGTATGGGACAGGAGACCGGCGTTGAGATTAAAGGTTCCCTTCAGCCCGTACCGATTCAATAGCCCCACCAGCCGCACATCGTCCTCGTTGCCATCGTCAAAGCTGAACGTCAACGCTTTCTTCTGTCCGTTTTTAAAGCTCATCTCTCATGCCTCCATCTTTTTCCCGGCTTTTCAAGCCGTTATCCGGTGATTCCTACGCGGTCGATACTCTGTACGAAGCGCCGCTGCAGGAAAAGGTAAACCACCAGCACCGGCAGGATAAACAAAAAGCAAGCCGCGCCTTTTGTGGATATGGACGCATAGGTTCCCCACTCATTCTGAAGAGTAAGCAGGCTTTCAATATCGTAAATCTTTACCGCCAGCGGGAAATTGTCCGACAAGTACATAATCGGCAGAAAATAGTCGTTCCAATGCCAGACCAGAGCAAAAATCATCACGGTGGTGAAAACAACGCTGGAGGAAGGCAAGGCAATGGAAAAGAAGGTTCTGAAAAGCCCGGCGCCGTCAATCCAGGCTGCCTCCTCCAGCTCCTGAGGCAACCCCTTGAAGAATTGGATATAGATATATAGAAGGGTTCCGGCCCGCAGCCCCACCCCCAATAGTGACGGCAGGTAAAAAGTCCAGACCGTATCCAATATATTCGGCCGTAAATCGATGCCGGTCAGAGAATGAAACAATCCCCCGATGCCGAATACGTCCATTTGCGAGTAGTTCATCATCATTGGCGTGATGATCATCTGGGTCGGTATCAATATAAGCAGTATGAGCATAACATCAAAAAAACGTTTGCCCTTAAATTTAAATCGTGCCATTCCATAGCCAATAAAGGAACACATCATGACTTCCAGGGCGGCACTTGCCATTTCATAGAGAAATGTAGAGCCAAGCGCATCCCAATAGTCTATGGTTCTGATTGCAAATTCATAGAACTCAAAGGTGAATTCACGCGGAATATAGATAATGCTGGCATCCAGATACGCGCTGACCGGCTTGAGCGAAGAGGAAATCATATAAATCACCGGATACAGCACCAGGTAACCGATGGAGATGAGCAGAATATAGCGGCCAATAGCCAGCGGTATCGTCTGCGCACGCTTGAGTTTCCCGCGGCTTCCACGCTTTTTGACGGGTAAAATCCTCTGCATTCCTTTCCCTCCTACTCCCACTTGTTGAGACAGCACTTTTTAAACAGCCCTAACAAAGCAGCCATGAGCACGCCTACTATCAGAAAATAACTCCAAAGCATAGCAGAGCTTTCCCCGTAAAATTGCGAACGCATAAAGGCATAGGCCTGATCCATAATTTTGTTAGTGGGATCGGTTATCAGCTCAACCATTGTAAAAACCGATACCAGCACTATCACGCGTGACAGCATGGGAAAGGTGATGAACCAAAACTCCTCCCAGCTGGTAGCACCCTCCACCCGCGAGACCTCATACAGCAGGGGCGGAATCGCTTGAAGTCCGGCAATGAAAAGTACGGTCTGTACCCCACAGTTCCAAATCAGTCCGG
Organism: uncultured Lachnospiraceae bacterium; assembly: GCA_944383835.1. Taxonomy (GTDB): domain Bacteria; phylum Bacillota; class Clostridia; order Lachnospirales; family Lachnospiraceae; genus RGIG7193. The sequence continues at coordinate 8,931 of CALWRE010000187.1, read as the reverse complement.
TAATACCGTCCATCAAGGTGACAAAATAGCTGCTCATTTGCTGCGGCAGACCAAGGCTTGTCACCAGCTCCGATACGCTGAACATACTCATGGCAATGCTCTCGTCCTGCTGCATATTGGAGACCCCGGCCGCCGTGGAGGAGAGAATGGTTTTCAAAACCGCTCCGCTGGCAATAATCACCGGAAGAAAATACAGGGCTCGGAAAAAGAGCCGCCCCCGAAAACGTTGATTTAAAATCAGCGCCAGAATGAGGCTGAGAACCAGGATGACCGGAAAGGAATACAGGAATTTCACCAGGGATTCCACCATAAAATCCAGATAATTCGCATTTTCCATGAATATGTATTTGAAATTGTCCAGTCCCAAAAACGTGATGTTCATTCCGCCGGCGGAAAGGTTCACCTTGCAAAACGAATAAACGACGGACTGGATAACCGGCCAGATAAAGAACAGGACCAGACCCAGCGCCCAAGGCGCCACGCAAATCCAACCGTACCGGGCCTTGAGTGCGGTTATCCCCCGATTCTTTTTCTTTGTCCTCATGCGTTTCCGCCTCCTTTGACCAGCAGATATCCTTGGGCTGGTACTGTGCCGTTTTCAACCACAGCGTCCTCGTTGCTGTAGTTGACATATACCGCAAACCCGTTGTCGAAAACGGTCTTGCGGACTTCCCGCCCGAGCAGGGTATGCTCCACAATCTGCGCACCGCGGATCTGGTCGTAATACTGGCTATAGTCCCGGACGGTTTTAATGACCTCAGCGGCATGGCCGTCAAATACCGCTGCGTGAAAAAAGCTCTCCTGCGCTGTCAGCAGCTTATTGCTATACTTTCCGATGAAGGTATACCCGAGACCTATGCCGGACTCCACCGCGCGAAGCACCTGCGTGCGCGGTTCAACGGCAAGGTTTATAGCGTCCGACGTCATGGGTACTGCGCCGCTGAATACCATCTCGTAAAAGGGAACATCGGTATAGAAGAGATGGTTTTTGTCCGATGACAGCGGCGCACAGGTGATGAGACCGGCCGACACCGCCGCATAGGCGTTAGCATTATCCGCGGCCAGCCGGAGCCCCTTATTCCGGGCGTGATCCGCTATAACGGCATAATCTTCGGCATAATTCCCTTTGCTGTAATACGCGCGGTCCGCATAATCGGAATAGGCATTGGCGCTGGCGGTGGCATAGGAGACACCCTGAAATCCGCTGTCTGCGGCCGCGGCCGCGGCCTGTTCCGCGATGCTCGGCAGGAGAACCCGGGAAGTGAAGTATTCTTTCAGTGTGACCTTTGCACCGCTTCCCAACTGGGTTTTGTAGCACAGCGCCCTCTGTCCTATGGTTGTAACGGCCGCATTAGTCAGGGTGTGGAGTCCGCCTCCGGAACGGGAGAAATGCACGATATCATAATCCATGTACAGCGGCACGCCGGACGTTTCACAGGTACTTTGCAGATCGGTCAGTGCCTTTTTGTCGCCGAATTTACCGGATAATTTATAATTCCCCGCCACACGGCCCACATCCAGCCCGGACTCTCCAAACCCCACCAGCGTCACCGCGGGAGTCACGCCGCTTTCTTCCAGAAAACGTTGGACTATGGTCTGTGCTTGCTCCAGGGAGGTGGTCACAAATAAATCGCGGTAAGGGACGCCGAGCACCTGAGCATCCACATGGGCGCCGCCAATCAGCTTGAGCGCCGCGACAGGAAAGTCCTCCGGAGCTTGCCGGGAAAGACCCAGGGTCTGCCGGTAACGGCGGGCGATTCCGGAATAATTGGCGTCGCCGCCCGTCAGCGGATAATAACTGACCGATATGGGTTCTCCTATCAGCGTATCGGAATAGGATTTGGAGGGAGAAAGCCCGCGCAGCTCAAAGGTGGCATAAACGGCCGAAAAGCCGAATTTATCGTTGCCGACATTGCATTCAATGCTGGCTGCTTCCTCAGCGGAATCGATGACCGCACAAACCCCTGTTTCCCCATTGGCGGCGCCAAAGACCGGCAGCCGGACGGGTTCATGGTTATTTATGCTGTCGTTTTGACTCTCCGCTAACTGCAGATCCTCTCCGTATACCGGATAGGAGCAGGTGTACCCCACATCCGCCTTCCATTCATAGGGGGCGATCAGCGCGCCGCTTCCCGACGGAATCAGCAGCGTACCATTTGGGTCTGTGTTGGAAACCGAACAGAAAAATGGAGATAGGGTGATGCGGCGTATGCGAGTGTCGCCTTCGGCTATGTCGCTGGGATTCACCGAGACATTCATCCCGTCCTCCAGTAAAGTGTATTCCACCGGTACGGAAAGGGATTCCTGGGCAAAATGATAGGTGATCCGCAGGCCGTTTTCCATCCGTTCTATCTGGTAATCGCCTTTTTTGAGGCTGGCGGTATAGGCGTATCGATATTCGGTTTGGACGGTGGTTTCATTGATATATTCCACAATCAGCGGATTTTCCATCTGCGGGTGGTTTTGAATTTCATATCCCTCGCTGTCATAACGGGGCGTCATTAACCCGTTGGGCAGAGTGGACCAGACCCGCCCATTGGAGGTCTCACGCAGAAGCACACGATAATGCTCGCTGTCCCATTCCAGGGTATATGTCCCATTTTCCGCAGCGATAAAGCTCTCCTCAAAGTTCGTGGAATGCTCAGGATCATAGCGCTGGATACCAGTCTGCGTCTCGGCGCCGCAGCCCGCGGCGCCGAGCAAAACCAGACAACTGAGAAATCCGGCAAATCCTCTTTTATTCATCGGTCGTTCCTCCTATCGGAAAAAGAGTTCACGAATCAGTGTGCCGCCGAAACCTGCCGTCTGCTGAACCAAAATAATAATCAACACCAGCAGGAACAGCACGATCAGCGCTCCGGCCAGGGTAAGCAACGTAATCCCTAAAAACTTACCAAAGGAAATATCGTGAACGATCATAGAGCCGATAATCAGCATAAAAACAGACACCAGCAGCATGAACGCACCGAAAACAGTGAGAAAAACCCCCTCTTCCTCGGTGAGTCCATACGAAAGGATTGTACTGACGATGTTGCCTAATACCATAGGTAATAGGCTGTATGTCACAACCACAAAAATTACCAGGAGCTTGCCGATGCCGCCCAGCAGGGTAGCCACGGCCCAGCTGACCACGGTCCACAGCAAAACGAATCCCACTGTCTGCAGCAGCACCAGCACCGAATTAAAGGAGCCTGCGTCTGTCCGGAACAGGAAGCCGGAAGCGGTGGTCTTGAGAATCAGAGAAACGTAAAACGCCGCCATGACGGCCGCTCCGAGGGCGACTGAACCCTTCCTCTTCTCCTTCACCTCGCCGAATACCAGCGCCGGATGGAAGGGCGCGGCGAACATCTGCCGAACCGCCTGGTTCTTTACGAGCACGAGCTTCTTTTTCTTTATGACGATCACTACTGCTACCACAGCCGCTGTGACAGCCAGCAGTATTCCCATAATCCCATTGAGGTGGCTATCAATAAAATCACGGCGCTGATAGCTGAAGGCTTCGCTGTATACTGAGGCGGAGTTGCCCTTTTCAGCATACTCCAAGGCGGCTGCATAATTCTTTTGAGCCAGAGCCGCTTTGGAAAGACCCAGATAAGCCATCTGACAACCCGCATCCGCCTGCAAGACCTCCTCCCACAATGGGACGGCCTCGTGATAGGCGCCGCTGAGGGTTAGACTCCGAGCCGATTTTACTTTTTTTCCGAAATCGGTCACGCGAAATACCGTAACCGATGTATGCAAGCTGTCGGCCACCACAATGCGGTCTCCATCATCCAAAATGTCGATACCGCCAATCTGTGCAAAGGTACCGTCCTGCTGTCCGTTGCCGATACCCCCTCCGAAGGCGGCCAGCAGCATGCAGTCCGCATCGTAAAGATAGATTCTTCCGTAAGAGATATCGTAACAGTAGATAAAGCCGGCGGTATCCACAGCAAGCCCCGCGATATTTTGCGTGCGCATCTCGCCGCCTGCCATGGAGATCGACAGATCTCCAAAAGTGATATCCTCTGACTCCAGAACGTTTTTTCCGCCGGGGCTGAGCCGCCGTATTTGACCTGCCTGAACGGAATCGGGCGTCTTGCCAGTGGCGGTATAGATAAAGCTGTCAGTATCGACATAAAGATCGGTGAACTGATAGGGCAGGCGGCTTGCTGAGTTGGCCAGCCGATCGTTGGTCGCCGTAAGCTTTTTCCAGAGCTTAGCCAGCGCCTGAGTTATCGTGTTCTTCACAGAATTGGCGCCGTAAAAGCTGAGGAACTCCTGTTCCGGCGAGTAAAGAATGGCGCCGTAATAGGAACCGTCGCTGAGTACATACACATACCCGCTGGCATCTACCGCCACTTTGATCGGACGGTAAAGAAAGCCCTCCGGAATAAGGGGCGAGTCCGGCAGAAGGATGGTACGCATAAGCGTCCCCGACGTATCGCATACCAGTACCCGTGCATGTTCCGTGTCCGCAATATACAAGCTTTCTCCGGATACATAAATTCCGCGTGCGCCGCTGAAGCTCAGGATTTCGTCCCCATCCTTGACACCGGAAAACTCTCCCCGCAGGCGATAGTCTCCGTCGAGCAGGACAACACGCGAGCCCTTACCGTCCAGAATATATATATTCCCGCTGGAATCGGTACAGATGTCGTTGATCTCCTGAAAGGGTTCCACCCCTGCGCGCGCCGCCGTCAGCACGGTCTCCACATCGTAGAAAGCGTTGATTTCCGCGGGTTTTGTCACATCCCCGTAATAGTAATTATAAGAGGTGTAGGGAATTCCGGCGGAATCTCCGGCAGAGGAGGCAGCTGAGGCCGGAGATATGAGGATACAGGTCAGCATTCCAGCCGTAATGAGTTTAACCAAAGCCTTCTTCAAATCAAAGCCCCTCCCTTCTATTCTTTGATACCGGCGCTGTTCATGGATTCCAGTACATTGCTTTGGGATACCAAATATACCAGTATCGGCGGAATCATCATAATCACGGTGACCGCCATGGCGCTTCCCGAACGGGCGATGCCCCCCGCGGTTATCTGGCTCATGACGGCGGGAAGGGTCTTGAGGGATTCGTTAAAGATGGTGCCGTTGGGCAGGGCTGACCATACATCGCGGAACCCAAAAAGCATCAGGGTCATACAGCAGGGCTTGACCATAGGCAGCACAATGCTCCAAAACATCCGGAAATATCCGGCACCGTCAATCCGCGCCGCCTCCAAGATAGCGTCGGGGATGCTCCCTTCCATATACTGCTTCATCAGAAAAACGCCCATAGTTGAAGCGAGATAAGGCAGTATATACACAAAATAGGTGTCGATCATCCTCGTATACGAAAAAATGAGATACTGCGGAATCGCCAGGGTAAAGGGTGTAAACAGCAGCGCATATTGCACGGCCAAAAACATGACCTTTTTCCCCCGGACATGCGATTTCGACAGCACAAACGCCGCCATAGAAGATATCAGGACATATAGAATCGTGGTAACAGCGCTGATAAATAGGCTGTTGAAAATATAGCGGGAAAGGGGAATACGCAGATTGGACAGCAAGCCTGGAAGAGCCAGGTAATTCTGCATTGTAGGGCGGCTGACAGAGAAGCGTGGAGGAAAAATCATCAGTTCATCCAACGGCTTGAAGGAGGTCAGCACACAATATACCAGCGGGACAACCGAAAACAGTCCCAGCAGAATCAAAAAACAGACATAAAAGAAATTTCCCACTTTTGAACGTGTATAGCGCCTGCTCTGGGACAGGCCCCGGGAACGCCGCCCGCTTATCCTGTGAAGGAAGCGTCCCGTCTTTTTTTCTGCAATGATCACGGCCATATTAATCTCCCACCTTATTGATCAGCTTACCCACGACAATCCGCGTGACAATCATAATCAGGAACAGCACCACCGAGATAGCCGAGGCATATCCCATTTCGTAACGAACCGTACCCGCATCGGACAAATAGGAAACGATGGTGTCCACCGAGTTGCTCACCGATGGATAACCGGCCAGGGCAATCGGCAGCTGGCTGACGGAAAAGGCGGATGAGATCTGTATGACGGCGCTGAAAAGCAGCATATGCCGCATGGACGGAAGGGTGATATACCAGAGCTCCTGCCAGCGATTGCGAATGCCGTCAATGGCGCCCGCCTCATACATATCCTGTCCGATATTCTGCAATCCGGAAATATTCGCCAGAAAGGAAACGCCCATGCTCATCCACAGCTGCACCATAATCACAATCGGCATGGTATAGGCGGCGTCCCTGAGCCAATTCAGCGGTTCGGTAATGAAGCCCATTGAGAGCAGCAGGCTGTTTATATACCCATAACTGTCGTTGGAAAAGGCCACCTGCCAAATATAGTAGGCGTTGCCCACCAAGGCCGGACAGTAAAACATAAAGGAAAGTACTGTACGGGTAAAGGGGCGGAATTCATTTAAAAACCAGGCCAGCACAAAGGAAAGCAAAAAACCTGCCGGTCCTGTTATCACGGCGAAAATCAGAGTGTTTTTCGCCGTGGTAAGGAACACCTCGTCATCGAAAAGCATCCGGAAGTAATGGGAAAATCCGGTAAAGCGCGGCGTTGATACCATATCGAATTCAAAAAAGCTCAAAACAAACGAGGCTATGATGGGCAGCACCAGAAAAATCAGAAATAACAGGGCAAAGGGCGCCAACATGATGTAGCATTGCAGATTGTCCCTGAAACGTTCTTTCTTGCCCCCTAAAGTTATGTTTTTCATTCTTTCACCCCTTTCCCACGGTGGTACCGCTGTATTGACGGAGCTTGCGCTCGATCTCGCTGTTGGCAATCTCATTCCACTTCATGAGGGAATCCTTGGCTGAGGCTCCGCCGATCACGCTCCAAAACGCCTGATCCACCGCGCGGGAAACATAATAGCTCCCCGGGACCTCCGGCAGTTCTCGAACTAAAGCCCTTTGCGCTTGAATGACATCCAGATCCGCTTTCTTCCAAGCCATATTGTCCAGCGCAGCGGTAGTGGCAGAGGCGGGTCGGGAGACCGCCCCCAGTATCGATTCCAAATTATTGCTGTATCGCAGCTGAGTATCGGCATCCGTCCACCATTTCAGGAATTCCCACGCCTGTTTTTCTTTATCGCTTGTGGCTAATATTGCACATCCCGTTCCTGCCCCGGCCACTGTGCGGTTAATACTGCCGTCTTCTCGGACCGTTCCTGGAACCAGGGCGACTCCCCAGCGCCCCTCTATTTCGGGTGCTGCCTGAGCCAGCATGGTGTACTGGGTATACATCTCAATTCCCAGCGGCGTCGTACCGATGCGGAAGCGGTTATAAAAGCTGGTGGTGGTGGGGATTTTGTACTTGGTATACATATCCGTCCAATAGGTAAACGCCTGAAGCGAATCGGCGGAATCCAGTAGACATGCCGTTTCGCTGTCGTTGTAAAGGCTGCCGCCCCTCTGCCCGAGAATGGTGGCAAACAGGTTCAAGCCGCCTACGCCGGTATTTACAGTAGTCGAATCGGTGATCTGCGTATAGGGAATCCAGGCTTCCATATTATTGCGTTGCAGCACTGCGGTAGCCTGCAAAAATTCTTCCCACGTTTCCGGCACCTCTATCCCCAGCCTGTTTAGAATATCGCTGCGGTAAAACATCAGGTAAAAGGACTGGGAATCCGGGAGAGCATAGGTTCCCCCCTCGTACATATAGGGGGTGACGGCCGAATCCTCAAATCGCTGGATCACCTGAGAATAATCGGGGAATTTACTCAAATCATATAAAGCTCCCCGCATCGCCAGATTGACGGGCTCGGTCCTGGCCATGTACAGCGCGAGATCCGGTGCGTTACCGGAAAGAATACCCTTGACAAGGGTGGCATCGGTTAGCTCCAGATTGACCGTTATTCCCGTTTTCGGTGTGAAGGATTCCTGGATCAGGGAGTTGAGAACCATGGCCTGGTCGCGGCCCCAGTTCACCCAAATTTTAATGCTGTCTGTTGTCCCGCCAACTGCCGTGCCGTTATAGTCCGACATAAAAGAGACCAGAAAACGCTTTGCCGAAAACAACAGGCTTTCCCAAAAGCCGGGCATTTCAATTCGGTAGTCCGAACCGGCTGGGACAAGGTATATCCGGTCTATGGACAGGGGCATGGCCTTCATATCGTAGAGCCACGCGCTGAGGGTGGTGTATGTATTGTAATAATCCTTTACATAATTCTGCGCGGTATAGGGATTGTTCCGCATAGACGTGACGATGCGATCCATATTGCGTATGGCCGATATGCAGGACGTGCTTTGGTTGCCCGAAAGCGCCGTCATATCGTCCGCGAGGCCCCTCAGATAAGCGGAAAATTCGCCGAGGCGCTGGTCAAAATCGCGTATTTGCCGGAAAAGGTTGTAATCGCGGTTGCTGTCCGGACTGTCGCCGGTGATCATCACAATTTCCAGATAGAGATCGCCCAGCTCAGCGGTGATATCCATAAGTCGCTGATAATATTCTTCGGTTGGTCCAAGGGTGGCTGTCAGCGCAAGAGTATGGTCACCCTCTTCCAGATAAATTAGATACGGCTGACCCTCTTGATCTTCAAAACACCAGGGATACCAGGCAGTATCGTAATAAAAGGCCAGCTCCTCCGCCTGGCGGAACGGCGTCTTGCCGTCAATCTCCAACGAGCGATAGGAATATCCATTCACGGTCTGATCCTGTTTGACAATCAACCGCAGATCATACAACCCACTCTCTTCGACCCGAAATTTCCATATAACCCGCTCGCCAGGGGATTTCCAATTGCTGCCGCCGATATAATTGAGCAACTGCTTTTTATAATCGGCCGGATGCAGAACGGCGGAGGAGGTGTCGGATTTTGGAACAATGGAACGGGTGTCCTTGATCGCCGCCTCTTCACCTTCTAAAACAATCGGCTCGGATGCGTCCGTACCGGAAGGGTAGTCCGCCGATACCTGCTCGTAATCCA
>CALWRE010000186.1 GCA_944383835.1 uncultured Lachnospiraceae bacterium | reverse complement strand
CCTCGATGGCCCGGATTACCGTAGCCGGTCCGGTCACACAGTCACCGCCGGCGAAAACGCCCTCCTTGTCGCGGATCATTCCGTCGTCCAGAGCGTCGATCACTCCTCTCTTTACCTCAATGCCGCTGCTCTCAAAATGCTTGTAATCAATATTCTGGCCAATGGCCACAATCACCCGGTCGCAGGGGATCGCCACCTCGGGCTTGCTGGAATCCTTCGGGGACGGGCGGCCCTTCCGGTCGCAGCGGCTGATCATCTGCGGCTTGGCCCACAGGGCCTTCACCGCCCCGTTTTCGTCCTTCTCAATACGCAGGGGCACCATCAGGGATTTGATCTCCACGCCTTCGGCGATGGCGCTCTCCACCTCCGCCGGCAGGGCGGGCATATCCTCCTGGCGTCTGCGGTAGACGATGGTCGTCCGGGCCGCTCCCAGGCGCACCGCCGAGCGGGCGCAGTCCATGGCCACATTGCCGCCGCCCAGGATCACCACATTCTCCCCGGTGAAATCCGGGAACTCGTCATGGCCGATCTTATCCAGAAGGTCGACGGCGGAAATCACGTTCTTCGCGTCCTCGCCCTCGATGCCCATCTTCTTATCCACCTGGGCGCCGATGGCGATATAGACCGCGTCGTACTGCAGGATCAGGGCCTGGATCGTGATGTCCTTGCCCACCTTTGTATTGCGTCTAACTTCCACGCCCAGAGAGAGAATCACGTCGATATCCTCCTGCAGCTTCTCTCTGGGGAAACGGTAGCTGGGAATGCCGTAGCGCAGCATGCCGCCCAGCTTCGGCTTTTCCTCAAAGACCGTAACCTTATGGCCCATCAGGGAGAGGTAATAGGCGGCGCTTAAGCCGCTGGGCCCTCCGCCGATGACCGCCACCTTCTTGCCGGTGGACGGAGCGCATTTCTCCGCGGGCGTCTTGGCCGCGTAGTCCACAGCCGCCCTTTTGAGGCCGCGGATATTGATGGGGCTGTCGATAATGCGCCGGCGGCATTTTCTCTCGCAGGGATGCTCGCAGACATAGGCGCAGGTCGTCGGGAAGGGATTATCCTTGCGGATCAGGCGCACCGCATCCTCATAGCGGCCTTCCCCTACCAGTGCCACGTAGCCGGGGATATCCACATCGGCGGGACATGCGTCCACACAGGGCACGGAAATCTTGGTGGCGTCCACATAGCCGCCGTTTTCGATGTACCGCACGTAGTCATCATAGCATTCCGTCACTCCGTGGTAAACCATTCTGGCCGCCTCATAACCGATGGCGCAGTCAGCCGACTCGTAGATACTCTTCGCCGTATCTCGAATCAAATCCAGGGTCTCGACCGTGGCCCGGTTCTCCAGCACATCGGTCAGGAGATTTTGCAGCTGGCGCAGGCCGATCCGGCAGGTCGTGCACTTTCCGCAGGTCTGGGCGTGACACATCTTCAGAAATCCCAGGTGGAAGTCGGCCGGGCAGGAGTCAATGGCGCCGGCAATCATGCGCCGCTCCAGCACCTCATACATCCGCTCCACGGATTTCTGGACTGCGTCCGATTTCTTGATTTCCAATCGACTCATGGCAATCCCTCATTCTTTCTTTTTTATGTATATGTATATATGCTAAGGGCCGGGCTCCAGTCCTCCCCGACCCCAAGATTCCTTCTATGATTTTATCGTTATCTTTTTAACGTTTTCTGTCGAAAAATAGCGGCAGCCGTCCTCTGTCCTTTCCTAATGACGCCGGAAAAAGAGAAATCCTCTGGAATCCCTTTTCCCGGCTGTCGCTGTCTATTATAAGGCTGTCCGTTTCCTATCGTGCGCTTTCATTATTATTATAAGGTTTGTCTCGCATCTGTCAATAGATATCAGCACAGTTTTGTTCCGCAGTTGGGGCAGAATTTTGCGCCGGATACCTTTGTCCCGCAGTTAGGGCAGAAATTTACCCCGGAGCCGCCGGACGGCTGTACTCCTCCATTGGCCGAATTCTGGTTCATCTGATTCATCTGGCTTGCCATCTGCTGGCCCATTGCCATCCCCATCTGCATCTGCATCATATCCGAGGCTACGCCGCTGCCGCGGCCTCCCTTGGTCATCGCGTCTACCATGCCCATCTGCTGATAGCGGTTCATATCGCCCACCATGCTCTGCGCCGCCGCCTTGGTCTGCATTTTCTGCACTTCCTCCGGGTAGGAGATGCTGGCAATGGTAAAGTCGGTAATGCCGATGCCGATCTTCTGCATTTCCATATCCAGATCCTCGCAGATTCCCTTGGAAATATCGTAGGCGTTGGCCTGGAGGTTGAACATATCCTTGCCTTCTTTGGTGATCCACTTCATCAGCAGCTGGTTCAGCATCGAAGTGACTCTCTCCTTCACCTCGTCCACGCTGAACTGCTTCTTGATGCCTGCAATTTTTTCAATCAGCACCAGATCATCCGCCACATAGCAATTATAGGTACCAAAGGCACGGATCGGCATGCCGCCGGGTAGCCCGGGAGCCGGAAGATTGATGGCGTTCTTGGTTCCCCATTTCAGCGGAACCTCCTTGGTATTGACAAAAAGCACCTCTGCCCGCATCGGCGTATTAAAGCCGAATTTGAAACTCTTCAGCGTGCTGAGGAAGGGAACGATCTGCGACTCGATGTCGTAACTTCCTTCGTCGCGGAAGATGCCTTCCACCTTTCCGTTATACATGAAAATGGCGTCTTGTCCCTGCCGGATGATCAGCTTGCTGCCCTTCTTGATCTCGTCGTTATCCCATTTCCAGAACAGAAGATCATCGCGATATTCATTCCATTCCACCACATTTGCCAGTTGTCCGCCGAAAATACCCATGTTTCATCCTCCTGCTTTGATATGTAAAATTCAGCCTTTTCCGTCTTTATTTCTCAGGCTGTACAGATTTCGCCTTTTCCCCGGCCAGGTCTTCCTCCGCCGATTTTTCCTCCGCCGGGCTTCGATCCGCCGATTTTTGGTCGGCCTGCTTTTGATCGGCCTGGTCGTATTTGCTCATCAAATCGGACAAATCGCTGCTTTGCCCTCTATTTTCCAGTTCCGCCATGGCCTCGGCCCGGTCAAGGGCCGCCTGCGCCTTCCTCTCGCTCTCCTGCAGGCTGCTCTCATCCAGACGGCTGATGGACTGCGCAAGCTCGGCGGCGGCAAGCTTTGCCTGCACCGCATCCTTCCGCGCTGTGATATCGTTCAGCTGTGCCTGTGCTTTTTCATAGAGCTTCTCCGCCTGGGATGCGTAGCCCGCAGCCGCCTCATCCTGCTTTTTCAGCCCTGCCAGCTGTTTTTCCAGAGAAGCCTTTTTCTCCAGGAAAAACCTGGCGTCGCTGTCCTGGCCGCCGGCCACAGCCTTCTCGGCGTATTTCTCCATCTTTGCGATCTGCTCCTCGCACTGGGCAATCTCTCTTTTTCTCTTCTCCCCCGCCGCCAGCACCGCCTCTGTCTGTGCCTTCATATTCAACAGCGCCTCCTGCATCTGCCTGACATACTGGTTTAACTCTTCTTTTTCATCCTTTTTCCTGCCTCCAAAGAGGGAGCGCAGCCAATTCCATATCCGTTTAAAAATCCCCATCTTTTCCCTTTCCGCGTCGCTTCTGCACTTCTCCGCTTCTGCGCTTCCGTCTACGCCGTGCGACGCTCGCCTCCGCTTTGCTCCGGCTCGCTCACGGGCTTCGCCCTATCCGCAGACGCTCCGATGGCCGCTCCCTCATGCCTTCGGCATGGCGGCGGCCTTCTCCGCTTCTGCGCGCACGGCTCATTGCTTACGTGAACATTATAATACATTTCGGGCGGGTTGTCCAATTAAAACGGATAGAAGATAGGGAAAACTGCAAATGGTATTTTTCCGGAAGGTGTGATACACTGTATACAGCCCGCAAAGGGCTGGCCGCGGCTGTTGGCCGGGGCGAATACGTTTGCTGAAAGGGAGGCGGTAACCATGTCATATTATATGCCGGAGAAAATCACTCCTGAACTTGTATGGGGCAATATTCCCATCCGAGATCCATTTTCCCATAAGGGAACCTACGGCAGCGTGCTGGCACTATGCGGATCCGATACCTACCGCGGCGCTGCTGCCCTGTGCGCCATGGGCGCGCTGCGAAGCGGAGCCGGACTGGTCACGGTGGCTGCGCCGGAAAATGTGATTTCCAGCATATCCTCACGTATCCTGGAGGCCACTTTCCTCCCTCTGCCCGATCCGGAAAACCTGGCTTGTGCCGCCCGGCGGGCCACCGTCTGCGCCATCGGCTGCGGGAAAAAGGCGGAGGCCCAGACAGAAGAAGAAATCCGGGAAATCCTTCAGGCAGCCGCCGGCCTTATTGTCCTGGACGCCGGGGCGCTTACCTGTATGGCCGGCCAGGGAGAGATGCTCAAAAAAGTCTGCGGCGGACGCCTGATTCTCACCCCGCACCCTGGCGAGGCGGCTCGGCTGGCAGGATGTACCGTCAGCGACGTGACGGGCAATCCCGCGTCCTGCGCCCTGAACCTGGCCAAAGCCTATGGGGCCGTCGTTGTTTTGAAGCAGCATCATACCCTTATTGCCGCCCCGGAAGGGAACCTATATGAAAACCATACCGGCAACGCCGGCCTGGCCCGAGGCGGCAGCGGGGATGTTCTGACCGGTATTATTTCCGGCCTGGCCGCCCAGGGGCTTTCCCCTCTTGACGCCGCCCTCTGCGGCGTCTGGCTGCACGGGGCGTCCGCCGACCGCTGTGCCGCCCGCCTGTCCATGCAGGCCATGCTCCCCAGTGATATTTTGACGGATCTTGGCCAGCTGTTTTTGGAAAACGGGCGATAACGCACAGCAAATATCCGCCGCATTTGCTTACAAGAACATTTCCTTACAAGGAGGGACCTATCATTTATGAAAGTACGTATGGCGTCTGAAAAAGACATTCCCAGAATCCATGAATTGCTCGCCCAGGTTGCCCTGGTGCATCACAAGGGACGGCCGGACCTTTTCAAATATGGACAGAGCAAATACACCGACGAGCAGCTTCGCGATATTTTAGCGGATAAAAAACGGCCGATTTTTGCCGCCGTAGATGAAAACGACTGCCTGCAGGGATATGCCTTCTGCGTTTTCCAGCAGCATGTCAACGATAATATTCTGACCGATATCAAAACCCTGTATATCGATGATCTCTGCGTAGACGAAAACAAGCGGGGGCTGCACATTGGCAAAACGCTGTATGCAGCCGTCCTCGATTATGCCCGTGCCCATGGCTGCTATAATGTCACGCTGAATGTATGGAGCTGCAATGAAAGCGCCATGAAGTTTTACCAGGCCTGCGGACTGAAACCGCAGAAGGTCGGTATGGAAGTGATTCTCTAACCGTTTTCGCGGTCGCAACGGTCCTGTTCTTTTTCGATTGCGCATGCCTCCGCCAGATATGCGGCCAATCCATCGAGAAAAGCCGCATTTCCCGGAGGCTGCGCACATCTACTCCCAAAAATTTCTCTTAACAGCTCTTTATCGCCATATTCCCAGCTGATCTCCTTTACCGTTCGGATATTTCTCTCCGCACTCTCCGGGCTCACGCCAAAATGTAATGCAATCATTTCATACAGCTCCTTGTGCACATGGGTGAGAAGTTCCGGTTTCTGAATGATTTTTTCAATGCTGTAGGTCACAAACGAAAAGCCCTTATAACTCCCATTTATGCCTAATTGCCGCAGCAGCCTCTCTGTTTCTCTTTTCCATTTCATTTTGCTTACCTCCTCCTTTCCATGATGCATATATTTTCCATGGATAAAAGGAAAAGGACAAAACAAATTTCGAGTTTTTGCGACGAATCTTGTCGAAACGCATCAAAATCCAGAGCTTTTTTCGGTGTCATTCGACTTTTTGCAAATTCCGGTCAATCAGTGCGCCCATTCCAGAATCAGCGGTGCACCTATTCTGAAATAGCGGTGTGCTGATTCCATTTCAAACGGTGCGCTTTCTTTTATAATGAACAATGAAACTCGTTCATT
>CALWRE010000185.1 GCA_944383835.1 uncultured Lachnospiraceae bacterium | reverse complement strand
TTCTATGCCATGCTCAGCTTTCCGGATTTCCCTTTCGGATAAATCCCAGAAAAAGTCCCATGAGAAAGACAACGAAGGTAATCCCATATATTGAAAGCATCAGCAAAATTATCAAATGCAGCAAAAGTTCATAAGGCAGTATCGCTGTCCAATGATGCTCTCCGGTTTGGGCCGGCCGTCCTCCCCCATCACTACGGAGGTACAGTCGATGAATGTCAGATTCTCCTGCTCCTGCGCCAGCTGTGCCATCCGATTATTGCATATCTCCAGCTCATCCCAGACGCTCTCCCTCTCCGGCGAATAGGTGAGAGAAATGTAGTAAATCGGCGTCCCAGGAAGCGCATCCCAGACCATATCAAAAAATTCTTCCAATTCTTTGGCCACAGCCTCCCCGCTTTTGCTGTCCGCCTCTCCGTTTATATCATTCGTTCCCATATAAAATAGGATCGCGCTGGGGTGAAACGGCTCCACCAGATTTGAAAAATTATTTTTCCAATCCGCCACCCTAGTACCGGCCACAGCGGCATTTACCGTGTGAAGCGGCCCCAGATCGGCCTCCGAGCTCTCCCAGTATTCCATGAAAGAGCTCCCAATCAGCAGCACTTCCCCCTGCGGATATTCCTGGACAGAATAGCGAATGGTTTTAAATGTCATCTGCAGCTGACGGTAATTTTTTACCGCCGCAAACAACAGAGCAACGCACAGCAGCGCTGCCACAACCGCCAGGCACACTTCCCGTAATATACTTTTTATCCTCTTTTCTTTCATAAAGCAAACCCCTTTCCGCCAGCCTCCATTATCGCTTGCTATTTTTTGTACCTCAATACTTTTGTCTTCCTCTCACAGCTCTCCCCTCGCATAAAGCTGCTTTCTGCGCATCAGGATCAGTCCGGTAAGCAGGGCCAGGCAGCCCAGGAAGATAACCAGGCCCAGCAGGATATTGTTCATAAAGATAAAGTCCAAAAAGCCCAGGGCCAGCTGACTCTCCAAACCAAACAGTGCCATCAGGCCGCACAGCAGGGCCGAGCAGATCATATTGGCCGGAACCATGAACTTCATATCGGCAAACATCAGCGGCAGCGCCGGCTCCGACAGGCTCAACAGGCCCAGTACAAAGATGGAAGGCCCCTGTACATGCTCATCCTCGTCGAAAAGAATCTTCTTGCGGTCCAGCATGATGGCAAGTCCCGCCGCCATCGAGGGCAGCATGTAGGCTGCCGCAGCATATGTAATGGGAGCACGAATTCCCTCGGTCAGGGAGATCATCACAAAGATTCCGCCGGTCTTGTTGATCGGACCGCCCAGATCGAAGCCGAACATCAGGCCCAGAACCACCGCCAGCAGTACGGCGCTGGTCGAGGAAATATTATTCAGGAAGCCAATCAGCGCAGACTGAATCCACAGCACCGGCCCGGAGATGCAGTAACGGATCAGGAAGAAACCAATCACAGCCGTCACCAGAGGCACCACCACCAGAGATAAAAGCGCCTTCGTGGAGCCCTCCAGCTTCAGCTTGTTAAACAGGATTCCCGCATAACCGGCCATAAAACCGACCACAATTCCTCCGAAGATCCCCATATCCAGCTGATTGGAATAGTACCCCAGAATAAATCCGGTGGCCATTCCGGTCTTGCCTGCCATGGACTGACCGATTACAATCGCCATAAAGATATCGAACTTCTCCAAACCTACTTCATTCAGGAAGGCAAACAGATCGCCCAGAACCCCTTCCTGGGGCAGAATGCTGCCAAAGCCCAGGCCCACAGCGCCGACAATTATAAGCGGCAGCATCCCGTTAAAGCCTGCGTTCAGATGCATACGAGCCTGTTTCAGCTCATTTTTTACTTTTCCTGCCATCTTTACTCCCCTTTCGCCGCTTTTCTGGCCTGATCCAGCACGGACTTGGCATTGCGCAGAACCGTCGAGGTCCCCACCTGCACCACCGGTTTTCCATTGAACCGCTCCATCCCTGAGATCGCCGTGTCGATGGCCAGGATCACCGCGTCGGCCGCAGCCAGCTCCTCCGGCGTAATCTCATTTTCAATACCGGAGGCGCTCTGCGTCTCCACCGCAATCTCGTCTCCGCCCTTCTTGGCCTCCTTTTTCAATCCCTTGGCCGCCATAAATGTGTGCATAAGTCCTGCCGGACAGGCGCATACCGCTACAAACTTCATTTCTCATCCCTCCAATAATTCTATGATTTTATGTTTCTCCGTTATGGTGTGCAGTCCCTCGCACACCCCCTCTTCCATCAGCCGCTCCGCCAGAGCCGCCAGAATTTTCAGATGTTCCCCCTGACAGGACTCCGGTACGGTAATCAGGATCACCACCTGTACGGCAGAGCCGTCGATAGTCTCCCAGGGAATGACGTTCGTAAGCCTTCCAATGGAAACTCGGCTCTCCTTCACCGCCCGGGAGCGGGTATGAGGTATGGCAATTCCTCCCACCAGCCCCGTTGAAATCTCAGCCTCCCTCTTAAGGACGTCCTCCAGGCATTCCTGAGCCGAAACAAGATGTCCATGAGCCGCCAGATTTTCCGTCAGGGCTTTAATCACCTCATTTTTGTCGGAACAGGGAAGATCAAACAGAATATCCTCCTCCGACATCAATTCACTAATCTTCATCCTCCATCCTTTCCGCAAAGCTTCCAAATACCCGCAGAATCGACGCTGCGTCCGCGCATTCCTTGACTCTGCGCAGCGTCTCCCGGTCGTTCAGAAGCATATACATCTCCTCGAATATTTTCCGGTCTCCTTCCTCCACGCCCAAAGACAGGGCGCACACAAACACCATATCGGTGTAATAGCCGTCCCAGTCCAGAGGCCGCTCCAGCGTAATCACCGCAATTACCGGCTTTTTCACCCATCTGCTGTAGCCGTGGGGCAGCGCCACTCCATTGAGGGCATATGTGGTGGATATCTTCTCCCGCGACAGAGTCGATTCATAAAACTCCTCCGTCACGTATCCGGTTTCCTCAAGCCGCTCGCAGGCAAAGGCCAGCAGCTCCTCCTTGGTGCGAAATCTCCTGCCGGGATATATATGTTCCAGGGACAGCTTTTCCAAAAAGCCCTGGCGCTTTGGCCGTTCGCGCTTCTTCTCCCACCTGTGGAGATATTCCTTCACCCGCTCTGCATCCGCCTGCGTGATCAGCGGCTGAACCAGGCAGTAGCGTTCTCTGGGAAGAGACAGGAGTCTCGTAGAAATAATCGCCTCATCCTCTCCGATCTTGCCCTCCCGAATCAGCTCTTCCATCTGCGCAAAGGACAAAATGTGGGACAGACTCAGGGAAGGAATCGCATCAAACAGCCTGCCTGCAATCATCCGGGCATTTCCATATCCGATATGGCTGACCACAATTCCCGTCCTGCTTTTCCGGCTGACTCTGCGGTTCTCTTCCAGCATCACCTGGATGTGCATGGCAAACAGCCCGATCTCATCCTCATTGAGGGTGATGGCAAAACGGTTCTCCAGCATCATCGTGATATCCGCCGCCACATTGAAGGCCAGAGGAAAGCTCTCTTTAATCTCGCCCAGAATAGGATTGCGGGCTACCTTGCCAAAGCGAATGCGGCGAAGCATGGCCGACACATGGACAATCAGTCCGGTATAAAAAGACCCCTCCCGGACGTCGATAAAGGGATGCTTTTCCTGGATTGTCTCCATGATTGCCTCTGCCATAGCGCAGACATCTTCTTTAAGAGCCCCCTTTGCCTCTCCGCTTTCTGTGCCAAGCAGCAGATAATAGACCTCATCCGCCCCCGGCTCCAGACCAAGGCGCTCGCCCAGCTCACCCAAAAGCTGCTCGCCCTGGCGCTTCAGTGCAGAACCCTCATAATTTTCCCGTATCTCGCCGCTGGCGGTAAAGACGCAGCCCTTGCGCATCCGGTACAGCATCACCCGCAGGGACAGATAGCTCTCCAGGTTGTCAAAGGCCGGATACCGGTGCAGAAGCTCCCGCAGCTGTTCATCGCCCTCGTCCCGCAGGAAATGATGGGCAAAGGTAATCTCCTCCAGCCCTGCCCCCGCATCGGACATCTGCTCCTCCAGAAGATATTGCAGCATAAAGCGGATGTCCTTCTCCGTTCCATCTAACATCATGCCGTGATAGGGCTTTTTGACCAGATGCAGAGAAAACTTGGACAGAATCTTTTCCACCACCTTCATCTCATGGTAGATTGTGCTCTTGGAAAAATACAGATGATCCGCGATCTCCTGCAGCGTAGTCGTCCTTTTATCGGTCAGGTATTCGATGATCTGATACTTGCGCGAGCCGGAGGAAAAGCCCTCCTCGCCGTCTGCCTGCCGTTCCTCCTCGCCCAGACGCACGGCGTCCTCACGGGACAGAAAGTATCTCTTTCCGCTTTTTTGCAGCTGGCAGCCGCACTCCTCCAGATAGGTCCGCACCTTTCGCAGCGCATCGTACATGGAGCGGGAGGACACCCGAAACTGCTCTGCCAGCTCCTCCACCGTGGCTCCGGCCTCCTCCCGCATCAAATAGTGCAGCAGGGACCTTTCTCTTGAAGATAAACCTGTATCTCTCACAATTTCTCTCCATTGCTCTCAATAACCTGACGGTACCAATCAAAGCTCTTCTTTTTGTACCGCTTCATATCGCCGTTTCCTTCCTCATCCCGGTCCACATAGATAAAACCGTATCTCTTGGCCATCTCGCCGCGGGAGGAAAGAATGTCGATGGGGGCCCAGGTCAAATACGAACGGACATCCACGCCGTCCTGTGCGCAGGCCGCCTCCACCGCCTCGATCTGACGCCGCAGATAATCGATGCGGTAGTCATCCTCCACCGTTTTGTTTTCATCCAGGCTCTCTCTCACGCCAACACCGCTCTCCAGCACATAGATGGGCAGCTCAAAGCGATTGTAAATCATATTGAGAACGATGCGCAGCCCCTCTGGGTCCACCGTCCAGCCCCACTGCGTCGCCTCCAGATAGGGATTCGGATCAAAGGCCGACTTACCGCCGCCAAAGGTCCGCAAAAGATCTCTGGACAGGTCCGCATTTTTATTCTGTCCGCTGACGGTCTTGGAGGCGTAATAGCTGATACCCACCGCATCCACGGTGTTTCGCTTCAGAAACTCCCAGTCTCCTTCTTCTGCCTCCGGCAAAATTCCCTGCCGCTCCATCCGTCTCCACAGAGATTTGCTGTAGGTCCCCCTCGTCAGCAGCTGCAAAAGTTCCAGATTGTAGACCTCGCTCAGGCCCTGGGCTGCTCTGACATCCTCCGGCCGGCAGGTAGCCGGATATACCGGACCAGCATTGATCATACCGATCACTGTGGCCTGGGGCGCATAGGTCCTTTTGTTCTCCGTCACCCAGGCGGAGGCCAAAGCCAGGTTATGGGTCAGCTGACTGCGCAGCCGGTCAAAGTCTGGATGATCCGGCTTTATCCCCGAGGAAATCATTCCCACCAACGGACAGCCATTCTGCTCGTTCATCGGAATCCAGTATTTCACCTTGCCTCCCAGCCGTTCCATAACGATGGCCGCATACCGGGCATAGGCCTTCACCGTCTCCCGGCTGAGCCATCCGTTGTATTTTTTCTGCAAAGCCAGAGGCGTGTCGAAATGATACAGGCAGACCATCGGCTCAATTCCGTTTTCCAGCAGAGCATCGACAAAATCCTCGTAGAAGGCCATTCCTTCCTCGTTGATCTCTCCCTCTCCATCGGGAAGTACTCTGGACCAGGAGATGGAAAAGCGGTAGCAGTTGAGCCCCAGTTCGCCAAAAAGTCTGGCGTCCTCCCGATAATGATGATAGGTGTCAATCCCCTGATCGAAGTTGCAAATTCCTTTTTCCTTCAAATAATCATATATAGACGGCCCCTTGCCATACTCTGGTCCCACGGCGCCCTCCGTCTGGTGAGCGGAAACCGATCCGCCCCAGAGAAAATCCTTTGGCAGTTTCATCTGTCATTCCTCCCTTCTGTCATCATCATAGCACAGAGATCTGTCAAATAAAATTTCTTAATTTTCCTATATTTTTTGCAAAAACCAAAGTTCCTTTCCTCTCATTGCCCCATTATAAAAGGATCCGAACTCCTATGGAATCCGGATCCCCACCTCATTTCTATATGGTTTTATCGTATGTCACAGTCTGTCCGGCAGCTGGATTGGCTTTCCATCCAGCACTGCCTCCGCGAGCCGGTCGCCGTCGTAGCGCAGCTTCAGAGAAAAAAACGGAGCGTCCTCCGCCAACAGGCGGAGGAAAATCCGGTCGCCCTCCCAGATGTTCAGCTCGTCTATGGCCCCCTTATCCACCCAGACCAGCTCACCCTCCGAGCAATCCTTCATCTGCTCCGGGAGAAGCTCTCCTACAAACCCATCGGCCGTGTACAGACACATATATTCCTGCCAGTCTCCGGAGGAAAAGGTCACCAGGCCCCGAAAACGGTAGCGGGTCAGGATAAGGCCGGTCTCTTCCTTAACTTCCCGAATAAGGCACTCCTCCGGGCTCTCGCCCTTTTCAAAATGCCCGCCGATCCCAATCCATTTGTCCCGGTTTCCATCCTTCTCTTTTTTCACCCGGTGCATCATCAGATATTTTCCGCCCTGTTCCAGATAGCAGAGCGTGGTAAGAAGCGACTGACTCATTTTGTCCTCCCTTATGTCCTCCCTTATATCCTACCTTACAGCTGGATCCGCTCCAGCCTGGCGCCCATCCGGCAGAGAAGCTCGTTGGTGATGGTGCCGCACCAGGCTGCGGATTCCTCGACGCTGATATATTCGCTGCCGTCCCGGCCAAAGAGCGTCGCCACGTCGCCGGCTGCGATGGTCCCTTCCGCATCCGCCGATATATCTACCAGCAGCTGATCCATGCAGACCAAGCCTACCACCGGATAGCGCCGCCCGCGAATCAATACCCGGGCTCCGCCCTGGCCGTAATTCCTGGGAATCCCGTCCGCATAGCCGATGGTCACCACCGCCATACGCCCGTCTTTCTCCACGCGGAAAGCCCTTCCGTATCCCAGTTCCTGCCCCTTTTCCACACTGCGGACCATAGCCACACGCGCCCGGACGCTCATCACCGGCGCAAGATCCGGGTTAAGCACCGACGGACTGCCGGAACTGCTGTCGACGCCGTAAAGGACAATACCCAGACGCACAAAATCATAATGCAGCTGCGGATAATTCAAGAAACCGTAGCTGTTCTGCAAATGGAAGCAGAGCTTAGGCTCCTGACCCTCCGGCCGGCTGTTTTCCAGCCATTTCCGAAGGTCTTCAAAACGTTGAATCTGTTTCTTCGTATATTCCACGTCCTCCGGCTGCAGACTGTCCGCCACGCTCAAATGGCTGAATACCCCTTCGATCCGAAGGCCGGGCAGACGCATGATATTCTGTACCGTCTCAAAATCTGCAGCGTCAATTCCCAGCCGATGCATCCCGGTATCCACAGCCAGATGGGCCCGCAGCGGTCCATGCTCCCGGCCATATTTGCTCATCCGAACCGCGTAGTCCTCATCGACTACCGCCTGGATCAGATCGCACTGGCGCACCTCATCCCACTGGGAGGGATCCGTATAGCCCAGGATCAGAATCTGGCCGGAGATTCCGCCACGGCGAAGCGCGGCGCCCTCATCCGCCGTGGCCACAGCAAAGTCCGTAATCCCCATTTTTTCCAGGCAAAGGGAGACCGGCAAAGCGCCGTGCCCATAGGCGTCCGCCTTTACCACCGCCATCATTCGCGTGCCCTCGGGCAGAAACTGGCTAAACTGCCTCGCGTCTGCCTTCAAAGCCTCCATATCGATTTCCATCCAGGCACGGCCTCCCCGCGCCAGCGCCGACTCTCCCTGCATCTCAGCCTCCTTTTGCATCTCGGGATTTTTCTGCGCCTCGGGCTCTTCCTGTATATTCAGTTCTTCGAACCCCTCTTCCTCCTGCCGCCTGTCCGCCGCAGACCTCTGCTTTTTTTGTCTCCTCTGTCCCCTTTGCCTTTCCGGCTGCTCTTGCCTTCCCTGCTTTCTCTGCGCCAAAAGCCCGGTAAGCCAAGTCAGGACATAGGCGGCGGCCGCCGAAGCTGCGGCTACGCAGATATAGTGAATCAGATTATTATCCACCAATAATTCCGTCGTTCCGGTAATCCTGGCAAAAGCCCTCACTACCACGATGAAGAAGGGATGCAGCAGGTAAATCCAAAGGGAAATGCTGCGAAACGCGGGCCTTTCCCTGGCCGGAAGCTGCAACAGGGTTCCAAACAGGAAGATCATCACCACGGGCAGCAGGAAATACATGCTGTCGTGATGGGGCCAGCCGGCCAGATGGACATAGAGCCCCTCCGCCGTCATAGCCGCCAGGCCAAACGCCAGGCCGATTCCCCAAAACAGGAAATCCTTCTTCAGCACAGAGCGGCCTTTCTCACCGAACCAGGCCCCCAGCATCAAAAACAGCGGAGCAAGGAAAAAGCCGTTCCTGGTATTCTCCGTCACCGCAAACATACCATCGTAAAAAGCCCGCAGGACAGGGAGGCGGACGGCCAGCCCGTAATAGCTGTCACCCAGCAGCCCGACCAGATACAGGACTGCCGCCGCGATAAGCGCCCCGCGGGTTCCCAAAAGCCGCTTCAGCCCCCAGCACAAAAGGAGGCCGGTAAGCAGGGCCGGCATATACCACAGATGATAAAAGGTTCCCTGTATCAGAAGCTCTTCCAGCACAGAAGACACGGTAAGGCCGGACAAATTGCCGGCATACCAGTTGACAGGCAGATAGATCACAATCGCCAGCAGATACCATTTTAAATTTTTGATCAGGGAACGGCAAATCTTATCCGCCCTGCCCCCCGCCAGGACAAAATAGCCCGTCACCATAAAGAAGAAAGGCACAGCCACTCTTCCTACGATGCGGGTCAATGTCAGGTCGCCCCAATAGCTGAGGTCTTCCAAGGGGTATATATGAATGGCCGTCACCAGAAAGGCCGCGATCAACCGAAACCAATCCAAAGCTCCCATCAATTCTTCCTCCAGACTGTTATGATAAAGCCCTCTCGGTTGTCGCCGGACACCTGATAGGGACAGCCCTCCGGGACGGCAAACTCCGCCCCGTTTTCTCCGCCGTGCACATAATGGATCTCCGTTAGGGAATCCTCTTTCTTCCATATATAACAGCCATCCGGGCAGGTTCTTAAGAATTCCAGGTATTCTTCCAAAACCATCCCCTTTGTTTCCATGATCTCCGCATGGGGACAGCCTGTAAAACGAAAATGCCAGGGCTCATGGGCGATCCCTGTAACTTCTTCTTTGCCCGCCGGATAACGGAGTACAAAACCGTACTGCGCCGCCTTTTTCTTAAAGCTGCCGCAGATCCCGCTGTCCGGAAAGGAGGGACGGATGAAATCCAGTTCGCCTCCGCCCTCCCCCAGATCGATCGCAAGGCCGGTCTGATGCTCGCTGCAGTCCGGAAGGGCCACATACTTTTTGGTAAATTCCAGCCCATTCTCTCCCAGGGAATCCTGGTAAATTTTCTCCTGCTCCGCCCGGCTGCGGTAGCCGCTGACCGGCACGATCCTGCCGTGAGCCTCCAGATCGGCCATCGCCTTCTGCAGGGCCAGCGCCGCCGGCTGGGCCAGAAGGATCTCCGGCCAGGCCGGATCCGCCGCCAGCAACCAGGAATCATCCAAGGACTGTTTCTCGGAAACAGCCTGATGAATCGAATACCTGCGATTGACCAGGATCAGATTGCCGCGGCGGCAATCCTCTGCCGACAAGGTCAGAACCGTCATTCTTCCTCGGCCCCCTCTTTCAGCAGCCGGTCTACGACCTCTGCAAAAGAAAGGCCCGCCGCCTTCATCATGCTGGGGAAACGGCTGTGGGAGGTAAAGCCGGGAATCGTATTGACTTCATTAAAGACAATCCTCTCCTCCGGCGTCAGGAACATATCGACCCTGGCGAAACCGCTGCAGCCCAGGGCATGATAGATCACCTTCGCCGCCTCCTTGATCCGGGCCGCCGTCTCCGGCCGAATCCGGGCCGGCACATAGATGCGGGAGGTCTTCAGCGTATACTTTTCGGTATAGTCAAAAAAGCCATGGGTGAGCTCGATCTCGTCCACTTCGCCTACCGTCAGCTCATTCTTTCCCATAACGGCGCAGCCCACCTCAAAGCCATCGATGGCCTCTTCGATGATCACCTCCCGGTCATGCCGGAAGGCCTCGCGCACAGCGCCCGCCAGTTCTTCCTCCCCGGATACCTTGGCCACGCCAAAGGAGGAACCGGAGCGGACCGGCTTGACAAATACCGGATAGCCGATTTTGGCCGCGGCCGCCTTCCACTCTTCCTCTTTCGTTCCATCCTCCGCCTGGAAAACAGCGGAAGCAGGGACTGCCACGCCGGCCAGCTCCACCAGCTTATGCGCACGATCCTTGTCCATGCACAGGGCGGAGCAGAGGGTATCACAGCCGATGAGCGGGATGCCGGCCAGTTCCACCAGCCCCTGCACCGTTCCATCTTCTCCGTTTTGCCGTGCAGTACAGGCAAAACCATATCGAGACGAGTTGCCGTTACCTGACCATGGGAAAATTCCAAAATGCCATGGGTCTCCCGATCCGGCGACAAAATCGCCCGCACGCAGTCTTCCTCATTGCACCAGAGATCCTTCTCTATTTTCTCCAGTTCTCCATAGTAACGGTACCAGCGCCCCTCTCTGTCGATGCCGATCAGGACCTTTTCATATTCTTCTCCATTTATGCCTGCAATAACCGCGCTTGCGGACTGCAATGAAATCTCATATTCCGTTGATTTTCCGCCAAATATAATTCCAACTTTTTTCTTCATCATAATCCTCTCCTGCTGTCCGTATCAGCCGTTTCCTTTTCATTCGCGGCCATACCCTTGTCTTGGTCTATCTTACTCCAATTCAGGGGAAAAAGCAAATAGAAAAAGGGACTGCCGTATATTTTTTCACGACAGTCCCTCTGCAGGCATTTTCATCGCCGCAGGCAGCCGGATGCGGCCGGCGCGACGCATATTTTCAGGCGTTATCTCCCAGCTTATTCATAATATAGGGCATCACATCCCCCGGCTCTATTCCCAGAACCACCGAAAATTCATCGCAGATAAGCTTCTCCGCCTCTTTAAATATCTTCTCATCGGCCATATGCGGTTTCCGTCCCATTCCTAGCACCTTTTTCCTATGCGTATACAGGGCCTTGGTCATACCGATCAGCGCCCTGCGGTCGCCGCTTCGCAAGGTACTCTTGAAATGTTCCTGGCGTGCCTTTTCATCGGAAATCCAAAAAATTTCCGTGGAAGACATGGAGGAAATCAGCTCCTCCACCTCCTCCGCCGACAAAAGCCTCTTAATCTTTGCCTGCGAAGCAGGGCTGTCCACCGGCACATACAGAGTTGTCCTGCTGTCATAAATCGGTACAAGGACGTAATACTCCCGTTCGCCCGCATCCCCAAACTTCTTTGTGCAGATATCCGTCACCGTACAGGCCCCGGCCGTACCGTACAATACTTTCTCACCGATTTTCAGCATGGCATACTCCTTTCTTTGGACATACATCCGGCATCCCCTGCAGGATGCCCAGCCGCTTTTGTATTTACAAGTTCTATTAATAATAGTATACCATTTTTTTACCAAATAATCACATAGGAATTTTTCACAAATTTCCCCCTGCCCTGCAGCGGTAAAAATGCATCAGCGGTAAATCCCAACCTGCGCATACAGCCGTCCTTTTCTCGTTTCTCCCGCCGTCCCTCTGTAAACAAAACGGCCGAAGCCGCGGACGCTCACGATATCTCCTTCCTTTGGCTGAACGCTGTTATTCTCGATAAGCTTTCCATTGACAAAAATCTTTCCCGCACGGAACAGCTCCATACTCTGATTGCGCGACAGGCGATAAACCGCCGCCACAAGAACGTCCAGGCGCTCCGACGCCACATTGACCCGTCCCTCCTCCAGCCTGGGAAGGGCCGTCTCCGGCGCAGCTTCCGTCTGCTCGCAGATCACCGCCGTATGCCGGACCCGGGTCAGATTCTCACAGATATAGGAAGCCATGTTGTCCTGGCAGTATACGTACGCCTCTTTTTCCACGACAAAAATATCGCCCAGCACGCTTCGCTCAATCCCCAGCCCTGTCAATGTTCCCAGATAATCTCGGTGCGTCAGGGATTCCGCAAATTTCGGGGCCGACGGGCGGATATGCAGGCAGGCAATGGGAAAGGGTTCCTCATACCCCGTTGTCTCTTCGCTCCCGAAACGGATCATCACCCTCTCGCAGGCCTCGTTCCCGCCAAAAGCGGTGAAGGGAACATAGGCCATCCGTGAAATCGCTTCATGGAACAGATTCTGCTCCATCAGTCCCAAAAAACCCGTAAAACAATATATATTCTGCCGGTAGGATTTCTCCGCCAGCTCTGCGAAACGCTTTTTTAAGCGCTCTTCTTCCTCTTTCGCCATCCTCTTTCTCCTTTTTCCTCTTTCCCTTGCACCACTTACGCATCAACGTTTATGCATCACCATTGGCGCATCGCCATTTGCGTATCGCCGCCTGCATACCCCGGTGTTCTTTCATTATAAAAGGCAGGCGAAGCATTGTAAAGAAAAAGAAAGGCTTCGAGAAACTGCCGCCAGCCGGCCGCTGTTTTCTGCAAATTCCGGTCAATCAGTGCGCCCATTCCAGAATCAGCGGTGCACCTATTCTGAAATAGCGGTGTGCTGATTCCATTTCAAACGGTGCGCTTTCTTTTATAATGAACAATGAAACTCGTTCATT
>CALWRE010000184.1 GCA_944383835.1 uncultured Lachnospiraceae bacterium | reverse complement strand
TGAACGAGTTTCATTGTTCATTATAAAAGAAAGCGCACCGTTTGAAATGGAATCAGCACACCGCTATTTCAGAATAGGTGCACCGCTGATTCTGGAATGGGCGCACTGATTGACCGGAATTTGCATCAAGAGTGTAGGACTTTCTTTGCCGGTATATATTCTGTATCAAATTTTGATGACTCTCTTCATGTTCTGCGGTATTCATGGATCTTCGGCCGTTGCATGGATGACTCCTATTATGACTGCAGCTACTCAGGAAAATCTGGCTGCTTATTCTGCAGGATTAGAACTTCCCAATATTATTGCGGGAGCTTTTGAAAACTGCATTCTTATTGGAGGAATTGGCGCTACCATGGGAGGCTGTATCGTGATGTTTTTATTTGCTAAGAGCAGACGGTATAAGCAAGTTTCCCGCGTTGCAATTATTCCGCAGATATTCAATATCGGCGAACCTTTCTTGTTTGGTGTTCCAGTTATGTTGAATCCTATCTTATTTTTCCCTTATATGGGAGGAGTGTTGATCAATACCGTTATTGTTTACACTCTTGTTGCTACAGGCGTAGTGGCACGTTTTACCGGTGTGACGATACCGTGGACGCTTCAGGGAATATTGGGTGGACTATTGGGCTGCTCTGTTCCTTGGCAAGGATTTTTACTTCAAATTGGAATTCTGATTTTGGATATGGTAATCTGGTACCCCTTCATTAAAATTATCGATAATAAAGAAAGAGCGACGGAAGAAAAATTGGAAGCAGCTAAATAAATGTAGCAAGACAGGCAGAGGAGGGATAGCATGTTATCAGTCAATAGTCCAAGACCTGCTGAGATTGTAAAGGCCTTTGATGGAAAAATTATTGAGGGAATTCATTTTGAGGTAGAAGGCAGGCAGGGGCTGAGCGTCATATTGAGACACGATAGTACCGATGATCAGGCAAAGAAAGTATGTAAAGCCGTGATGGCTCAGCTTCCCTCTTTAAAACAAATGGTATGCAGTTGTCAGATTATCAATCCGGATGGAAAGCTGGTGTGATCTTTGGAAAAGAAGATTTTATTTTACAAATGGTTTTTCAGTTTATTTTTCTTCCTTTTTTCAGCCATACTTTTTCTGGATCGAGCAATCGTCTTGGGAATTAGCTTTCTCTTTTTTGGCCTTTATATTCTTCCGGTGGAAAAAGTGAAAGCCATGTGGGGAAGGATTCCTTCTCTCATGAGGAAAGGTCTGGCTGTGCTGGCAGGACTGGGTATATATCTATCCATGGTAAGGATCGTGAATTTATGAAGGAGCATAGAAAAACATATCTGTTTTGTTGTCTTCTTATGCTGATCCATACCGGACTTAATTCTGTGGCTACAGCAGCAATGCCGTCTCTTAGAGCGTATTACCATACAGATTTAACTAGTATTGTATTAGGAGCATCGGTATGTTGTGTAAGCGCATTTATTGCTATATTTTTTGCTGATCATGTAATACAGAAAATTGGACCGAGAAAAACTCTGATGCTTGGTTCTATCTGCGGGTTAATATTTTGCCTTTTGATGGCTTGCTCTGACCAGCTTGTCTGGTTTTACATGGGATGTTTTTTTGCCGGACTGTTGGTAGGTTATGGAACACACGCTCCCTGTAATGTATATATCCGTCGTATGGATGCGGAAAAAAGAGGCATTCTTACGTCGGGTATGGTAACAGCTGGACTGATAGGCGGAGCCTCCTTTCAGGTACTCACTGGCTACCTTTTAAAAAGCCGCTCTGTTTCTTTTTGCTATTTAATAATGGCAGGTCTGGCACTGATAGCTTTTATAGTTGGAACCATAGGCTTGAAAGACGTGAAGGCAGAACCGATAAAACAAAAAAAGGAAAAGAAGGGAAAGCAAGAACCCAATTTTCAGAGATTATTAAAAAACCCAAGTTTCCTTTTAATGGCTGTGATCGTTTTAATAGGACCGGCATACATAACGATTTTTTCAACCTTGCTTACCAGTATCCTTCAAAATGCAGGAATGGATCCGGCTAATAGCTCTCTTTATCTCAGCGCCTATACTCTTTTAGGGGGAATTACAGCTCTTTTTACAGGAAGGATATTTGACCGTTTTCAAGTGAAAATTTATGTTTTGTTGCTCTATACAGCGTATTTTATTGGAACGGCTGCAATGCTTTGTTGGAACCGCACCGGATTTACTATTTTGCTTTGTCTTGCGATTGCCTCCTATGCAGTTTCCATGCCGGTAGCAACTCTGTATAATTTGGTTTCCGGACCTTTTTTCGGAGATTTGGCTTTGGCGGCAAATACAAAATTGATGAGTATAGCATATTTTGGTTCCACGGTTGTTCTTCCAATATTTTCTGAATTGTATCAAACAAAAGGGTTGAATTTTTTATGGGGAATAATGGCGGTTCTGGCAATTATATGTATGGGTTTTACTTTAACGGTAATCCGGCTTAATCATTTGAAAGAGAGCCGCCAAACTCCATAAAACTATAAGCATTATAGGAGGAAGGAAATGAAAACAACTTATTCTTACCTGTTCAGTCCATTGAGATTGGGCGGGGTAATGGTAAAAAATCGAATTATATCAAGTCCGGCTGGCGTTCCGAATGCAAAAACGCCGTCTAGTACGCATTACGGAGAGATCAGCGCATATGACCGTGCTCTGGGAGGCGCAGGTGTGGTAATAAATGCTTTGTATGGATGCGGGTTGGAGGTTGATCCTTTCAGCAAATATGGCAGTGATTCAACACGGGAAATTTTGTCTGTGCAGAAGCAATCAGGCGGTTTAGCAGGTTTCCCTTTAGCGGCTTATGCAAGTGTAAAAGATGAGACGGGCTTTGTTTCTATCTATCCCAGCGAAGATCCAGGATGTTTTCCTATGAAGGGAAGACAGGGGACGATAGAGGAATTTCGTCAGTATCAGCGGAGACAGGCAGAGCAGGCAAAAAAAGCAAAGGATTTCGGTTTCGACCTGATTATGATGCATTTGGCAGATTCTTCTACCACCAGTATGATGTTGTCAGGCTGGAATCAACGGGAGGATGAATATGGAGGAAGCCTGGAAAATCGGTGCCGCTGGACAGTAGAGTATGTGACAGAGGTCAGAAAAGCAGTGGGAAAAGATTTTCCGATTCTAGCCCGGTTAGCCAGGACGCTGGGTCCGGTAGAGCAATCGCACAGAGAGGAAGATACACTGTATTTGGCAGCTTTGCTGGATGATCTGGTAGATGGATTTATTGTCTATAATGGAATGGATACATATGGGATTACTATTGAGCACTATGAGACAAACGTGCATCAGCAGACGACAATTTTTGAGCCAATGGAATATAATCTGGATTTTTCTGCCCGATTGAAAAAGGCGGTGCACAAGCCGGTTTTTATCAACTGCGGAATTACCGGAGATCCTGCGGTACCAAATCAATGGATTGCGGATGGACTGGTGGATGGAATTGCTATGGCAAGACAGTTATTTGCGGATCCCTTTTGGCCTAAAAAAGCGGAAGAAGGAAGAGCGGACGACATTGTTCCTTGCCTGCGCTGCAATTATTGTTATCACATCTCCACTGTACACGATAATGTGCAGTGTTCGGTAAATCCTCGATTCCGACGGGAAAACAGAGTGCCGCTGATTTTGGAAAAAACAACGCATCCAAAAAAAGTTGTGGTAATTGGAGCTGGTCCTGCAGGAATGAAAGCTGCTCTAGTGGCAGAAGAGAAAGGTCATCATGTTGTTTTGGTTGAAAAAACGAATCGGCTGGGCGGTATGATCAATGTATCCGATCATGGAGGGTATAAAAAGGAACTGCGTAATTATCGGGATTATTTAGTAAGACAGGTAGAAAAATCCGGGATTGAAGTCTTACTCGGCGTGGAGGCCACTCCCCAGCTGATAGAAGGGATTCATCCGGATGGATTGATTATTGCCGTTGGTGCAGAGCCTATTGTTCCTGATATACCTGGAGCAGAAGGAGCGGAAAAAATTATAGATGCCTATTCTCACTGGGAGGATATACAAGGGAATGTTATTGTTATAGGAGGAGGAGCAATCGGTTCAGAAGCAGGACTCGAGTTAGCTGAAAATGGTCGCCAGGTAACAATTATTGAAATGACGGACACCCTTAGCGCCAGAGAAAATTGGCTTTACCGTATAGCGCAGCGTCAGCATATGGAAAAATGCAAAAAAAATGGAACACTTAAGATAATGACAAAAACAAGGGTGGTAAACATTCTTCCAGATGGAGTGGAGGCCGAGGATGAAGAGGGAAAGAAATATCTCCTGAAGGCAGATCACATCTTGATGGCTGTGGGAATGAAATCAAAAAAAGAGGAGGCGTTTAAATTTTATGGAATTACGCCCAATACCGTGATGATTGGCGACTGCAGAAGGGTAGGCCATGTGCTGGACTGCACCAATGACGCGTACTTTGTAGCAGCAAATATTTAAAAAATATTGCAGCTCCATCATATTTAGCTAATAATGAAAAGGCGGAAGACCGGAAGGTAAAGCCAACCGGATCTTCCGTTTTTTCTTTATTTACATTTTTATCCCCCCATGGTAGACTAAGAAAGTGGATAAAAGTGCAGGAAAAGCGCGTTGCTGTGGATAAAGCAGATAGATAGGATGATATGATAAACATGGTAAAAATGGGGAGGAAAAGATGAACATTGCATTGTTGGAGCCCATCGGGGTGCCGGCGGAGATGATTGAGGAGCTGGCGAAGGGACTGAAAGAGCAGGGACACAGCTTTACATATTATGATACGAAGACTACCGATTTGGAGGAGCTTAAAAAGCGAAGCGCTGGTCAGGAAATTATTATGATTGCCAATAATCCTTACCCGGATGAGGTGGTGCGGGGGGCGGATTCTCTGAAGATGCTGGCGGTGGCCTTCACCGGCGTTGACCATGTGGGACTTGCGGCTTGCCAGGAAAAAGGAGTTATGGTCTGCAACTGCGCCGGCTATTCCAATGTCAGTGTATCGGAGCAGGTCATCGGGATGACGGTCAGCCTGCTTCGTTTCCTCAATATCTGCGATAAGACGGTGCGGGAGGAAGGAACCTCTGCTGGCCTTACCGGAACGGAAATCGGCGGCAAGACGGTGGGAATCATCGGCTGCGGCCAGATCGGCTTCATGACGGCCAGGCTTTTCCAGGCCTTCGGCGCCAGGGTGGTGGCCTGTGCCCGCCACGAGCGCGAGGAAGTAAAAGCGGCGGGAATCGAATATGTAAGCCTGGATGAGCTTCTGCGGGCGAGCGATATCATATCCCTGCACACCCCCAATAATGCCGAGACGAAGGGAATGATCGGAGCTGCCGAGATTGCGAAGATGAAGCCTTCAGCTGTTTTCATCAACTGCGCCAGGGGGCCTATTGTAGATAACAAGGCGCTGGCGGAGGCACTGAACAAAGGGGCTATCGCCGGGGCGGCCATCGATGTTTTTGATATGGAGCCTCCGCTTCCGGAGGATTATCCTCTGCTTCACGCAAAGAATACCCTTCTCACCCCCCATGTGGCTTTCCTGACAAAGGAGGCGATGGTGCGCCGGGCAAGGATTGAGTTTGACAATGTGTATGCATATCTGCGCGGCGAACCGGCGAATGTGTGCCAGTGATTTTGTGCCAATGATTTTGTGTCAGTGATTTAAGGAGAACAGAGTGGATAAGGAAATAAGTCTTTATGACCGTCTGTCCGCCTATTCCCGCAGTGATTACGCCGCTTTTCATATGCCAGGTCATAAGAGGCAGGTGAAAGCGGCGTCTTTGCCGGAGGGCCTGCCCTGGGAGATTGATATCACGGAAATAGAGGGTTTTGATAATCTCCATCATGCAGAGGGAATACTAAAGGAGTCGATGGACAGAGCGGCCGCCCTCTATGGTTCCCGGAGAGCGCTTTTCAGCGTGGGAGGAAGTACGGCGGGAATCCTGGCTTCGGTTTTTGCCGTCACAAGGCCGGGGGATCTGGTGCTGATGGGCAGGAACTGCCACAAATCCGTGTATCATGCCGTTCTGCTTCGGCAGCTTCGCCCCCTTTACATCTATCCGGAGACGGAAGAAAAAACGGGGATTGCCCTGGGCTATGATCCGGCCCAGCTGGAAGAAATTCTGGAGAAGAATCCTGGGATTCGGGCGGTGATCCTGACTTCGCCGACCTATGAAGGCGTCGTGTCCGATATCCGGAAAATAACGGAAATACTGCATCAAAGGGGAATTCCTCTTATTGTGGATGAGGCTCATGGGGCCCACTTTTCCGGAAGGAACAGGCCCTGGGATTTTCCTGTGAGCGCGGTGGACCAGGGGGCGGATATCGTAATCCAGAGCCTTCACAAGACCCTGCCGTCTCTGACGCAGACGGGGCTGGTGCATCTGTGCGGAAGTCTCGCGGAGGAAGGGGAACTGTCCCGCTATATGGATATTTTCCAGACCAGCAGCCCTTCCTATATATTGATGGCTTCGATTGATTCGTGCATCCGTTTTCTGTCCTGCGAAGAGGGGCGGGAAAAGATGCAGGCTTTTTCCGACCGGGTTAAAAGACTGCGTCTCCGGCTAGGGCAGTATCAGAAAATAAGGCTTTTGGACTTGCCTGGGGCCGAGCCTTCCAAGCTGGTGGTGACCGCGGAGGGAATGAACGGCCGCAGCCTCTATGCGTTTTTCCTGGAGAGATATTATATCCAGGCGGAAATGTGCGCAGGCAGCTATGTGCTCTTGATGACGGCGGCCTTTGATACCGACGAGATGTATGAGCGGCTTTGCCTGGCCTTTGCGGAGACAGAAAAAATTCTGCAGGAGAAGGCGGAAAAAGCAGAGAAAACAGAGAAAGCAGAAAATACAGAAAATACCGCGGCTATTGTGACGGCTGTTTCCCCGATTCCGCCCAGGCAAATCTTTACCCCGGCCCAGGCGGACGGCATGGAGATGGAGGAAATCGCCATCTGTGACAGCGCCGGCCGGGTCAGCGGCGAGTATGCTTATCAGTACCCGCCGGGGATTCCCCTGCTGGTTCCCGGAGAAGAGATCCATGAGGGAACTCTCAAAGTCCTATTGGACGGAAGGGAGCAGGGATTGGAAATCCAGGGATTAAAGCGTACCGATGGGAGCCGGATCCAGGTGATACGATAATAGAAAGGCTTAAAAAGAATGGGAAAAATTTTTTGTCTGATGGGAAAGAGCGCGGCCGGAAAGGATACGATTTTTAAACGGCTGCAGGCTGATTTTCCCCATATAAAATCCGTAATCATGTACACGACCCGGCCGATTCGGGAGCATGAGAAGAATGGGCAGGAATATTTTTTCGTGGACCGGGAGGAAAGAAAGCGTCTGGAAGAGGAGGGGAAGGTAATAGAATGCCGTACCTACCAGACGACGGCCGGGCCGTGGGATTACTTCACCGTGGACGACGGGCAGATTGATTTAAAAAAAAGCGATTATCTGATGCTGGGAACGCTGGAATCCTATGAAAAAATGCGGTCTTATTTTGGAAAAGAGGCGCTGTATCCCCTTTATATCGAGTTGGACGACGGGCTGCGGCTGCTGCGGGCCATTGAAAGGGAAAAGGAACAGCCGCACCCGGATTACCGGGAGATTTGCCGCCGTTTTCTGGCGGACGACAGGGATTTTTCCGAAGAAAACCTGAAGCGGCTGGGAATCAGCCGCCGCTATTGCAATAATGATTTGTCGGTATGCTTAAAAGAGCTGGAGGAAGATATTCGCGCAAACAGCGGATGGAGAGAGAATGCCGGAATAGAATGATGTTGGGGTCAAAAGGTATTTTGCCCCCTATGATACCAGAATAGAGCAGAATACCGCCGCAGGCGGGACTAGCCATCTGAACAAATGTATGATATAATGAGCGCAAGCGAGCCTGTGAGAGCTTTGCTCTCACAAGGCGAGCGGCGAATGTTGATCGCAGGCTCCGCCTGCGATATAATGAGCGCAAGCGAGCCCGTGAGAGCTTTGCTCTCATGGGGCGAGCGGCAAGAGTAAAAAGGAGGTGTCACCATGCCTGGTTTTTCCGATGTTTTGGGCAACGATATGATAAAAGAATATTTTGAGCGGACATTGGCGAACGGACAGATATCTCATGCATATATCTTGACGGGTGAGGCAGGGATGGGACGCAAGACGCTGGCGAAAGCCTTTGCCATGACCCTGCTGTGCGAGGAGGAGGGGAAGGACCCTTGCGGAAAATGCCACTCCTGCATACAGTTTCTGTCCGATAATCATCCGGACGTAATCTATGTGCGGCATGAGAAGGACAGCATTGGTGTGGACGATATCCGGGAGCAGATCAACAACACCGTGCAGATCAAGCCTTACAGCAGCGCCTATAAGATTTATATTGTGGATGAGGCGGAAAAAATGACGGTACAAGCGCAGAATGCCCTGTTAAAGACCCTGGAGGAGCCCCCTTCCTACGCGGTGATCTTTCTTCTTACAACCAGGGCGGACTCTTTTCTTCCGACGATCCTGTCCCGGTGCATTACATTGAAGCTGAAGCCCCTGTATGACGGGATAATCCGGGATTATCTGATGAATAAGCTTTCGGTACCCAAATCGGAGGCGGATATCTGCACCGCCTTTGCCAGAGGAAATCTGGGGAAAGCGATTTCCCTTGCCTCTTCGGAGGAGTTTGCCGCCATGCGGCGGGTGGTAATGGCTCTGCTGAAAAATGTTCGGTCCATGGATATCGCCGAGATGCAGGAGATGATCAAGCAATGGAAGGACAATAAGCTGGACATGGAAGAATGTCTGGACTTTATGCAGCTGTGGTACAGGGACGTGCTGATGTTCAAGGCTACCCAGGATACGGCCGGTTTTATCTTTAAAGACGAGTACCGTTATATAAAGGAGACGGCGGACACATCCTCCTTCCATGGCATTGAAGAGATACTGGAGGCCATAGAAAAGGCCAAGAAACGCCTGGACGCCAATGTAAACTTTGAACTGACAATGGAGCTGATGCTTCTTACGATAAAGGAGAACTGATTATGGTTAGAGTAACAGGAGTGCGGTTTCGTACTGCCGGAAAAATATACTATTTTGATCCCCGCAATTTTACCCTGAAAAAGGGAGACCATGTGGTGGTGGAGACTGCCCGCGGGATGGAATACGGAACGGTCGTAATGAATATCCGCGAGGTGGAGGAGGGGAAGGTTGTCTCTCCGCTGAAGCCGATTCTGCGGATTGCCAATAAAAAGGACGAGGAGACCGTGGCGCGCAACAAAGAAAAAGAAAAGGAGGCTTTCCGGATCTGCCAGGAAAAGATTCGCAAGCATAAGCTGGATATGAAGCTGGTCGATGCGGAATATACCTTTGACAATAATAAGGTACTGTTCTATTTTACGGCCGACGGCCGGGTGGATTTCCGGGAGCTGGTAAAGGATCTTGCCTCTGTATTCCGCACCAGGATTGAGCTTCGGCAGATCGGCGTGCGGGATGAGACCAAGATTATAGGAGGGGTAGGAATTTGCGGACGCGCATTGTGCTGCCACAGCTATATGCCTGAATTTATTCCCGTATCGATTCGTATGGCAAAGGAGCAGAACCTTTCCCTGAACCCTTCCAAGATATCCGGTACCTGCGGGCGGCTGATGTGCTGCCTGAAAAATGAGCAGGAGACCTATGAATTCCTGAACAGCAAACTGCCGGGAATCGGAGACACGGTGCAGACGCCGGACGGAATGAAGGGGGAGGTCCAGAGCGTCAACGTGCTGCGTCAGATGGTGAAAGTGGTTGTCAATGTGGACAAGGATGAAAAGGAGGTCAGGGATTATCCGGCCGACCAGCTGAAATTCCGTCCTCGCCGGAAAAAGGGAAAGGGAGCAGCGGACAAGGATAAAAATAAAGAGCCTGACGCGGATATGAAGGAGCTGGAGGCCCTGGAGGATACGGAGAAATCCAAACTCTGATCCGATAAAAATAGTTTCACCGCAGGGAAAGGCGAGTGATTCGGAGCATGCTATGGAACTGCGAGAAAATGAGAGGATGGATGATTTGCATCGCTGCGGCTACCGTATTATTCAGAATGCCAAAAAGTTCTGTTTTGGCATGGACGCGGTTCTTCTGACCGGTTTTGCCGCGGTAAAACCGGGAGCCAGGGTGATTGACCTGGGGACAGGCACGGGAGTTATCCCGATTCTTCTGGAAGCAAAAACCCAGGGCAGTCATTTTACCGGCCTGGAGATTCAGGGCGAGATGGCTGAAATGGCCAGGCGCAGCGTAGAGCTGAATCATCTGCAGGAAAAGATTGATATCGTGGAGGGAGATATAAAGGAGGCCTCGAAAAGATTCGGAAGGGCCTCCTTTGATGTAGTGACCTGCAATCCCCCCTATATGGAAAACTTCCATGGACTGAAAAACCCCATGGATGAAAAGGCGATCGCCCGCCATGAGGTGCTGTGCACCCTGGAGGACGTGCTGCGGGAGGGAGCTGCCCTTCTGCGGGAGGGCGGAAGCCTGTGCATGGTGCACCGGCCCAGGAGGCTG
Source organism: uncultured Lachnospiraceae bacterium (assembly GCA_944383835.1). Lineage (GTDB taxonomy): Bacteria > Bacillota > Clostridia > Lachnospirales > Lachnospiraceae > RGIG7193. The sequence goes on along the minus strand of CALWRE010000184.1, from coordinate 11,755 downwards.
GCAGAGATTATTGCCCGGATGGCGGAATATAAGCTGGAGCCCAAACGGATGAGGCTGGTATACCCGCTGGCGGACCGGGAGGCTAATATGGTTCTGATCGAGGGGGTCAAAGGAGGCGGCAGACAGCTGCGGGTAGAGCCTCCGCTGATTGTCTATAAGGAGCCGGGGATTTATAATCCGGAAATTCATGAGATTTACGGATATTAGCGGATCCATGTGGGGCAAGAAAGGGATCGCGGTGCAAAAATCGCAGCAGCGGGACGGGAGGAATTATGGCTGAGGGAAATACGGGAGGAAATACAATAGGGAATACAGCAGGAAAAACAGCAGGGAATACAGCAGGAAATAAAGGAGCGGGGAAGTTGTATATCTGCGCGACGCCCATCGGCAACCTGGAGGATATCACCTATCGGGTGGTGCGGATCCTGGGCGAGGTGGATTTGATTGCGGCAGAGGATACCCGCAACACGATTCGCCTGCTCAATCATTTTGATATCCATACGCCGCTGACCAGCTATCATGAATATAACAAGGTGGATAAGGCGAAGGAGCTGGTGCGCCAGATGCAGGAGGGAAAGAAGATTGCTCTGGTAACCGACGCGGGAACGCCGGCCATCTCGGATCCAGGAGAGGAACTGGTACGCCAGTGCGCCCAGGCAGGGGTGGAGATGACCAGCCTGCCGGGGGCGGCGGCCTGCATTACGGCCCTCACCCTGTCTGCTTTGCCGACCCGCCGGTTTTGTTTTGAGGCCTTTCTGCCGGCCGATAAAGGCGAGAGGAGCCGTATCCTGGAGGATCTGCGGGAGGAGAGCCGCACGATCCTCCTCTACGAGGCTCCCCATCATCTGAAGCGGACCTTGGACGAGCTGCTGGCCGTCCTGGGGGATCGCCCGCTTGCCCTGTGCCGGGAGCTGACGAAGAAATTCGAGGAGGTGCGGCGCTCTACCCTGTCTGCCGAAGCCAGGCGTTTGGAGGCAGAGGAATCCAGGGGAGAATATGTGCTGGTGATTCAGGGGAAATCCTTTGAAGAAAAGGACAGAGAGAGCCAGGAGAGCTGGAGGCAGCTGCCCGTCGCCGAACATATGGAGAGATACCTGGCGGCCGGCATGGATAAAAAGGAGGCCATGAAACAGGTGGCGAAGGACAGAGGAGTGCCCAAGCGGGAGATATACCAGGCGCTTCTGGAAAAGTAGAATATTTGCGGATGAGATTTCAAAAATTCATCACAAATTTCTATTGACACGCAGGAGAAAATAGAGTAATATATTGTTCGCATCCGAACTAAACTAAGGGAGAAATGTGCCTGAAGGTAGGTGAAATCAAATGGAAAAGGACTGCGGCGCGTGGATCAATCTGCTGTCGCATAAAGTGAAAAAACGCCTGAATGCCACCTTGCAGGATTTGGGTATCACTGCGGTACAGAGCAGAGTCATCTACTATATACTGGTGCACTGTCAGGACGGTCCGGTTTTTCAGCGGGATGTGGAGAGCGCTTTTGGCCTGAGCCGTTCCACGGCTACAGGTATTTTGCAGTTGATGGAAAAGAAGGGCATTATACGCCGCGAGAGCGTTCCCAGTGATGCCAGGCTCAAAAGCCTGGTGCCGACGAGCCGTGCTGTGGAGGTGAATGCAGAGGTAAGCGTTGGCTTGGAGGAGATGGAGCGCCGGTTGACGAAAGGGCTTTCCAGCGGACAGGTACAGTTATTTCGGGAGATGGCGGCACAGATGCTGCGCAATCTGGACGAATGGGCCAGGGAGGCGGAAAAGGGTGAGGAAGCGCCCTATTAAAAAGTTCGCAACGGAACAAATTATTGAGAAAAATGGATATTTAATTTGAAAAAGGAGGTATGTCCCCAATGATAAAGACTTTGGCCCGCAGTATACGCGAGTACAAAAAGGCTTCGATCATGACCCCTCTTCTGGTAATGGTAGAGGTCATCATGGAATGTGCGATTCCTTTTGTGATCGCTAATTTAGTGAATGAGATGCAGGCCGGCTGCACGATGGACGTTATTGCCCGTTACGGTATGATACTGATTGTCATGGCTGTAATCTCGCTGATTTTCGGCGCTTTGTCCGGATCTGCCTGCGCCACGGCGTCCGCCGGCTTTGCGCGTAACCTGCGCAAGGATATGTTCTATAAAATACAGGATTATTCCTTTGAAAACATCGATAAGTTTTCGGTATCCAGTCTGGTTACCCGTCTGACCACCGATATTACCAACGTACAGATGGCTTATATGATGATCATCCGTGTGGCGATCCGCGGACCGCTGATGCTCATCTTCTCCTTTGTGATGGGCTTTATTATGGGCGGCCGCCTGGCGATGATTTTCCTGTTCACGATCCCGCTTCTGTGCATCGGCCTGGTGCTGGTGATCCGCGCTGCCATGCCGCTGTTCCGCCGGGTTTTCCGCAAGTATGATGCGCTGAACGACTCGGTGCAGGAGAACGTTCAGGCCATGCGCGTAGTCAAGTCCTATGTGCGTGAGGATTATGAAAAGAAGAAATTCGGCGCTGCGGCGGGCGACGTCCAGGCAGACTTCACGAAGGCGGAGCGCATCATGGCCATCAATAGCCCGATGATGCAGTTCTGCGTCTACGCCGGCATGGTATTTGTCCTGTCCTATGGTTCTTATATCGTTATCACCAGCCAGGGAATGGATCTGAATGTGGGCCAGATGTCTTCGATGCTTACATACAGCTTCCAGATTCTGATGAGCCTGATGATGCTGTCCATGGTTTTTGTTATGATCACCATGTCGGCAGAGTCCGCCGAGCGTATTGTGGAGGTGCTGAGCGAGGAGAGCACGCTGACCAGCCCCAAGGAAAACGCCCTGACCGAGGTGAAGGACGGCTCCGTAGATTTCGAGAACGTCAGCTTTAAATATTCCAAAAAGGCAGAGAAAATGGCGCTGTCGGATATCAATCTCCATATTAAATCGGGAGAGATCATCGGTATCCTGGGCGGCACCGGCTCCTCCAAATCGTCCCTGATTCAGCTGATTCCCCGTCTGTACGACGTGACGGAGGGCTGCGTGAAGGTAGGCGGCGAGGACGTGCGCAAATACGATCTGGAGGCTCTGCGCAATCAGGTGGCCGTGGTTCTGCAGAAAAACGTACTGTTTTCCGGTACCATCAAGGATAACCTGCGCTGGGGCAATCCCAATGCTACCGATGAGGAGATGCAGGAAGCCTGCCGCCTGGCCCAGGCAGACGAGTTTATCCAGCAGTTCCCGCAGAAATACGATACCTGGATTGAGCAGGGAGGAACCAATGTGTCCGGCGGCCAGAAGCAGCGTCTGTGTATTGCCCGCGCCCTGCTGAAGAAACCGAAGATACTGATCCTCGACGACTCCACCAGCGCGGTGGATACCCGCACGGACGCGCTGATCCGTCAGGGCTTCCGCGAGTTTATTCCGGAAACGACGAAGATCATCATCGCCCAGCGTGTGGCCAGCGTACAGGATGCGGACCGCATCATCCTGATGGAGGGCGGACGCATCAGCGCCATCGGCACCCATGAGGAGCTGCTGCAATCCAATAAGATTTATCAGGAAATTTATACATCTCAGAACAGAGTAGGAGGTGACGAGGATGCCGAATAACACTGCTTCAACTTCGAGAGGCCGCCGCGCACCCAAGGGAGTGATGGGACGTCTGATTCGCACGGTATTTTCCTTTTATCCCGTGCTGCTGCCGGTGACGTTGGTCTGCATTCTGATCAATGCGATTGTCAGTTCCATGCCTTCCGTCTTTATGCAGAATGTTATCGCCGTTGTGGAGGACACGTTTGCCACCGGCGACTGGGCCTCCGCTTCGGGCCGTATTTTCAGTCTGCTGGCCATTTTGATTACGCTGTATGTAATCAGCCTGATTGCCGGTATCTTCTATACGCAGCTGATGGCGATTATCACCCAAGGGACCCTGGCGAAGCTGCGTGAGAAAATGTTTGATCACATGCAGGATCTGCCGATTCGCTACTTCGATACCCACAATCACGGCGATATCATGAGTTTCTATACCAACGATATCGATACGCTGCGCCAGGTGATTAGCCAGAGCCTGCCGCAGATGCTGATTTCCGGCGTGACGCTGCTCAGCATTTTCTGCATTATGATTTACTATAGTATCTGGCTGGCCCTGGTGGTTGTCTGCGGCGTCGTCATCATGACCTTCGTGGCCCGCTATGTCAGCAGCCATTCTTCCCGCTATTTCCTCCGTCAGCAGGTGACCATCGCCAAGACAGAGGGCTTCATGGAAGAGATGATGAACGGACAGAAGGTTATCAAGGTTTTCTGCCATGAGCAGGAGACGAAGGATGAGTTTGACAAGGTCAACGACGAGCTCTTCAACAATGCGCAGAAGGCCCATCGCTTTGCCAATATCCTGATGCCTCTGCTGGGCAACATCGGCAATGTGATGTATGTAATCGTTGCTCTGGTAGGCGGCAGCATGCTGCTAAACGGGGCGGAGAATCTCAGCCTTTCCGGAATGGCATTCAGCATCAGCATTGTGGTGCCCTTCCTGAATATGACCAAGCAGTTCGCCGGTTCCATCGGCCAGGTTTCCAACCAGGTCAACATGGTCGTCATGGGCCTGGCCGGCGCACACCGTATTTTTGAACTGCTGGATGAAGAGCCGGAGACCGACGAGGGCTATGTGACCCTGGTCAATGCCCGCGAGCAGGCCGACGGAACCCTGGTGGAATGCTCGGAGCGCACCAATGTGTGGGCCTGGAAGCATCCTCATCACGACGGAACCATCACCTATACCCGCCTGCAGGGCGACGTCCGCTTCTTCGATGTGGACTTTGCCTATGTGCCGGATAAGGTTGTCCTGCACAATATCTCGCTGTATGCGAAACCGGGCCAGAAGGTGGCCTTCGTTGGCTCCACCGGCGCCGGCAAGACAACCATCACCAACCTGATCAACCGTTTCTACGATATTGCCGACGGCAAGATTCGCTATGACGGCATCAATATCAATAAGATCAAGAAGGCTGACCTGCGTCATTCCCTGGGCATCGTGCTGCAGGACACCAACCTGTTTACCGGTACGGTCATGGAGAACATTCGCTACGGCAACCTGGACGCCAGCGATGCGGAGTGCATTGCGGCGGCAAAACTGGCCGGCGCGGACGACTTTATCACCCGTCTGCCGGAGGGCTATAATACGATGCTGACCGGAAACGGGGCGAACCTAAGCCAGGGCCAGAGGCAGCTCCTTGCCATCGCCCGCGCGGCCGTCGCCGACCCGCCGGTTATGATTCTCGATGAGGCGACCAGTTCCATCGATACTCATACCGAGGCCATCGTACAGCGCGGCATGGACGCTTTGATGCTGGGACGCACGACCTTTGTCATTGCTCACCGCCTGTCTACGGTACAGAACGCCGACGCGATCATGGTTCTCGACCACGGCCGCATTATCGAGCGCGGTACCCATGAGGATCTGATTAAGCTGAAAGGGACTTATTATCAGCTGTACACCGGCGCTTTGGAGCTGGATTAATCGTAAAGAGATTCTAAAGAAGCAGGGGCAGATATGGTTCATAAGAGCTGTATCTGCCCTTTTTTTGCGCGTTATCAGAGAGTCATTCTATTTCACTGTGCGAACCGAATAACGCCGCAGCCGATCTTTGTTCCCGGATTGCCGGAGGGCTGGGTGGTAAAGTCGTCGGGCTGACTGTGGATGATTACCGAGCGGCCTATGATATCCTGGATCGAGAAGCGCTTATCGTAAAAGGCAGCCCAGGCGTAGCCCTGATTGCCAAGGAGGGGCGCCAGATCCCCGGCATGGTCGGGATGCGGGGCGGCCGTGGGGTTATAGTGGTCTCCGGTTCGTGTAAAGTTCTGGCTGCAATTTCCATTCTGGTGGATGTGCAGGGCATAAAAATTGCTGGAGCCGGCCTCCGCTATATTGGGAAGGCCGAAGATTTCCGCTTCCACCAGGACGCCGCCGTAGGGCGTCTCGTAAAACTTGACCAGGCCGCTGAGCCGCGGGGCCTGGCTGCCGCCCCTGACCCATGCCATGGCTTGGGGGTGGTTCTCGGTGAGCAGATTTATAAAAGTAAGACGGGGTGTGATATCCTGCATAAAGTCCTGACTGCAGCCGTCCGGTGTTTTTGCCCGGATGGCTGCCTGTGTTTTCTCTATAGTATATGCGGGAAAAGAGAGTACGTTCTGGGATGCAGCAAAGCAGCATGGCAAATGGATAGGTTTAAACCTATAAAGTATTGTGCAACTTTTTCTTGACACCAAATATGACATCATTCATAATATAAATATGTAGGAGGTATTCGGAGTGTCAAAATGGGATAAACTATTACCGATCAAAAAGGTGTATGTAGAACTTGTGAGACAAGTTGTAGAAAGTGAGGAGACAGATGGCGAAAACATTGAATGATTATATGAAAATGTCCTATCGAATGGAAATTGTGGAAGACAAAGATGAGGGTGGATATGTTGTTTCATTTCCTGAATTGCCAGGCTGTATCACTTGTGCTTCGACACTTGAAGCAGCATTAGCTAATGCGAAAGATGCCAAAAAAGCATGGCTTGAAGCTGCAATCGAAGATGGAATTATAATTCAAGAGCCTGATAATTTAGAGGATTATTCGGGACAGTTTAAATTAAGAATGCCTCGCAGTTTGCATCGCTTATTAGCTGAACATTCAAAAAGAGAAGGTATTAGTATGAATCAGTATTGTGTATACCTTCTCTCGCGAAATGATGCAATCTATTCAAAGGAATGAGAAATAGTATAGTGTGTTATAGAAGAAAAGAAAGCTCCCTTCATGACAGACAGCGGAAACGTACTGCCGGTCATGGAGGGAGCTTCATATTTCTAGCCTGTCCGATGCCCGCGCGGATGTGCGCATAAATGCGCCCACCGGCGGTCGCCGTCCAGGGCTTTTGCCAAGGTTCCGGTCATGAAAGCCGGATGGCTCCGTGCTTCGCACTCCCGCCCTCCGCAGAAATATTCGCATTCCGGCCTATCGGCCTCCATGCTCATATTTCTAGCCTGTCCGATGCCCGCGCGGATGTGCGCATAAATGCGCCCACCGGCGGTCGCCGTCCAGGGCTTTCATTATATATAAGAAAGGATTGCGTCGCCCATTTCGGAGCAGCTGACCAGGCGGCAGCCTTCGGCCATCATGTCTCCGGTGCGGAGGCCGGCGTCCAGGGCCTTTTCCACGGCGGCTTCGATGGCGTCGGCCTCGGCAGCCATGTCAAAGCTGTAGCGGCACATCATCGCGGCGGAGAGGATCGTCCCGATGGGATTGGCCTTATTCTGGCCGGCGATATCCGGGGCGGAGCCGTGGATGGGCTCGTAGAGGCCGCGGCTGCCCGCTCCCAGACTGGAGGAGGGGATCATGCCGATGGATCCGGTGATCATGCTGGCTTCGTCGGAGAGAATGTCGCCGAAGAGATTCTCGGTGACGATCACATCGAACTGGGAAGGATCCTTTACGATCTGCATGGCGGCGTTGTCCACCAGCATATCGCTGTACTCCACATCGGGATATTCCTCGGCCAGACGGTGCATTACGGCTCGCCACAGACGGCTGGTGTCCAGGACGTTTGCCTTGTCCACGCTGGTCAGTTTCCGGCGGCGTTTCCTGGCGGTCTCAAAGCCGATGCGGCCGATGCGCTCGATCTCATGCTCGGTGTAGGCCATGATATCCACGGCCTCCTTCTCCCCGTTCTTCTCGCTGGTGGTATGGTCGCCGAAGTAGACGCCGCCGATCAGCTCGCGAACCACAATGAAATCGATGCCCTTTTCCACCACGGAGGGCTTTAAGGGGCTGGCCTCGGCCAGCTGAGGCCAGAGTCTCGCCGGGCGGTTGTTGGAGTAGAGGCCCATGCTGCCCCGCAGGGACAGAAGGCCCTTTTCCGGGCGTCTGGCGGGCTCTACGTTGTCCCACTTGGGGCCGCCCACAGCGCCTAAGAGAACGCTGTCGCTTGCCAGGCATTTGTCAAGCATATGTCGGGGGAGGGGCTCTCCCCATTTATCGATGGCGCAGCCGCCCATATCCACATCCTCATAGGTAAAAGTGTGACCGAATTTTTCGGCGATCCGGTCGAGGACGCGCAGGGCCTGCCCTACGATCTCCGGGCCGATGCCGTCCCCGCGGATCACGGCGATATTTTTATTCATGGCTGCCCTCCTTTAAGGAGTTCATCAGACCGCCGGCCCGGATAATATTCTGGATGAATTCCGGGAAGGGCTCCGCCTGATAGGTCTCATTCTTCGTCCGATTGGTGATGACGCCGGTATCAAAGTTAATCTCCACCTCGTCGCCTGCATCGATGCCGTCGCTGGCTGCTTCGCACTCCAGGATCGGCAGACCGATGTTGATGGAATTGCGGTAGAAAATGCGGGCAAAGGTCTTGGCGATGACGCAGGAGACGCCGGCCGTCTTGATGGCCAGAGGGGCGTGCTCCCTGGAAGAACCGCAGCCGAAGTTGAAGCCGCCGACGATGATATCGCCGGGGCGTACCTTCTTGATAAAGTCGGGATCAATGTCCTCCATGCAGTGGGCCGCCAGCTCCTTCGCATCGGGTGTGTTCAGGTAACGGGCAGGGATGATCACATCGGTGTCCACGTTGTCCGGATATTTATGTACAAAGCCTTTTGCGTTCATTTACAGTACCTCCCTCGGATCGCTGATATAGCCTGTCAGTGCGCTGGCGGCAGCCACGGCGGGACTGGCCAGATAGACCTCGCTGGTCACATGGCCCATGCGGCCGACGAAATTGCGGTTGGTGGTGGAGACGCAGCGCTCTCCCGCCGCCAGGATTCCCATGTAGCCGCCCAGGCAGGGGCCGCAGGTGGGCGTGGACACCACGCAGCCGGCGTCGACGAAAGCCTCGGTGTAGCCGCGCTTCAGACATTCCTTATAGACAGCCATGGTGCCGGGAATGATGATGACGCGAAGGCCTTTCTTTACATGCTTGCCTTTCAGAATTTCATAAGCGATTTCCATGTCGCTGATCCGTCCGTTGGTGCAGCTGCCGATGACCACCTGGTCGATGGCAATGTCTCTCGCATCGGTGACCGGGTGGGTGTTCTCCGGCAGATGGGGGTAGGAGACGGTGGGAACCAGGGAGGAGAGATCGATTTCGTAGACGTCGGTATACTCCGCATCCTCGTCGGCCTCGTATACCTTGTACTCCCTCTGGCTGCGGCCGTCCAGGTAGGCGCGGGTCACGTCGTCCACCGGGAAGATACCGTTCTTGCCTCCGGCCTCGATGGCCATATTGCAGATGGTCAGGCGGTCGTCCATGGAAAGGGCGGTCACGCCGGGGCCGGTAAACTCCATACTCTTATAGAGGGCTCCGTCCACGCCGATCATGCCGATGATATGAAGAATCACATCCTTGCCGGAGACGCCTTTGGGCAGGGAGCCGGTCAGGACGAATTTCATCGCGGCCGGAACCTTAAACCAGCATTTGCCGGTGGCCATGCCGGCGGCCATGTCGGTGCTGCCTACGCCGGTGGAGAAGGCGCCCACGGCTCCGTAGGTGCAGGTGTGGCTGTCTGCTCCGATGATGCAGTCGCCGGCGGTGACGATGCCTTTCTCCGGCAGCAGGGCATGCTCGATGCCCATCTCTCCCACATCGAAAAAGTTTTCAATCTGATACTTGCAGGCAAACTGGCGGCATTGCTTGGACTGCTCCGCGGCCTTGATGTCCTTGTTGGGGACAAAGTGGTCCAGGACAATGTTGACCCGGCTCTTGTCGTAAACGCTGTCAAAGCCGGCCTTTTCAAACTCATTGATGGCCACCGGGGTCGTGATATCGTTTCCCAGAACGATATCCAGATCCGCATTGATCAGCTGGCCGGCCTTGACGGAAGGCAGGCCTGCATGGGCAGCCAGGATTTTTTGTGTCATAGTCATTCCCATGGGTAGTTTCCTCCTTGCAGGTTTTTATAAGCGTATCCTTTGCGGGATTTTACGATTTTTCCGTCAGCGTCTCTGGTTGATGGCGCTGACCAGGGCCTTGATGCCGGCCTTGATGATATCCGAGTCGGTTCCCGCTCCCCAGTTAACGCTGCCGTCCTCCCAGCGGATGCCCACGTAGGCCGCCGCGTCGGAGTTGGAGCCGTGGGAGAGGCTGTGCTCGGAATAATGCTCGATGTTATAATGCATGCCGGTGTATGTTTTGATGGCGTTGCTGACCGCGTCCAAACGGCCGTTGCCGTGGGCCGATGCCTCGTGGAAAACGCCGCCCAGGCAGATTTTGATGTTGGCCAGGATGCCGTCGTTTTGGACAAAGTGAGCCTCCGGCACGTCCAAGGGCCTGGTGTGGTTTAAGTAATTCTCCTGGAAGACTGCAAAGACCTGGTCGGGCTTTAACTCGCAGTGGCCCTTATCGGAAACCTCTTTGACCTTGTAGCCGAAATGCTCGCGCATCTTGGGCGGCAGGTCGAAGCCGTAATTGTGCTGCAGAAGGAAACCGATGCCTCCCTTGCCGCTCTGGCTGTTGATGCGGATAATGTCGCCTTCGTAGGCCCGGCCGATATCCTTGGGATCGATGGGGATATAGGGGACGGTCCACTGGTGGAGGCCCTTCTCCTCTCTCCAGGCCATGCCCTTGGCGATGGCGTCCTGATGGCTGCCGGAAAAGGCGGCGAATACCAGGGCTCCGGCGTAAGGGGTGCGTTCGTATACGTGCATCCGGGTCACTTCCTCATAGAGATGGACGATTCCAGGCATGTCGGAGAAGTCCAGATGGGGATCCACGCCGTGGCTGTACATATTGAGGGCCAGGGTGATGATATCCACGTTGCCGGTGCGCTCGCCGTTGCCGAACAAGGTGCCTTCGATGCGGTCGGCCCCCGCCAGGACGGCCAGCTCCGCGTCGGCCACGCCGCAGCCCCTGTCGTTGTGGGGGTGGACGGAGAGAACCACGTTGTCCCGGTATTTCAGGTTATCGCTCATGTACTCGATCTGATTGGCGTAGACATGGCTCATGCTCATGGAGACGGTCACCGGCAGGTTGATGATCACCGGTTTTTCCACCGTAGGGCCGAGAATATCGAGAACCTCGTTGCAGACCTCCAGGGCGTATTCCGGCTCTGTGCCGGTGAAGCTTTCCGGGCTGTATTCAAAGCGGAAATTGCCGTCGTACTCGTCGGCCAGTTGGCGCACCAGGGCGGCTCCGTCGGTGGCGATCTTTTTGATTTCCTCCTTGGATTTTTTGAACACCTGCTCCCTCTGGGCTACGCTGGTGGAGTTGTAGAAATGGACGATGGCGCTGGGAGCTCCTTCCAGGGCGTCGAAGGTCTTGCGGATGATGTGGTCGCGGCACTGGGTCAGCACCTGGACGGTCACATCGTCGGGAATCATGTTTTTCTCGATCAATGTGCGCAGAAATTCGTATTCGGTCTCGCTGGCGGCGGGGAAACCGACTTCGATCTCCTTAAAGCCGATATCTACCAGCATCTGGAAGAAGCGCAGCTTTTCCTCCAGGCTCATGGGAACAATCAGGCTCTGATTTCCGTCCCGCAGATCGACGCTGCACCAGATCGGCGCCTTCTCGATATGATCCTTGTGCACCCACCGGTACTGGGGGGCAGGCGGGGGATAATATCCGGGACTGTACTTGGTTACATCCATCATAATTATAAACCACCTTTCTGCGAAAGGCACCGATGGGGTTATGAAACCCTTTCTCGGATAAGCTCTCGCTTCTTCTTTTTTTCTTTGTTATACTCCCCCTGTAGGATACTGGCATACTACAGA
>CALWRE010000183.1 GCA_944383835.1 uncultured Lachnospiraceae bacterium | reverse complement strand
CCGTAGCCGCACAGGCTGCGGCTTTTTGTACGGGAGCCGGTGACGGCCTTGCCTTCGGTAAGACCGTCGGGCGCCTGCGTTACAGTCAGCGCGTCGGGTTCGCCTGCGTTGGCCTCACGCCTGACGTTGGCGTCAGGCCGGCTCGGCCGGGTCCCGGGTGAAATAAAAGCTCCTGAAATCGTCACAAAACGCGAAAAATGTCGTTGTGTTTCAGATAAAAATCTCCTATGATTGGATTGACGGTGCGCATCTCCTCCATAGCCTTATCCATACGGCGGATATCCCGCAGAATTGCCACGGAATACGCCTTAAATTCCTGTCCCAGACGGATGGGCACAGCGTCCTGCAGCTGGGTCCGTCCCATCTTAATCACATGATTAAACTCCTCCGCCTTGGCGCACAAAGCCTCATTGAGGCGCAGAAGCTCCGTCTTCAGCCTCCCCAGAAGCCGCAGGGAGGTCATTTTGCCTGCCGTAGGGATCACATCGTTGGTAGACTGGCCGCAGTTAACGTCGTCGTTGGGATTAACGATGGAATAATCCCCCTTCTGGCCGCCCAGAATCTCAATGGCTCGATTGGCAATGACCTCATTGGCGTTCATATTCAGCGAGGTGCCGGCCCCTCCCTGGATCGGATCCACGATAAAATCCCTGCGGAACCGTCCGGCCAGGATCTCATCGCAGGCCGTGACAATGGCGTTTCCTTTTTTCTTATTCAGCAGGCCAATCTCGCAGTTGGTAATGGCAGCCGCTTTCTTGATATAAGCCAGGCTGTTGATAATCTCCGGATGCATCGTCAGGCCCGTAATGTGAAAATTCTCCGCTGCCCGCAGAGACTGCACGCCGTAGTAAACATCCTCCGGCACCTCCTTTGTGCCGATGGAATCATGCTCCACCCGATATTCCGCTTCTTTATGCTGTTCCATGGTAGTTCCCCGCTTTTCGTTTTATTTTTAATCCTCTTCCATTATAAGGGGCGGCATGATATAATCAAATATATATTTTTTTATGATTTATATAGCTTGAAAATTATAGCGAGTTCCTGCTGCGGCAGCGATGTGCCCGTTTTTCATTGCCGTTTTTTTATTGCCGCCCTTCTTTGTAAGCGATTCCCCACTGTTCCATTGCGGTAATAATGGGGCGCATGGACTGTCCCAATTCACTCAGGGCATATTCCACCCTCGGCGGCACTTCCGGATAAACGGTGCGGGTAACAAGCCCGTCATCCTCCATAGAGCGCAGGCTGTCTGTCAGCACCTTCTGGCTGATTCCCTCCAACGATTTTTTTAATTCGTTGAAACGCCACGGACGCTGCAGAAGATTCCGCAGAATCAACAGTTTCCATTTACTGCCCACAAGCTGCACGGTCGTGGCTACCGGGCATTCCGGCAGTTCTGCTTTTGTCAGCATATCAGACCCTCCTATGCATCAGAATGTCATATCCTTTATGTCCATACCATATCACGTCCTATTGTAATGCAGCCTTCTCCAAAAAACAATCCGGAATATTCTTTCAAATCCATCCTCCGAAAGCCATCTGTCCAAAAGCCGTCTGCCCAAACCCCGCCGCCGGCCGACAGTTACCAAAAGGTAACCGGGTTATAAAAAGGTGCGTACTTGTGAGAGGCAAAAAAGTCATTACAATGATAAGTACAGAGAGCAGGACAGCCCTCTGAATACACAGTACGGAGGTATAACCATGGCACTTTCTAATCTGTTTGGATGGAGCACGAAGGAGGATGCGGCTCCTGCAGCTGCTTGCGGCACTGTCTGCGGGGCTGCCGATAAGCCGGAAGAAAAGCCCGCCGCCTGCGGTTCTTCCTGCGGGGCCGGTGACAAGCCTGCTGAGGCTCCCGCTGCCTGCGGTGCGGCCGACAAGCCGGAGGAGAAGCCCAGCGCCTGCGGTTCTTCCTGCGGAGCCGGCGGCAACTAACCCTTTCTGCTTGCATGAACCAACAGTATTTTTCCTTCCAATGGCACATTACCGATGAATGCGACCAACGCTGCAAGCATTGCTACATTTTCTCTGAGGATACCTGTAAACGCCCGGACGCAATGAGCTGGGAGCAGATGCGGGACACCTTCTATAACTGTCTGGATTTCTGCCAGGTGTACGGCCGGCTGCCCTACTTCTACATCACCGGCGGCGACCCCATCCTCCACCCGGATTTTTGGAGACTGCTGGCCCTGATGAAAGAGCACGACGTTCCCTTCACCATCCTGGGCAATCCCTTCCACCTGACCGACGAGGTCTGCCGCAGGTTAAAGGAGCTTGGCTGTGAGAAATACCAGCTTTCCCTGGACGGAATGCGAAAGACCCATGACTGGTTCCGCAAGCCGGGCTGCTTTGATATCACGCTGGAAAAGATCGGCTGCCTCAACCGCGCCGGCATCCGCAGCGTGATCATGACCACCGTCTCCGGCGTCAACATTGACCAGGTTCCCGACATTATCGACGCAGCGGTGCAGGCCGGGGCCAATGTCTCTGCTTTTGCCCGCTACTGCCCCACAAGCGAGGAAAAAGATGTGGGCATCACGCCAAAACGCTACCGCCAGCTGCTGGATGACTGCGACAAAAAATTCAAGGCCTACGAAGAGGCCGGCTGCCAGACCTATTTTAACAAGAAGGATCATCTCTGGACGCTGTACGAATATGAGACCGGGGCTTTCAAAATTCCGGAAGCCGTGGAAGAAGGGATGATTTACGGCGGCTGCAACTGCGGCAACTGCCACCTGACCATTCTGCCCACCGGTGATATTTACGCCTGCCGCCGGGTTCAGAACAGCAAAGTGGGCAATGTGTTCGAGGAGCGGCTGGCCGACGTCTGGGTCTGCCAGATGGAAGCTTACCGGGATTACGCAAAATTTGAAAAATGCGCCAAATGCGAGCTGCTGGCCTTCTGCCGCGGCTGCCCGGCCGTTGCCAGCGGCAAAGACGGCAATTTCTACGCCGCAGATCCCCAGTGCTGGAAGGAGGTAAGCGCATGATTCCGAAAACGATGAAAGCCGTGGTCCTGACCAAGCCTACGCAGGCGGAAAATGTTCGCCTGCACGATGTGCCGGTTCCTCAGCCCCGTCCCGGCTGGGTACTGGTCAAGGTAAAAGCCTTCGGCCTGAACCACTCGGAGCAGCTTCTCCGCCTCAGCGAAATTCAGGCAGACTACATCCAAAAACCCATTATCCCCGGCATCGAGTGCGTAGGGGAAATTGCGGATCCGTCCGACAGTTCTTTTCAGAAAGGTCAGAAAGTCGCCGCCCTTATGGGAGGCATGGGCCGCAGCTTTACCGGCAGCTATGCCCAATATGCGCTGCTGCCGGCAAGCCATGTATTCCCCATTGAGACAGAGCTTTCCTGGGCAGAGATGGCGGCGGCGCCGGAAACCTATTTTACAGCCTGGGGTTCCCTTTTTGAATGCCTGCAGCTTGGAAAGGACGATACCCTGCTGGTGCGGGGCGGCACCTGCGCCCTGGGATATGCGGCAATCCGCCTGGCGAAGGCTCTGGGCTGCCGGGTAATCGCCACCACCCACAGGGAGCAGAAGCTGGGACTGCTGAAAGAGGCAGACCAGGCGGTTCCGGATACCGGAAAGCTGGCCGGTTCCTTTTCCGGCGTCACCAAGGCCCTGGAGCTAGTGGGGCCAAAAACCCTCCGGGACACCCTGCGCTGTGTCGAAAAGGGCGGCATTGTATGCAGCACAGGCATTCTCGGCGGCGTCTATGCCTTAAATGGCTTTGATCCCATTAAGGAAATTCCAAACGGGGTATATCTGACGGGCTTTTTCTCCAACTACCCCACCCAGCAAACCATGGAGGACATTTTTTCCTTTCTCCGCAGCCATCAGATCAAACCGAATATAGGGGCGGTCTATCCCTTTGAAGCGATCTCCGAAGCTCTTTTCGACATGGACCATCACAAAACGGATGGGAAAATCGTCGTGACAATGTAAGACAGGCCCGGCCGGCAGCCCTTTCCCTTTTGACTTCGACTGACCGGGATAGTATAATGATATTGCTTAGAAGTGCAGCGAAATGCAAAAGAAAAAGAAGGATTGCTTATGTTTCAGGGAATGGAATACGTCTATGCCGTATATAAGGAAAAAAGCTTTTCCCGTGCAGCGGAAAAGCTCTTCATCTCTCAGCCCTCTCTGAGCGCCAACGTGCGGCGGGTGGAAAAACAGGTGGGCTATCCGATTTTTGACCGCAGTACCAAGCCTCTGGGACTGACCGAATGCGGGCGGCAGTATATCCGCGCCGTGGAGAAAATTCATCAGGCCCAGAATGAATTTGCGGATTTTGTCAACGACTGGGGCAGCCTGCGCACCGGCCGCCTCACCCTGGGCGGGAGCAGCCTCTTCTCTTCCTGGGTTCTGCCGCCCCTGATGGCGGATTTTGCCAGGCGCTATCCCGGCATCGACGTGGAGCTGGTGGAGGAAACCACCGCCCATCTGGCCCGGCTTCTGCAGGCCGGCGAGGTTGACCTCCTCCTTGACAACTGCGAGCTGGATCCGGAGATCTTCGACCGCTGCATCTACCGGGAAGAACATCTGCTGTTGGCCGTGCCGCAAGCCCTGGCGGTAAATGAAGCTCTCACTTCCTACCAAATCCCTGTCGAACGCATCTGCGACGGCTCCTTTCTGGATCCGGATCTGCCTGCCGTTCCCCTGACCGCCTTCCGGGATGAGCCCTTTATCCTTCTCAAACCGGAGAACGATACCTGGAAACGGGCGGCGGACATTTTTCAGAAAAACAATTTCCGCCCCAAGGTACTGTTCCAGGCAGATCAGCAGCTGACCTCCTACAACATCACCTCCTCCGGCATGGGCCTGTCCTTCATCGGCGACACCCTGATCCGCTGCGTGCCGCCGGATCCCCGCGTAACTTACTACAAGCTCCAGGGAGAAGACAGCGCCCGCAGCATCTACTTTTACTGGAAGAAGGGCCGCTACCTCAGCCGAGCCATGGAGGAATTTCTGCGGCAGGTGCGCAGCTGACTATGCCAGGCATCTGCCGTTGGTCGCAATCACCTTCTGGTACCAGTAAAAACTGTCCTTCTTATAGCGGTCCAAAGTGCCGCCCTCCTCGTCCCGGTCTATGTAGACCAGACCATACCTCTTTCGGAAGCCCTCCGATGTGCTGATCACATCCTGGAAGGTCCAGACATGATAGCCGATTACCGGAATACCGTCCTGCACTGCCTCGTTTATCTGCAGAATATGCTGTCTCAGGTATTCGATCCGATAGGCATCATGAACGGTTTTATCTTCTTCCAATACATCCGGGGCGCCAAAACCATTTTCGCAGATCATCAGCGGAAGATGGCAAAGCTCGTATACATTCCGAAATGCAATATGCAGGCCAATGGGATCCAGTTTCCACTTGTTGAGCGGATCCTCCGGAATCACCGGGTTGGGTAGGCATCTGCATATTCCCGGCAGCATCCTGCTTCTGGCGTCCACACGGTACCTCTCCACCAGCTCAGGGCTTACATCCTCCGGGCAATATTGCGCCGCATTGGATCGATAATAGTTAAAGCCGAAGAAATCCGGCTTGCCGCCGCGCAGAATCTCTCGGTCCTCATCCGTTATTTCGGGCAGCCAGTCATTATCTTTCAGCCATCTGAGGTAATATCCCGGATACTCGCCTCTGCAGTGCACGTCGATCATATAGTGGAAATACAGATCATTGGCATTTTTGGCGGCCAAAACATCCTCCGGCCTGCTGCTTGTCGGGTAGTGCGGCGCATAGGCCATGACCGGAGCGATCTTCGCCTCCGGATCGATCCGATGGCAGGAGGCAATGGCCTTTGCGCAGGCGACAAACATGTGATGGTTGCAGCGATGCCGAATCTGCTCCCGCTTCAGAGGATTTTTCTCTGTGATTCCCAGATACCCGTCCCTTCGGATCATGGCGTTCTGCTCATTGTTGACCAGCCAGTATCTAACCCGCCCCTTAAAATGTGCAAACAGAAAGCTGGCATAGCGGTCAAAATCCTCGATGGACTGCCGATCCGCCCAGTCCCCGTATTTCTCCTGTAGCCCGGCCGGAAAATCAAAGTGATAAAGCGTCACAATGGGCTCAATGCCATATTCATTCAGCCGATCGACAATTTTATCATAAAACGCCACGCCCAGTTGATTCACCCCAGCATCATCTCCATGGGGGAAGATTCGGGTCCATGCAATGGAGAACCGATAGGATTTCAGCCTGCACTCTTTCATCAGCGCAAGATCCTCCTCCCATCTGTGATAGTGATCGCTGGCTACCGTGCTGTCCGCAATCTTGTCCCCGGTATTTGCAAGCGCCTTTGTCGGTTCTTCTGCCGGATTGATATTCATGCTCCTTAAGTCGGCAAGGGATAAACCCTTGCCGTCTTCATTATATGCTCCTTCCACTTGAAACGCCGACGTGGCGCATCCCCATAGGAATTTTTCGTCGAATCCGATTTCTGTCATAGTCCTGCCTTTCCGTTGCTTTGGGTTTTGTTTTTATGTTCTTTTTCTATCTGCCTGCGTCATCGACAGTCAGGCTTTCATCTCTTTCTTCTCTTCATCCTTATACAAGATAATGGTAAAAAGGAAGGAGAGACCGATGGAAAGAGCATAGCCGATCACCGCAATGACAATGTTGGCGGGATTCGCCGGATCGATAAACTGCGGAACTCCCAGGATTCCTGTCCCCATCAGCGAAGTGGAT
>CALWRE010000182.1 GCA_944383835.1 uncultured Lachnospiraceae bacterium | reverse complement strand
GCCGGTTGGAGATAAATAAGGCTATGAGCGCCAGAACAATGGAGGAAATCAGCGCCTTGGTCGGCGTCAGCGTCAGAAAAAGGTTCAGCAGGAAAAACAGGGGAACTGCCAGCAGCAAAGAACCCAGGAGATATTTCTTCGGGTCGATGGGCAGATCCGCCGCCACCTTCCCGGTCTGCCCGTTGACAACGGCATAGCTGATCCTCTTCCCGTCGTGGCTGCGGCAGCCCAAGAACCACACCGGGAACATTCCCAGCTCTTCCTCCGTGCGCCGGGGGTGAAAGGCTTTCGCCATATCCGACAGGGAAACATTATATTTGCGGTAAATACGGTTTCTGTCCATCTGCTCCGCCACATACTGGCCGGCCATCTCCTGCGCATCGTCATAATATGTATAGGAAGGGACGTCGCCCCGGTCCGCATAAAACCCGCTGAGATAAGCCGGGGAAAATTCCTTTGCCTCCCGGATGGCAAAAGGGGCTATGGCCGAACTCAGATTATCGGCAAAACTGGCGGAAGCGTCGTAGGACAGCCCCTTGCATGAGGCGTCCAGCTGGGATTGCAGCCGGTAATGCCTTGTATAGACATAATCGCCCCGCCGCCTCGACTGCTTGCCGCCCACCCGGTAAGCCGCGTTCTGTTCAAAGGAATAAAGCCAGTACGGCATATAGATTCCGCGGAATTTTTCAACCTCCGTATCCTCTTTCATCCTGGCCGGGACAAACAGGGCCCTGCGCAGTGTCTGCCGGTACAGCCTCTCGCACTCTTCCTTGGAAATCTTAAAGGGAATGACGCGGTCCGGGCAGTCCTCCTCCTCGATTCGGCTGGCCAGCAGCACCTGGCTGCCGCAGTAGCTGCAGAACGTCGCCACCGTCTCATCGGTGCTGATTAACTCCGCCCCGCAGTCCGGACAGGTAAACACATGGGCTTTGTACGTGGAACGCATTTTCTCCGGCTCCATCTGCGTCCCGCAGAATTCGCAGACGAGTTTCTGTTTGTCCGGATCGAATTTCATCTCCGCCCCACACTGTGGACATTTATTCATTGGTAACCTCCTCCCTCTTCGGCAATCCGATATATCTGTATTGTACCATATCTTCTTCCACCGGTCTACGAAAAAAGCTTTTGCCTTTCTTTTTATCTTATGCTAAACTGTTGTCATTATCAGTAAACTTGCATAAACGGAAAGCTTCCATGAGGCTTCCCCCAACACGAAAAAGGCAGGCGACATTATGTACCGGATTGTATCCAGACTTTTAATCTACGGCAGCATGCCGGATGACACCATCCTGATGCAGCTTAGCGATATCTTCCGCAGAATGGAAAATCACAGCCAGACAAAGGAAGAGCTGCGGACCAGGGTTTTCACCCAGATCAAGCGGCTCCTGGTTCTGGCGACGGATTATGGATTCGACGAAAATCTCTGGCAGAATTATCTGACCTATCTGCTGATCACCGATGAAAACCCTTTCAGCCTCACCTGCGAAAAGGTGGGGGCCAGCGAAGGCAGCGTCAATCACTTTGCCCTGGCTGACTTTCTCGCCTTTATCGACCTGTTTCATTTTGATTTTGCCGGAATTGAAAAAGAACTGGATATCGACTGTTTTTCCCTGATTACCCACTATCAGGCCATCGTCAAGAAAGAACGGATGTACAACAAAAACGTCAGCGAAAAGGTGCGCCGCTTAAGCCGCGCACTCAGCCAGGCAGCCGACGAGCAGGAATTTTTCCGCCAGGTCACCGGCTTTTACCGGGACTACGGCGTGGGGATGTTCGGCTTAAACAAGGCCTTCCGCATCGCATCCAGGGACGGGGAGGAACTCTCCATCTTCCCGATCAACAATATGGATTCCGTAAGGCTTACCGACTTAATCGGCTACGAGCATCAAAAGAAGCAGTTAATCGACAACACCCTGGCCTTCGTCGAGGGCCGCGGCGCCAACAACGCCCTGCTCTACGGGGACGCCGGCACGGGCAAATCCACCAGCATCAAGGCCATCGTCAATGAATTTTACGACAGAGGTCTGCGCATGATCGAGATTTACAAGCACCAGTTCAAAGACCTGTCGAGCATCATCGCCCGGATCAAAAACCGGGGCTACCGCTTCATCATCTATATGGACGATTTATCCTTCGAGGAATTTGAAGTCGAATACAAATTCCTGAAGGCCGTTATCGAGGGCGGGGTGGAAACCAGGCCGGACAATATCCTGATCTATGCCACCTCCAACCGCCGCCATCTGATCCGCGAAACCTGGGGCGACCGCAGCGACATGGAGCATGAAAGCGATGTCCACCGCTCCGATACCCTGGAAGAAAAGCTGTCCCTGGCCAGCCGCTTCGGCTGCAGCATCTGCTATCTGAAGCCCTCGCGCCAGCAGTTTGACGAGATGGTGATAAAGCTGGCTCGCCGCAGAGGGCTTTCCCTGGACGATTCCACCCTTTTAAGAGAGGCGAACCGCTGGGAAATCCGCCACGGCGGAATCTCCGGCCGGACAGCCGCCCAGTTCATCAATTATCTGGCGGGGAATCCCCAGTATCTTTCGCCCAAGGCGGAGAAATAACATATGCGCACACAAAAGCCGGGTAAATAACTTCACGTCACTTACCCGGCCGCTGCGTCTATTCTCCGGCTCCTGTTCCCTGTTCTGTACGGAAAAATCAAATGCAGCCATTCCGCAAAATGGCATCAGTCATAATGCACCACGTCAACCCACCGTTTCAGAAGCTCCATTTCCTCCGGGCGCTTCTTCGTCAGCTGGGCAGCCGCCACCAGAGGCAGCCAGTTCTGCACATAGTTCCTCTCCGTATGGGATTTCTCGCAGAAAATATCCATATACATATCGGCCCAATCCGAATTCTTAAGCATCAGGAGCAGATAGGTCCTGGCAGCGTCGGCGCTGGCATTTCCCCGGCTGGCATGTACCCAGTCAACCAGGTGCATTTCCCCGTTCTTATCCACAATAATATTGGCAGGGCAGAAATCGCCGTGGCAGAGCTTTACATGGCGGGGCATGCTGTTAAGCTGGGTCAAAAGCTCATACCGGGTAATCTCGCTGATCTCATCCAGCTCGCTGATCTGGCGGCTCATCTTCTCCTGAAGGCTCCCCAGCAGGGCGCAGCGCTTGCTGTGCATCTCCAGCTGCAGGTCCACCATCTGTCCGATCAATTCCCGGATCCGCTCCGGCTCCCGCATCATGATTTCCTCCAGGTTCTCACCCTCTATGAATTCCTTTGTGATCGCCCAGCGGCCATCCTCAATCACGGATACAGCCAGTATCTTCGGTACGTTCAATCCCAGCTCCTCTACTCTGGCGTTGCTCAGCGCTTCATTGAGCACCTCCGCCTTCGGAAAGCCCAGGTCGAATACCTTTATTAACGTATCACCCTCCCGATATATTTCATGTTTTCCCTCGGCAATCTTTATCCTTTCAGCCATGGCAATTCCTCCTTCCCAAAAGAATTGTTTTGTCATGATTTTATTTTATCATTTTTTTCTGTAAACTTCAATATTCTTTCGCATATTTGTTTTGATACATGATTTCATCCACCTTCTGCAAAACCTGGTCCAAACTCGGATGCGGCGGCCTGCAGAGCAGCAGCCCCGTGGTCACCTGGTTGAAGGGGCAGGGAGCCCCGTCCTCCCACTCCCGGCATTTTTTCAGCCGGTCCATGGTATCGGCGGATACCGTACCCAGACAAACCGCAATAAATTCGTCTCCTCCGAAGCGATACAGCTCTCCGCAGTCCGCCAATATCCGGGAGCTGATCTTCGCAAAATGCTGCAGGTATCGATCTCCCGTCAGATGGCCATACCGGTCGTTAATCTGCTTAAAATGATCCAAATCCATAAACAGCACGGTAAATTCCTGGTCGGTCTCCAGCAGAACCTGCAGCCGTTTCCACAGCCCCGCCCGGTTTCCCAGGCCGGTCAGCGGATCGTGGTTCGCCACATGCTCCAGCTCATTCAGCCGGATCGAATCCAGCACAATCCGGTAAAGGATGAAATAGGACAGGGCAATCGAGGCAAGCAGCATCAAAAAGGCCAGAACCTTAAACGGAGACCCCCCTCCCGCCGCAAAAGCATTGCTCAAAACCACCAGCAGCAGAAAATTCAGGCAGTTGCTGGCCGCCAGATATTTATACCACTCCTTTTTAAAATACCGGATGTTTTCGATGATGAAGACAAACTTGGGAATGACCTGGGAATGAAAAGGATAGAGCGTCAAAAGAAGCAGGGCATTGATGAAAAACAAAAACCAGACGCGGTTTCCCCCAAACCAGGCGGCCGCAATCTGCAGGGCAAGGGCGAACATCCCCATCGTATACACCCAGCAGGCGCACATCACGGCAAAAAGGAGGGGAAACTCTTCCTTATAGAGAGCTTTGAGGGGAATAATATACAGAAAGCCCGCCAAAGCCAGTTTCCCATCCCCTTCGACCGGGATATAGGAAGACAGCCACTGGAAAAAAACAGCGAGCGCGCAGGTAAACAGCGCAAGAACCGCGACGGTCTTCCCCGCCGAATATTTTCGATGACAGCACCGGTCCAAAGATAAGGAATTCAGGATTATCACTTCCAGAGGCGGAAGTATCTGTATAACCGACATTTTTCAACACCTCTTTTTCACTTAAAGAAACGGGTTGCCGTGCTATTTCTGTTGTACCATCTCGCTGATCGGCTCAATGAAGGCATTCGCCTTATAGAGCTCCCAGAGCAAGTACGGAGCTCTGTAAGGCTCATTATATCACGTCCGCGGGGAAAGAAATAGGGGCAGAAAGAAATTTTGGAACGGCAATTTTGAAACAGATTTTAACGCAATCCTAATGGTTTTTTTCTCCGGCCTCCTTGACGAAAAAAATCGAGGGCGGTATACTTTATTTAGATTTTTATCTAAATATTTTTCGGCAGGGGCAGCCTCTATCGTTAACCCCTGTCCGCAGGAGGAAAACTATGAAACGCTTTTTAATTCTGCTCATCTCGGCCCTTTTATCCATAACCCTTTTCGCGGCCTGCTCCGCCCCCTCCCAAGAGAGTGCAGAGCCATCCCCAGCGGAATCCGCATCTGCATCCGATCCGGATTCCGCATCCGAGCCTGCTTCTGCATCCGCGTCCGCCTCCCCTTCGGAGCAGCCTGCCGTCAGCGGCGAGGAGAGACAGGCCTCCCTGGAGCAGAAGGCGGAGGAGCTGGTCTCCCTGATGCGCGCCGGCGATTTTGACGCAGCGGCCAGCCAGTTCAACGAACAGATGGCCGCCGTCCTCTCCGCCGAGGCCCTGAAGGAGAGCTGGGATTCCACCGTCCTTCCTCTGGGGGCTTACATAAGAACCCTGTCGGTGGACAGCGTCCTGGACGGGGAAAACTGCCTGGTCTCCGTCATTGACGAATACGAGGGCAACGGCATCCTGGTGCAGATCAGCTTCGACGACGCCGCTGCGGTCCAGGGAATGTGGCTCACCTATCAGGATATCAGCGCAGTGACAGGGGATACTCCTTCCGTTCCCGAAGGTGTTATCGAAGAGGAAATCACGGTCACAGGGGATCCCGCCTATCCTCTCTCCGGCACCCTGACTCTGCCGCAGGGTACGGATAAGCCTCCGGTAGTAATCCTGGTCCAGGGCTCCGGCGCCTCAGACCGGAACGAAACCATCACCGGCAATACGCCGTTTCGGGACATTGCCTGGGGGCTTGCCGAACAAGGAATCGCCTCCATCCGCTACGACAAGCGCTATTATACCTACCCCGAGGCTGCCTCCGACCCTGCCGCCGTTACCATAGAAGACGAGGTGCTGGAGGATGTGGACGCCGCTATTGCCCTGGCCGAAGCGGACAGCCGCCTGGACGCAGACCGCATCTACGTGCTGGGACACAGCCTGGGCGGAATGCTGACCCCTGCCATCGCCGCCGACCACCCGGAACTGGCCGGCATTATCTCCATGGCCGGGAGCCTGCGCAGGCTCTGGGAGATTTCCTATGACCAGAACATGGCGGCAGCCGAAGCAGCCAGGCCCAGCCTTTCCGAAGAAGAGCAGTTCCTGCTGAACCTGCAGCTGGCCCAGGTCGAGGCGGATACGGCCGCCTTAAATGACCTCTCCGCCTCCGGCCAGCTGGCCGACCTGGATACCCTTCCCGAGGACATTACCCCCGAGACTCTGCTTTTGGGACTCCCGGTGACTTACTGGTCTTCCTTGGAGCGATACGCCGGCATGAACTTCATCGATGAAATTACAATGCCGATCCTCATTCTGCAGGGCGACGCCGACTTCCAGGTCTATGCCGACGTGGATTATCCGCTGTGGCAGGAAGCCCTGGACGGGCGCAGCAATGTAGTCTTCCGTCTCTACGAGGGCCTCAACCATCTGATGATGCCCACCCAGGGCCGGCAGGATACCAGCGAATACGCCGTTAAAAGCCAGGTGGACGGTCAGGTAATCGCCGACATTGCCGCTTTTATCGCTTTTCCCCTTGCATAATCTTCCATCCTGTTATAGAATTATGGCAGGTGTGCGAATGAAGCATCCATCCAAACTATACAAATAAGGAGTGGAATTATGAGCAAGAAAAATGTTATCGTCGGCCAGTCCGGCGGCCCTACTTCTGTCATCAACAGCAGCCTCTACGGCGTCGTTACCGAGGCCATGAAGCATCCGGATGAGGTTGGCTGCGTCTACGGCATGGTCAACGGCATCAAGGGCTTTTTAGACGGTAAGAAAGTCGTTTTGTCCGATATGTCCGAGGACGAGCTTAAAATTATGCAGTCTACCCCCTCTTCCTATCTGGGCTCCTGCCGTTTCAAGCTGCCCGAGGATCTGTCGGATCCGGTTTTCCCGCAGCTGATGAAGGAGCTGGAGAACCTGAACGTAGGCTACTTCTTCTATATCGGCGGCAACGATTCCATGGACACCGTCAGCAAGATGTCCCGTTACGCTGCCAGCATCAACAGCCCCATCCGTTTCATCGGTGTGCCTAAGACCATCGATAACGACCTGATCTGCACCGATCACTGCCCCGGCTACGGCAGCGCTGCCAAGTATGTTGCTGCCAGCTGCCGTGAGATCAGCCTGGATGCCGGCGTTTACGGCTCCAAATTCGTCTCCATCGTTGAGATCATGGGCCGCCATGCCGGCTGGCTGACCGCAGCCTCCGTCCTGGCCCGTAAGTTCGAGGGGGACAACCCGGTTCTGATCTACCTGCCTGAGACCGTATTCAGCGTAGATTCCTTCCTGGCCGACGTGGAAGAGGCCTTCAAGAAGACCAACAACGTAATGGTAGCCGTATCCGAGGGCGTTCATGACGCAGAGGGCAAATTCATCTGCGAGTACGCCACCTCCGATATCGCCGTTGACAATTTCGGCCACAAGTCCCTGGCCGGCACCGCTTCCTACCTGGCTGACCTGGTGAAGCAGAAATTCGGCTGCAAGGTTCGTCCCATTGAGTTCAGCCTGCTGCAGCGCTGCGCCGCCCACCTGTCCTCCCTGACCGATGTAACCGAGGCTGCCGCCGCCGGTTCCGAAGGCGTCAAGGCTGCCCTGGAAGGGGAGACCGGCATCATGATCGGCTTCAAGAGAGCCGAGGGCGAGGAATACCATATCGATTACGTCCGCGTAGACGTAAACGAAGTCTGCAACCAGGAGAAGCCTTTCCCTGCCGAGTGGATTACCAACGGAGGCAGAGATGTGGGCGAGGGTTATATCAAATATGCCCTGCCTCTGATCCAGGGCGCTTCTCCCGTGCAGTATGAGAACGGCCTGCCGGTATACGCTTACCTGCACGACTGATTCTGACAGCTCTGTTTCGCAGATCGCTGGAGATTTTCCAAAGGCTGTCCGCTGTTTTCCACAGCGGGCAGCCTTTTTTTATCCGTTTTCCCCCTTATGCCTGCCTGATATGAACCGTTTCCCCCTTTCTGCATACGGGAGCAAAAGACCCTTGACTCTCCCATTATGGGATAGTTTATAGTGGAGGTTGCGTCGGCTGCTCCTCCGGCAGAAGGGAGCAGCGCA